>NZ_JBIALD010000005.1:0-292116 GCF_042873115.1 Streptomyces sp. NPDC005017 | reverse complement strand
GCGGGATGCCGGTCGGGCAACGGCGGAAAGCCAGGGTCCGGCAGCCGGTCCGGCGGCGGGGCCGTCCGGACCCAGTGGCACGGAGCCGGTCCGGCGGCGCGGAGCGGACCGGCGGCGCAGGGCCAGGGTCCGACAACGGCGGGATGCCGGTCGGGCGGCGGGGCCGTCCGGACTCGGCGGCACGGAGCCGATCCGGCGGCGCGGAGCCAGGGTCCGGCAACGGCGGGATGCCGGTCGGGCAACGGCGGAAAGCCAGGGTCCGGCAGCCGGTCCGGCGGCGGGGCCGTCCGGACCCAGTGGCACGGAGCCGGTCCGGCGGCACCGAGCCAAGGTCCGGCAACGGCGGGGAGCCGGTCCGGCGGCGGGGCGGCTCCGGGCCGGTCAGCGGCGGGGCGGCTCCAGGCCGAGGACGCGGTCCTTCAGGGCCGGGAACTGCTCCCGGGTCGCCGCCACCCTCGTCATGTCCAGGTCGACGGTGAGGATCTCCTCGTCCGGCCCCGCCTGCGCGAGCACCTCGCCCCAGGGGTCGACCACGATCGAGTGACCGGCCTGCGGGACTCCGGCATGCGTCCCGGCCGTTCCACAGGCGAGGACGAACGCCTGGTTCTCCACCGCCCGCGCCTGCGCCAGCAGCGTCCAGTGGGCCCGCCGCCGCTCTGGCCAGCCCGCCGGGACGACCAGCGTCTCGGCCCCGGCGTCGACGAGCCCGCGGAACAGCTCCGGGAAGCGGAGGTCGTAGCAGGTCGCCACGCCCAGGGTCGTCTCCGGCAGACGGACGGTCACCAGTTCCCCGCCCGCGCTCATCAGCACGGCCTCGCCCTTGTCGAAGCCGAAGCGGTGGATCTTGCGGTACACGGCGGCCAGCCCGCCGTCCGGCGCGAAGACGAGCGAGGTGTTGTAGAGCGGGCCCTCGTCCTCGGCCGAGCCGGGGCCGGAGGTGCCGCGTTCGGGGACGGAGCCCGCGTGCAGCCACACGCCCGCGTCGCTCGCCGCCTTCGCCATGGCCTCGTACGTCGGCCCGTGCAGCGGCTCGGCCCCGCTCCCGAACTCCTCGTAGGCGAACGCCCCGGTGGTCCACAGTTCCGGCAGCACCACGAGGTCGGCTCCGGCCTGTTCCCGCACGAGCGCGGCGACCCGCTCCCGGCGTGCGGCGACCGATTCGCCCTCGTCTACGGCGATCTGGAGAAGGGAAGCGCGCACAGTACCACCGTCCTGGCATTCGAGTTGTCCACTCGGGCCTACGATCGTCACACGAAAGCACTGCCGGGGTGCCTCGGAGCAGCGTAACTTAACGTCTCAAGCCACCCGCCGACAGCCGCCGCCACCTCCCACTGGCAACGCCGCCATAACCTGCCCGTGCTCCGACCGCCGAGGGGTCCCGTTCCGTGAGTCTGCATCCCACCCTCCAGCCCTACGCCGACGCCTGGACCCACTCCATCGACGCGATATCCGAGCTCGTGCAGGGGCTGGTGGAGGCCGACTGGAACCGCCGCACGCCGTGCCCGGCCTGGTCCGTGCGCGACGTCGTCTCCCATGTCATCGGCCTGGACTGCGAGATGCTCGGCGACCCGCGTCCGATCCACACGCTGCCGCGCGACCTGTTCCACGTCTCCAACGATCACCAGCGGTACATGGAGATGCAGGTCGATGTCCGCCGTCACCACACCGCGCCGGAGATGACCGCCGAGCTGGAGTACACGGTCATCCGCCGCAACCGCCAGCTGCGCAACGAGTCCCGCGACCCCGGCACCAAGGTCCGCGGCCCGCTCGGCACGGAGCTGACGCTGGAGCAGGCCATGCGCGGCCACGCCTTCGAGGTGTGGGCGCACGAGCAGGACCTGCGCACCGCCCTCGGCCGCCCCGGCAACCTCGACTCCCCCGGCGCGCACATCGCCCGTGACCTGCTGCTGGAGGCCCTGCCCGACGTGGTCGCCGGGCGGGCGAACGCGCCGCGCAGCTCGGCCGTCGTCTTCGACGTGCACGGCCCGGTCGAGTTCCTGCGCACGATCCGCGTCGACATCCAGGGCCGCGGCACCCTGGAGACGGCCCCCGCCCTCGGCCCCGCCGCCGCCTTCACCCTCGACTGGGAGACCTTCGTCCGCCTCGCCTGCGGCCGCGTCACCCCCGAGGCGGTAGCCGACCGCGTCAAGGCGGAGGGCGACCCGGAACTGACGAAGGCGATCCTGACGAACTTCACGGTGACGAGGTAACGGCCCGACGCGAGTTCCGGGTGGTGGGTGGGCAAAGGCCCCGGGGGCCGGGGGCGGAGCCCCCGGCAACTCCATGACGCCAGTTCCGGGCGGTGGGAGGGCAAAGGCTCCGGGGGCCCGGGGCGGAGCCCCCAGCTACTCCCCGACGCGAGTTCCGGGCGGGCGGGCAAAGGCCCGGTGGCCCGGCACCAGCGCCGCCCCGCCTCACACAGGGACGTGAACAGAGGACACCCGGCTGGCGACCAACCGCTCCCGCTCCCGCAGAGCCGCGCGCCGCCGCAACCGCAGTATCTGCGACACCCCGAGCCCCTGGAGCAGGAACACCACGGAGAACGCGACCCGGTAGTCACCCCCCGTCGCGTCCAGCAGCACCCCCACCGCGAACAGGGTGGTCATGGAGGCGACGAAGCCCCCCATGTTGGTGATGCCGGACGCCGTCCCCTGCCGCTCCGGCGGATTCGCCGGCCGCGCGAAGTCGAACCCGATCATCGACGCCGGCCCGCACGCCCCCAGTACCGCGCACAACGTCACGAGCAGCCACATCGGCGCCGCCGCCCCGGGCCAGTACAGCGTCACCGCCCACAGCAGCGCCGTCGCCCCCACGGTCCCGAGCGCCAACGGCAGCCGCGCCCCGTGATGCCGGGCGACGATCTGGCCGTAGACGAGCCCCACCGCCATGTTGGACAGCACGACGAGCGTCAGCAGCGCCCCCGCCGTCCCCCGGCCGAGCCCCTGCGCCTCGACCAGGAACGGCAGCCCCCACAGCAGCAGGAACACCATCGCCGGGAACTGCGTCGTGAAGTGCACCCACAGCCCCAGCCGGGTCCCCGGCTCCCGCCAGGACGCCGCGATCTGCCGTCGCACGTAGGCGCTCCCCCGATGCGACGGCGGCTCCGGCTCGTGCCCCTCGGGGTGGTCCCGCAGGAACAGCAGCAGCAGCGCGAAGACGACCACGCCCGCCAGCGCGCTGCCGGCGAACGCGGCCGTCCAGCCGACCTCGTGCAGCAGCCGGGCCAGCACCAGCGTGGAGACGAGGTTGCCGGCCATCCCCACCAGCCCCGCGAGCTGCGCGATCAGCGGCCCGCGCCGCGCGGGGAACCACCGCGTGCCGAGCCGCAGCACGCTGATGAACGTCATCGCGTCCCCGCACCCGAGCAGCGCGCGCGAGGCCAGCGCCGTCCCGTACGAGGGGGAGAGGGCGAAACCCAGCTGCCCCGCCGTGAACAGCACCACCCCCAGCCCGAGCACCTTCCTGGTGCCGAGCCGGTCCACGAGCAGGCCGACGGGTATCTGCATCCCGGCGTAGACCAGCAGCTGGAGGATCGAGAAGGTCGACAGGGCCGAGGCGTTCACACCGAAGCGGTCGGCCGCGTCGAGGCCCGCGACCCCCAGCGAGGTACGGAAGATGACGGCGACGAAGTAGACGGAGACGCCGACGCCCCAGACGGCGACGGCGCGCCGCCCGCCGGGAGGGTCGCCCGGCAGCGCGGGTGCGACGGCGCTCATCGCACCTCTCCCCGGGCCAGGAGGGAGAACCAGCCGACGTGCCGGTGGACCCGCTCGACGGCGGCCTCCGCGTCCCCGGCGCGCAGCGCGTCGAGGATCTCCTGGTGCTCGGTGATGTTCTTGGCGATGCGGTCGGGATGGGAGTGCATCACGGCCACGCCCATGCGCAGCTGCCGGTCGCGCAGCTGGTCGTAGAGGCGGGAGAGGATCTCGTTGCCGCCGCTGCGGACGATCTCGGCGTGGAAGCAGCGGTCGGTGACCGCGACGGCGGCCAGATCGCCCTCGGCGGCCTGGCGCTTCTGGCGTTCGAGCAGCTCCTCCAGTCGCTGGACCAGCCCGGCGGGCGCGGGGACGGCCTTGCGCGCGGCGTGCTCCTCGACGAGCAGCCGGGTCTCGACCACGTCCGCGATCTCCTGCGCGGAGACGGGCAGCACCAGGGCGCCCTTCTTCGGGTAGAGCCGGATCAGTCCCTCGACCTCCAGCCGCAGCAGCGCCTCGCGCACCGGGGTGCGGGAGACCCCCACGGCCTCGGCGAGCTCGCCCTCGGTGAGCAGCGTGCCGCCTTCGTAACGGCGGTCCAGGACGCCCTGTTTGACGTGGCTGTAGACGCGTTCGGCGGCGGGTGGTTGCTTCACGGCCATGGTCATGGCGACAGGATAGATACAACACGTACGCATGCGGACCGTCGTCCAGGATGCGGACCCGAATTCCCTGAAACCGGAGCACAACCATTCACTGCTCCCACGTGTCTCACCCGTGCGGCCCTGTTTTCCCCTCCCAATGGGGCCACGACAAAAGAGACTTGACACTAAATTCGGGGTAATTCTCTTGATGAGTAGCATTTCGGGCGCCCGGATCCGCAGGGCCATCACGGTCGGGCTCACCACCGGCGCCATGATCACCGCGGGCGCGGTCGCCGCCGCCCCCGCACAGGCCGTGACCGTGCCCACGATCACCGCCAAGGGCGGGTTCGTGATGAACGGCGCGACCGGCGCGACGCTGTACACGAAGTACGGCGACACCAAGAGGCTCACCGCCTCCACGACGAAGATCATGACGGCCAAGGTCGTGCTCTCGCGGCTCTCGCCGGCGACGAACGTGACCCTGGACACCAGGGTGACGATCCGCCGGGAGGTCAGCGACTACATGGTCGCCGAGGGCTACCCCTCGACGGCCCGCCTGATCGTCGGCGACAAGGTCACCGTCCGTCAGCTCCTGTACGGGATGATGCTGCCCTCCGGCTGCGACGCCGCCATGGCCCTCGCCGACAAGTTCGGCACCGGCACCACGGTCAAGGCCCGCACCGCGAACTTCATCGCCCGGATGAACAACATGGCCAAGACCCTGGGCATGACCAACACGCACTTCGACTCGTTCGACGGTCTGAGCAACGGCGCCAACTACTCGACGCCGCGTGACCTGACGAAGCTCGCCCGCAGCACGATGACGAGCTCCACGTTCCGGGCCGTCGTGAAGACGAAGTCGTACACGGCGAAGACGATCACCAGCTCCGGCTCCACCCGCACGATGGCGCCCTGGAACAACACCAACACCCTGCTCGGCTGGAACGGCACGCTCGGCGTCAAGACCGGCTCCGGCCCCGACGCCAAGTACTGCCTGGTCTTCTCCGCCACGCTCAACGGCGAGCAGGTGGTCGGCGCGGTCCTGTCGTCCTCGTCCGAGGCCAACCGCACCGCCGACGTGAAGAAGCTCATCACCTACGGCTACGCCCGCATCAGCTGACGCCCCGACGCACCCGCGTCACCGGCCCGGCACACACGACAAGGGGCCCGTCGCCTCCACGGCGACGGGCCCCTTGTCGTGTGTGCGACTACCGGCTCACGCCCAGGTGATCAGCCGCTTGGGCTGCTCCAGGACCGCCGCGAGGTCCGCGAGCACCTTGGAGCCGAGCTCGCCGTCGACCAGGCGGTGGTCGAAGGACAGCGCCAGGGTGGTCACCTGACGCGGCTTCACCTTGCCCTTGTGGACCCACGGCTGGAGCTTGATGGCGCCGACCGCGAGGATCGCCGACTCGCCCGGGTTGAGGATCGGGGTGCCGGTGTCTACGCCGAAGACGCCGACGTTGGTGATCGTCACGGTGCCGCCCTGCATCGCCGCGGGCGAGGTCTTGCCCTCGCGCGCGGTGGACACCAGCTCACCGAGCGCCTCGGCGAGCTGCGGCAGCGTCTTGTCGTGCGCGTCCTTGATGTTCGGCACGATCAGACCGCGCGGGGTGGCCGCGGCGATGCCCAGGTTCACGTACCGCTTGAGCACGATCTCCTGGTTCGCCTCGTCCCAGGACGCGTTGACGTCCGGGTTGCGCTTGATGGCGACCAGCAGGGCCTTGGCGATCAGCAGCAGCGGGTTGACCCGCAGCCCCTGCATGTCCCTGTCCCGCTTGAGTTCGTCGACGAGCTTCATCGTGCGCGTGACGTCGACCGTGACGAACTCGGTGACGTGCGGCGCGGTGAACGCCGAGCCGACCATCGCCTGCGCCGTCATCTTCCGCACGCCCTTGACGGGGACACGGGTCTCCCGCGCGGTGTCGTACGACGCCGCCGGCGCGGGCGCGGGCACGGAAGCCGCCACGGGGACCGGGGCCGCCGCCGGAGCCGGGGCCTCCGCCTGCGGGGTCGCCGCCCTGTGCACGTCCTCGCGGGTGATGATGCCGTCCGGGCCGGTCGGCACGACCGTGGCCAGGTCGACGCCGAGGTCCTTGGCCAGCTTGCGCACGGGCGGCTTGGCCAGGGGACGCCCGAGCGCGGGGGCGGCCGGAGCCGCAGGCGCGTGGCCGTTCAGCTCGCCCTGCACCGCGGCCTGGACCTTGACCGCGGGAGCCTCCGCGCCCTTGCGCGGGCGGCGCTTGGTGGAGCTGGCGGCCACGCCGTAGCCGACGAGCACGGGCTGGCGGCCCTGCGGCTCGGCGGCCTCGTCCTGGGCGGCCGGAGCAGGCGCGGCGGCGGGGGCCGCGGCAGGCGCCGGGGCCTCGGCCGGAGCGGCCCCGCCCGACACGTCGACCGCGATGATCGACGTGCCCACGTCGACCGTGGTGCCCTCGGGGAAGTGCAGGGAGCGCACCACACCGTCGTAGGGGATGGGCAGTTCGACGGCCGCCTTGGCGGTCTCGACCTCGCACACCACCTGTCCGTCGGTGACGGTGTCACCGACCTGGACGTACCACTTGAGGATCTCGGCCTCGGTGAGTCCCTCGCCCACGTCGGGCATCTTGAACTCGCGCACGGACGCTTCAGTCATCGTCGTCACGACCCTCTCCTCAGTACGCCAGGGCACGGTCGACGGCGTCGAGCACCCGGTCCAGGCCCGGCAGGTACTCCTCCTCCAGGCGGGCCGGCGGGTACGGGGCGTGGTAGCCGCCGACCCGGAGCACCGGGGCCTCCAGGTGGTAGAAGCAGCGCTCGGTGATCCGGGCGGCGATCTCCGCGCCGGAACCGAAGAACACCGGCGCCTCGTGGACCACGACCAGGCGGCGGGTCTTCTCCACCGAGGCCTGGATGGTGTCGAAGTCGAGCGGCGAGACCGAACGCAGGTCCAGGACCTCCAGGGACCTGCCCTCCTCGGCGGCCGCGGCGGCGACCTCCAGGCAGGTCTTCACCATCGGGCCGTACGCGGCGAGCGTGAGGTCCGTGCCCTCGCGGGCGACGCGGGCCTTGTGCAGCTCGCCCGGGATGGCGTCGGTGTCGACCTCGCCCTTGTCCCAGTAACGGCGCTTGGGCTCGAAGAAGATGACCGGGTCGTCGCTCTGGATCGCCTGCTGGAGCATCCAGTAGGCGTCGGAGGAGTTCGCCGGGGTGACGACCTTGAGGCCCGCGACGTGCGCGAAGAGGGACTCGGGGGACTCGGAGTGGTGCTCGACGGCGCCGATGCCGCCGCCGTACGGGATGCGGATGACGACCGGCACCTTCACGGCGCCGAGCGACCGGGCCCGCATCTTCGCGAGCTGGGTGACGATCTGGTCGTACGCCGGGAAGACGAAGCCGTCGAACTGGATCTCCACGACCGGCCGGTAGCCGCGCAGCGCGAGTCCGATGGCCGTGCCGACGATGCCGGACTCGGCGAGCGGGGTGTCGATGACCCGGTCCTCGCCGAAGTCCTTCTGGAGGCCGTCGGTGATGCGGAAGACGCCGCCCAGCTTGCCGACGTCCAGGCCCATGATGACGACCTTGGGGTCGGTCTCCAGGGCCTTGCGCAGCGACTCGTTGAGCGCCTTCGCGAGAGGAAGTGTCTGAACAGCCATGATTACTCGGCCTCTCCGCCCGCGAAGGACGCCTGGTAGGCGGCGAACTGCGCGCGCTCCTCGTCGACGAGCGCGTGCCCGTCCGCGTACACGTTGTCGAAGATCGCCATGTGCTCCGGGACGGGCATGGCCCGGACGACCTCGCGGACGTGCTTGCCGAGCGCCTCGCTCTCCGTCTCGAGCTCCTCGAAGAAGGCCGCGTCGGCGTGGCCCTCGTTCTCCAGGTAGGCCTTGAGGCGCAGGATCGGGTCCTTGGCCTCCCACGCCTCGCGCTCCGCGTCGCGGCGGTAGCGGGTCGGGTCGTCCGAGGTGGTGTGGGCGGCCATGCGGTACGTGAACGCCTCGACCAGCGTCGGGCCCTCGCCGCGCCGGGCGCGCTCCAGGGCCGCGCGGGTCACCGCGAGGCAGGCCAGGACGTCGTTGCCGTCGACCCGGACGCCGGGGAAGCCGAATCCGCGGGCGCGCTGGTAGAGCGGGACGCGGGTCTGCTTCTCGATGGGCTCGGAGATCGCCCACTGGTTGTTCTGGCAGAAGAACACGACCGGGGCGTTGTAGACCGCCGAGAAGACGAACGACTCGTTGACGTCGCCCTGGCTGGAGGCGCCGTCGCCGAAGTACGCGAGCACGGCGGAGTCCGCGCCGTCCTTGGAGATGCCCATGGCGTAGCCGGTGGCGTGCAGGGTCTGCGAGCCGAGGACGATCGTGTACAGGTGGAAGTTGTTGCTGTTGGGGTCCCAGCCGCCGTTGTTCACGCCGCGGAACATGCCCAGCAGGTTGGTCGGGTCGACCCCGCGGCACCAGGCGACGCCGTGCTCGCGGTAGGTCGGGAAGACGTAGTCGTCGTCGCGCAGCGCCCGGCCGGAGCCGATCTGGGCTGCCTCCTGGCCGAGCAGCGACGCCCACAGGCCCAGCTCGCCCTGGCGCTGCAGGGAGGTGGCCTCGGCGTCGAAGCGTCGGGTGAGCACCATGTCGCGGTACAGGCCGCGGAGCTCTTCGGGGGTGATGCCGGCGACGTACTTGTCGTACTCGGCGTTCTTGACGCGCTCGCCCTCGGCGGTCAGCAGCTGCACGAGCTCGGGCTCGTCGCTCTTCCTGCTGCTCGCGCGGGTGGTGCGCTTCGCAGCGGTGGTGCCGGCCTTGCTTCCGGCGCCGCCTCGCGGCTTGCGCGCGGCAGTGCTCTCCACGCTCACGTGTGCTCCTCCGTCGGTCCGGCTCCCCGGGTTCGCCGGGCTGCCTGGGGGTCCCCCCAGCTCCGTTCAGGAGCCTGGGGGAGCGGCTCACCTGTGGGGCCTACGGGGCGCACGGGGTGGGTGCGGCTCGTAGGGGACAGGCGTGACAGGTGCCCCGGCGAGCACCCTGCAAAAAGCACGTTACCCAGTGCGCCACATTTCTGTGAAACGCCTCCTGACCTGCGATTTTGCTTGGATTTCCAAGTAAATCGCGAATGCCGGGAACAACTCCTGGTCACAGCCTTGCAGGGGGCCGGAACTACGGCACGTTATCCCGGTGAACCGGGCCACGGGAAGAGTCTTCTTGGAGTGACACCCAGGTGAACCAACCGGTCAGTAATAAATAGGGGCTGTCTGTTTGTACGGTTCCGACGGCAGTTCGCTCCCCCTTTTATCAGGGGCGCACATCCGTTCCCACCAGGGCGGGGAGGATTCGCACCCGTTCGGGTGAACGGTCTTCGGCCGATGCCCTCGGCGAGGACCCGCACGGCGGAACGGCAGGGACCCGCACGGCGGAACGGCGAGGACCTGGACAGCGGAACGGGGCCTCACGCGTGCGCGTGGAGCCCCGTCCTCACGTGCTCTGCGGGTGCCGTCCGGCCCCCGGTGCCGCCTCGCCTCAGCCCGCGACGCCGCCCGCGTCCGCTCCGGCCGTGCCCGTCGGCTCGACGTCGGTGGGCT
The DNA here is from genome assembly GCF_042873115.1 of Streptomyces sp. NPDC005017. Taxonomy (NCBI): domain Bacteria; kingdom Bacillati; phylum Actinomycetota; class Actinomycetes; order Kitasatosporales; family Streptomycetaceae; genus Streptomyces; species Streptomyces sp. NPDC005017. Next base: position 282,235 of record NZ_JBIALD010000005.1, on the reverse strand, counting down.
CGGGGGTCGGCTCGACGTCGGTGGGCTCGGGGGTCGGCTCCGGGTCCGTCGGCTCGGTGTCCGTCGGCTCACCGGTCGGCGAGGTCGAGGCCGAGACGGAAGGCGTCCACGACGGGGTCGGGGTCGGGGTGTAGTCCCAGCCGCCCCCGCCGCCGTTGTCGTCCTCCGTCTGCTGGTTCGTCGGCTGCTCCTCGGTCGCCTCGTCGGACGGCTCCTCGGTCGCCTTGTCCTCTTCCTTGGTCTGCGAGACCGTCGGCGTCGGGGACTTGCCGGAGCCGCCCCCGCCGTCACCGGCGTTCTTCACGGCCAGCGCGACACCGCCCGCGATGGCGATCACCGCCAGGACGGCCAGGATCCACAGCTTGCCGCGGCCGCTGCCGCGGTTGCCGTGGCCCTCGAAGCCGCCGTCGTCGCCGCCGTGCCCGTAGGGCTGGAGGATCGGCTGCGGGATCTGGGTGGTGCCCGACGCGCCGTCCATCGGGTGCGGCAGCGCCGTCGTGCCCGCCATGCCCCCGGCCGGGGTGTGCCGGCCCTCGTGCATGTCCACCGGGCCGGTGTTCCAGGTGCCGGTGTGGCCGCCCTGGTCGTAGAGCATCTGGAGGGCGTACTGCATCAGACCGCGCATCTCCTCGGCGGTCTGGAAGCGGTCGTCCGGCTCCTTGGCCAGCGCGCGCATCGCCAGGCCGTCCAGCTCCGGCGGCGAGGCGTCGGAGACCTCCGACGGCGGCACCGGGATGTCCTGGACGTGCTGGTAGACCACCGACAGCGGGGTCTCGCCGACGAACGGCGGGCGCAGCGCGAGGAGTTCGTAGAGCAGGCAGCCGGTCGCGTACAGGTCGGAGCGGTGGTCGACGGCCTTGCCGAGGGCCTGCTCAGGGGACAGGTACTGCGGGGTGCCCATGACCATGCCGGTCTGCGTCATCGTCGTCGACGCCCCGTGCAGGGCGCGGGCGATGCCGAAGTCCATGACCTTCACGGCGCCGTTGTGCGTGATGATGACGTTCGCGGGCTTGATGTCGCGGTGCACGATGCCGTGCTGGTGCGAGTAGGCCAGCGCCTCCAGCACACCCGACACGATGATCAGGGCCTGCTCCGGACCCGGCGCCTCGGCGTTGAGCAGCAGGTCGCGGATGGTGCGGCCCTCGACCAGCTCCATCACGATGTACGGCACCGCCTGGCCGCCCACCTGGTCCTCGCCGGAGTCGTACACGGCGACGATGGCATGGTGGTTGAGTCCGGCGACCGACTGTGCCTCACGGGTGAACCGGGCCTTGGAGACCGGGTCTTCGGCGAGGTCGGCGCGCAGCAGCTTGACGGCGACGGTGCGGCCGAGGCGTACGTCCTCGGCGGCGAACACCTCCGCCATGCCGCCCCGGCCTAGCCTGCCGGTCAGCCGGTACCGGCCGTCCCCGACAAGCCCTCCGTTGCCCCAGACTTCCGGCGCGTCCGACATGCCGCCGCCAGTCGCCTCGGGTTCGGACGGGCCCTGAGCGCGCTGCTGCTGTGCCATCAGTCCTCGCCGTCGTTTCTGCCCGCGGTGCGCGCGGTGTTGTCACGGTCTCCGTCGGCCACGCTACAGCCTCCGCGCGAGCCACCGGTCCGGCTTGGCCCCCTCACGGGCAGGAGACGGACCGGTCATCAAACCGTGGTTTCCAGCCGTGGCGCAAATCGTGTGGGGCGCTCGCACGGGCGCTGTAACGCTTCCGCGACGCTTCTTTCGCGTACGGTCACGGAACGGGCACCGAGCTTGACGTGTCGGTGCCCTGGGGCAGACTTGGCCGGGAATAACTGTTTTCGATCACGCGGGAGCACAGCAGCCGCTGTCGCCGGCGCCTATGGGGGACGCAGAACGATGAGCCAGGACGGCGCACAGGACCGTTACACGGCACGGGCGCTCGCCGGTGGCCGCTACCAACTGCGCGACCTGCTGGGCCAGGGCGGTATGGCCGCGGTGCACCTCGCGTACGACAGTGTGCTGGACCGCCAGGTGGCGATCAAGACGCTGCACACCGAGCTGGGCCGCGAGGCCGCCTTCCGCGAGCGGTTCCGCCGCGAGGCGCAGGCCGTGGCCAAGCTCACGCACACCAACATCGTCTCCGTCTTCGACACCGGCGAGGACGAGGTCGGCGGCATGACGACGCCGTTCATCGTCATGGAGTACGTCGAGGGCCGCCCGCTCGGCTCCGTGCTCGACGACGACGTACGGCAGTTCGGCGCGATGCCCGCCGACAAGGCGCTGAAGATCACCGCCGATGTGCTCGCGGCGCTGGAGATCAGCCACGAGATGGGGCTGGTCCACCGCGACATCAAGCCCGGCAACGTGATGATGACCAAGCGCGGTGTGGTCAAGGTCATGGACTTCGGCATCGCGCGCGCCATGCAGTCCGGGGTCACCTCGATGACCCAGACCGGCATGGTCGTCGGCACCCCGCAGTACCTCTCGCCCGAACAGGCCCTCGGCCGCGGTGTGGACGCCCGCTCCGACCTGTACTCGGTCGGCATCATGCTGTTCCAACTGGTCACCGGGCGGCTGCCGTTCGACGCGGACTCGCCGCTGGCCATCGCGTACGCGCACGTCCAGGAGGAGCCGGTGGCGGCGTCCTCCATCAACCGCGCGCTGCCGCCTGCCGTCGACGCGCTGATCACCCGGGCGCTGAAGAAGAACCCGAACGAGCGGTTCCCGACCGCCGTCGCCATGCGCGACGAGTGTCTGCGTGTCGCGGCCTCCTTCCAGGCGGCCGCGCCGAGCATCGTCCCCGGCGCCCCGACGGCGAGCGGCGCGGGCGTCGGCTCGGCGGTGTTCCCGCCGGTCGACCAGGCGACCCCGGCTCCCAACGGGCCGGTGCAGACGCCGTACCAGCCGTCGCCGGTGAACCCGTACAGCACCCCGGCGCCGACTCCGGCGCCCGCCCCGGCGTACGGCTATCCGCACCAGGGCGGCTACCAGCAGCCGCACCCCGGCGGGTACGCGCCGCAGCCGGGTGCGTCGACGCCGCCGCCGTACAACATCACCCCGCAGACGCACCCGTCCGCGCCGGGCGGGGGCCGCAGGAGCAACCGCTCGGTGGTCATCGGCTCGATCGTGGTCGCCGTCGCCGCCGTCGCCGGGCTGATCGTCGCGATCTCGCTGAACGGCGGCGACGGCGGGAACGAGGGCAAGGGCGGCGGGGCCAGCGCCTCCGCGTCCGCCACCCAGAAGGAGGGCTACCGCCCGCCGGACACCTCCCGCACCATCGACTCGACCCAGTGCACCGAGCCGCTGGAGTCCTACAACGACCCGGAGAAGGTGAAGATCCCCGACTTCCGGTTCAAGGACATCACCTCCGTCCGGGAGTGCCTCTCGGCCGCGGGCTGGCACCTGAAGAAGAAGGAAGTCGACAACAACACCTGGGGCGACGGCACGGTCCTGGACCAGTTCCCCGCCCCGGGCACGGACGTCGACCCCAAGAACCCGGGCGAGATCCAGCTGAGCATCTCGACGGGCAATCCGACGGATTCCTGAAGTCGAATGCGACGGGTCCCTGAGGTTGCCGACGGGTTCCTGAGGTTGCCGAGGGGATCCTGAGGTTGCCGACGGGATCCTGAGGTTGCCGACGGGATCCTGAGGTCTGCCGCCGGGGTTCCGGCGCCCAAGTGAAGGAAGGCCCGGCCGCGGGGATGCGGCCGGGCCTTTCCGATGGCTGATGACTGATGGCTGGGGGTGGTGTCCTGGGTGGCTGGGGTGCCGGGTCCGACGCGCCGGGGCTCCGGACGCCGGGCCGTCGCTCAGAGGTAGGGACCGCCCGAGCGGCCGCCCATGTGCTCCTCGCCCTCGTGGCCCACGCCCGGCGGGAGGGCACGGCGCATCTGCTCCAACTGGGCCCGCGCGGCCATCTGCTGGGCGAACAGCGTGGTCTGGATGCCGTGGAAGAGACCCTCCAGCCAGCCGACCAACTGCGCCTGCGCGATCCGCAGTTCCGAGTCGGAGGGGGTCGAGCCGTCCGAGAAGGGCAGAGACAGCCGCTCCAGCTCCTCCACCAGCTCCGGCGCCAGACCGTCCTCCAGCTCCTTCACGGAGCTGCGGTGGATCTCCTTCAGCCGGGCCCGGCTGGCCTCGTCGAGGGGAGCCGCGCGCACCTCCTCCAGCAACTGCTTGATCATGCTGCCGATCCGCATGACCTTGGCAGGCTGCTCGACCTGCTCCGTCACCGGGATCTCGCGGGAGTCCTCGTCCCCGTTGCCACCGCTGAGCGCCATGCCGTCCTGGCCCACGACCAGGATCTGCTGGTTCTCCGGCGACCTTTCGTTCCTCGGCATCTCCATGCCGCCATTCTCTCGCACCCGTACAGCTCATCATCGTGGTGCCCCCTGAGGAGGGTGATCCACCGTTTCCGCGGCAATTCTTCGGTGGCTCGGGTGGCGGAGTCCGACATGCCGGGGCGGGGCGGCGGTGTGAGGGTAGGGGGGTGAACCGTTGGCCGTGGGGGACGAGGGTACGGGGGCTGGTACCGGTCGTGCTGGTGGCCGGGTTGGTCGGTGCCGGTGTGTACGCCGCGCCCGGTGTGGCCGCGGCGGGCCCGCCGGGACCGCGGGAGTCGGTGGCGGCCGGGACGCCTGCGCACGGCGTGGGTCCTTCCGCGGACCGCGGCAGGCCCGATCGCCCGCGGGGGACGGCCTCGCCTCCCGCCCGGGGCCCGGCCTCGCCCGTCTGGGAAGGCCACCACGGCTCGGAAGGCCACCACGGCTCGGCCCTCCCCTCCCCCTCCTCCATCCACCACACCGCGGGCCCCTCGCACCGGCCCCCGGCCCACGGACCGCGCGCCGAGGACTCGGCCGACCCGACCGAATCGGCCCCCGAGAGCGATCCCCCCGAGGCCGAGTCCACCCGGGCCGGCAGCCGGGCCGGGGAGGGCCAGGAACGCCCGGGCCGACGGGAGCCCCCCGAGGAGGACCCCGGCGCCGACGAGGAACTGGCCGAGGAGGAGCAGGCCTCCGACACCGGCCCGGTGCCCCCCACAGCCCCGCAGTCCCCGGCCGCCCGGCCCCCCTCGGCAGCAGCACCCCAGGCCGCGGTCCCCACCGAACCCGTACTGGAGATCCTCCCCCTGGGAAGCGGCCTGGTCCTCATAGGCCTGGGCCTGGGCCTGGCCTTCATAGCCCTACGCCTACGCCGAGACTGACACTTCAGGACCGCGCAGAACAGCGCACGTCCATAGGAGTGTGGGCAACTGCGCGCTACCTCAGGGGCGCGGGGAACTGCGCAATCTTCAGGGGCGCGGGGAACTGCGCAAATCTTTAGGGGCGCGGGGAACTGCGCGACCAGCCACAACCCCGCCGCACCCACCCACCGGCAGCCCCCGGCACTACCCCCAGGCCCCGCCAGAACCCCGCCCTACCCCCCGGCCCCGGCAGGCCCCGCCACTACCAACAGCACCTTCCCCACATGCCCACTCCCCTCCAACACCCGATGCCCCGCACCCGCATCGCCCATGGACACCTCCCGGTCGACAACAGGCCGCACCCGCCCACCCTCGACCAACGGCCACACATGCTCCCGCACGGCCGCCACGATCGCCGCCTTCTCCTCCACCGGCCGAGCCCGCAAAGACGTCGCGGTGACAGCCGCCCGTTTCCGAAGCAACGCCCCGATGTTCAGCTCCCCCTGCACACCGCCCTGCATACCGATGATGGCCAGCCGCCCGTTCACCGCCAGGCTCCGCACATTGCGGTCCAGATACTTGGCCCCCATGTTGTCGAGGATGACGTCGGCCCCCACCCCGTCGGTGGCCTTGGCGATCTCCTCGACGAAGTCCTGCTCCTTGTAGTCGATCAGGATGTCCGCCCCCAGCCCGGCGCACCGCTCCAGCTTCTCCCGCGTGCCGGCCGTGACGGCGACCCTCGCCCCGACGGCCTTGGCCAGCTGGATGGCCATGGTGCCGATACCGCTGGAGCCGCCGTGCACGAGCAGCGTCTCGCCGGGACGCAGGTGGGAGATCATGAACACGTTCGACCACACCGTGCAGACCACCTCGGGCAGCGCCGCCGCCCACGTCAGGGAGACGCCCCGGGGCACGGGCAGCAGCTGACCCGCGGGAACGGCGACCTTCTCGGCGTATCCGCCGCCGGAGAGCAGCGCGCACACCTCGTCGCCGACGGACCAGCCGGACACACCGGTGCCGATCGCGGCGATCCGCCCGGAGCACTCCAGCCCGGGGTAGGGGGACGCGCCGGGCGGCGGGTCGTAGAAGCCGCGCCGCTGGAGGATGTCGGCCCGGTTGACGGCACTGGCCGTCACGTCGACGAGCACCTCGCCCGGCCCGGGCTCCGGGTCGGGCACCTCGGCCCAGACCAGCGCCTCGGGCCCACCAGGTTCGGGAATCGTGATCGCGTACATGAAACGGACGCTACTGCGTCCGCCCCGGCCACGCCCCGCCTTCCCCCACCGCCGCACGGACCGCCCGCCCTGCGTCCGAGGTCCCGGTCCCCTCCGCCCTTCGACCGGACTTTTCGGATGTCCCTGGGCGCGACCGATGAGTTCGCGTCACGCCGAAGGTCTCCCCATGCGTAGCCCACGTACGCGGAAGGACAACCCACCATGAGCCAGCAGACCCCAGGCCTGGCCATCGAGACCGCGGGCCTGGTGAAGACGTTCGGTGAGACCAGGGCCGTCGACGGCGTCGATCTCGCCGTGCCGACCGGCACGGTCTACGGCGTCCTCGGCCCGAACGGCGCCGGAAAGACCACCACGGTCAAGATGCTCGCCACCCTGCTCAGGCCCGACGGGGGCGAGGCGCATGTATTCGGCCACGACGTCGTGCGCGAGGCCGACGAGGTGCGCGGGCGGGTCAGCCTGACCGGCCAGTACGCGTCGGTCGACGAGGACCTCACCGGCACGGAGAACCTCGTCCTGCTCGGCCGGCTGCTCGGCCATCACAAGAAGGCCGCGCGCGAACGGTCCGCGCAGCTGCTGGAGGCGTTCGGGCTGACCGAGGCCGCCGCGAAGCAGGTCAAGAACTACTCGGGCGGCATGCGACGCCGTATCGACATCGCCGCGTCCATCCTCAACACCCCCGACCTGCTGTTCCTCGACGAGCCGACGACCGGCCTGGACCCGCGCAGCCGCAACCAGGTGTGGGACATCGTGCGTGCCGTGGTCGCCCAGGGCACCACCGTGCTGCTGACGACGCAGTATCTGGACGAGGCCGACCAGCTGGCGTCCCGGATCGCCGTGATCGACCGGGGCAAGGTGATCGCCGAGGGCACCAAGGGCGAGCTGAAGGCCTCGGTCGGCGCCGGCTCGGTCCACCTGCGGCTGCGCGACGCGGCCCAGCGGCCCGCGGCCGAGCAGGTCCTGCGGCTGACCCTGGACGCGGACGTCCAGCTCGAAGCGGACCCCTTGGCGCTGACGGCCCGGGTCGGGGCGGGCGCGGACAACGGTCGGGGCGCCGCCGAGCAGGCCGCCCGCGCGCTCGCGGAGCTGGCCCGCGGGGGCGTCACCGTCGACAACTTCTCCCTGGGCCAGCCCAGCCTGGACGAGGTGTTCCTCGCCCTGACCGGACACGCCACCGAGACACGCGCCACCGACGACGACACCGAAGGCGAGGCGGCGGCATGAGCATCGCGACCACCACCGAGACCGGCGAACTCGCCCCCGTCAGGGCCGATTCGCTCGCCGCCCTGCTCGTGACCAAGGAACGCCCGCCCCGGCCCAGTGCCCTGTCGGCCTCGCTGACCTTCGGCTGGCGCTCCGTCCTGAAGCTCAAGCACGTGCCGGAGCAGCTGTTCGACGTCACGGCGTTCCCGATCATGATGGTGCTGATGTACACGTACCTGTTCGGCGGGGCGCTGGCCGGGTCGCCGAAGGAGTACATCCAGTTCCTGCTGCCGGGCATCCTGGTGATGTCGGTCGTGATGATCACGATGTACACCGGCGTCTCGGTGAACACCGACATCGAGAAGGGCGTCTTCGACCGCTTCCGGTCCCTGCCCATCTGGCGGCCGTCGACCTTGGTCGGCTATCTGCTCGGCGACGCCCTGCGCTACACGATCGCGTCCGCGGTGATGCTGCTGGTCGGCCTGATCCTCGGCTACCGCCCGGGCGGCGGGTTCGCCGGTGTCCTCGCCGGGGTGGCGCTGCTGATCGTCTTCTCGTTCTCGTTCTCGTGGATCTGGACGATGTTCGGGCTGATGCTGCGCTCCGAGAAGTCGGTGATGGGCGTCAGCATGATGGTGATCTTCCCGCTGACCTTCCTGTCCAACGTCTTCGTCGACCCGGACACGATGCCCGGCTGGCTCCAGGCCTTCGTCAACAACAGCCCCATCACCCATCTCGCCACTTCCGTGCGCGAGCTGATGGCCGGCCAGTGGCCCGCCGCCGAGCTCGCCTGGACGCTCGGCTGGGCCGCCCTGTTCGTGCTGGTCTTCGGCCCGGTCACGATGCGGCTCTACAACCGCAAGTGACCCGGGGCCCGCGAGGGCCTGTCGTACCGGGCGGCTCCGGGGCCGACGGGCAGAGGACCGACCCCGGGGCGTGTCCGGCGGATCGCCTCCTGCCGGGCGGTCGGACGGCCCCTAGGTCCTGTCGTCGAACTCCCGTCGTCGCCCGGAGGGCGGCCCCGCGGCGTCAGGTGCGTGCTCTGGGGGTCCCCCCTCCGGGGGAGTGCCGGGTGCAAGCCCTCGTACGGGACGTACTCGGGCTGGTGCCCGGTGCGGCGAGTGGGGGCGCCTCCCACGAAGCGGGGGAGCGTGCGTGGCGTCGCGGGGCAGGCGGGAGTTCGACGACAGGGCCTAGCCCTGCACACCGCCCTCCGCGCGCACGATCACCACGACCCGGTCCGTCGGCTCCAGCACGCCGATGGCCGGGTCGTCGTACGCCAGCACCCGGTGCCCGCGTACGACGCTCACCACCAGCTGGGCCAGTTCACGCGGGCCGCGCCCCGACTCGGCCTTGGTGACCGGCCGTTCGGCCATGTCGAGGCCGCTGCCCTGGCGCATCAGGTCCTCCATGACCAGGCCCGCGGAGGGGCTGAGGGCGGACATGCCCAGCAGCCGGCCGGCCGCGCTCGCGCCGGTGACGACCTCGTCCGCGCCCGACTGCCGCAGCAGCGGGGCGTTCTCCTCCTCGCGGACCGCGGCCACGATCGTCGCCCCGGGGTTGAGCTGTCGCGCGGTGAGCACGACCAGGACGGCCGTGTCGTCGCGCTGGGTCGCGACGATGATCTTCTTGGCCCGCTGCACCTCCGCCTGACGCAGTACGTCGCTGCGCGTCGCGTCCCCGGCCACGGCCTCGAAGCCCTCCGCCGCGGCCGCGGCGACGGCCTTGGCGCTCGGGTCGATCACGACCACCTGGTTCTGCCGCAGCCCCGCCGCGCAGACGGTCCGGATCGCGGTACGTCCCTTCGTACCGAATCCCACGACGACAGTGTGGTCACGCACAGGGCCTCCTCGGCTTGTTCCACGGGTGGACGAGTTGCCTGCCTCTGCACGCGCCCGCCCCGCGACCATGGTGCATTGTTTTACCGATCACCGACGTGGGGGCACACGATGAGGCATGACGAGAGACGAACGACCAAATTGACCCGGTTCTCCATGTTCCGGTCCCTTTGGTACCGCTCGCGCACAGAGGCCCGCGACGACGCCGAGGCCGGGCGATCCATCGTCATGCCGACCGGCACGGCCCTGCCCCCGCTCCAGCAGGTGCTGCGGCGCCTTGCCCTCGCGCTGGGAGTGCTGGCGCTCACCACGCTGATCGTCTACGCCGACCGCGACGGCTACAACGACAACTCCAACGGCAGCGTCAGCCTGCTGGACGCGGCCTACTACGCCACCGTCACCCTCTCCACCACCGGATACGGCGACATCACGCCCGTCAGCGACTCCGCGCGGCTGATCAACATCCTGGTCATCACGCCACTGCGCGTGCTGTTCCTGATCATCCTGGTCGGCACCACCCTGGAGGTGCTCACCGAACGCACCCGTCAGCAGGTCCGCATCCACCGCTGGCGCTCGCGCACCAGCGGCCACACCGTGGTCGTCGGCTACGGCACCAAGGGGCGCCACGCGGTGCAGACCCTGACCGGGCAGGGCGTGACCAAGGACCGGATCGTGGTGGTGGACGCCCAGCGGAAGGCGGCGACCGCGGCCGGGGACGACGGGCTCGTGTCCGTGACCGGTGACGCGACCCGGTCCGACACGCTGATGAAGGCCGAGGCGCAGACCGCGGCCCGGGTGATCGTGGCCCCGCAGCGCGACGAGACGGCCGCGCTGATCACCCTCACCGTCCGCCAGCTGAACCGGCACGCCACCATCGTCGTGGCGGCCCGGGAGGACGAGAACGTGCCGCTGCTGCGGCAGAGCGGCGCCGACACCGTCGTCACCAGCTCCAGCTCCGCGGGCCGACTGCTCGGTGTCTCGGTGGTCAGCCCGGTCGTGGCCCGGACCCTGGAGGATCTGATGACCCTCGGCAACGGGCTCGACCTCATCGAACGTCCCGTCACCGCCGCCGAGGCGGGGCAGCCGCCCAGCGCCTGCGCCGACCTGGTCATGGCCGTCGTACGTGGCCGCCAGGTACTGGACTACGCCGACGAACGCGCCGCACCGCTGCGGGCCGGCGACCGCGTGGTCACCGTGCGGCGCGTCATCGCGGTGGAGGAGCCGGAGTAGACCGGGGCGGAACCGGAAGCCCGTGCGGTCCTGAGTGAGATCCGCCCGGTCGGCGCCGTTTCACGTGAAACACCGCACTCCGCCCTGTTTCACGTGAAACACACTCCCAGCCCCGTGGTCGCCCACGGCAGCTCCAGCAGTTCCGCCTCCTGCCCCCGGAGAGCGCCACCGGGCGGTACGACGGCCAGGGCGTCGGAGGCCGCCACCCCGCGCAGCATCGCCGGGCCGTTGTAGTGCAGCGGAACGGCGTGATCGGCGCGCAGCGTGACCGGGACGAGCCGGGTGTCGTGCGGATGCCCCTGTACGGCGTCCCGCAGGGGCAGCGTGCAAGGCTCCGGGGCCGGCCGGGCGGCCAGGGTGCGCAGCAGCGGCTCTGCGAGCGTCAGAAGCCCGGAGACGGCCGCCAGGGGGTTTCCCGGCAGACCGACCAGGTGCTGGTTCTCCTTGGTGCGGGCCAGCAGCATGGGATGGCCGGGGCGCACCTTCACGCCGTTCACCAGCAACTCGGCGCCGGTGCGGCGCAGGGTGGGATGGACATGGTCGACGGGGCCCGCCGCGGTACCGCCGGTCGTGACGACCAGCTCGGCGTCGCTGGCCGTGACGGCCTTGTACAGGGCCTCCGCGTCGTCGCCCAGGCGGCGCACGGCGACGACCTCGGCGCCCAGCGCGCGCAGCCAGTGCGGCAGCATCGGGCCGAGCGCGTCGCGGATCAGCCCGTCGTGCGGCAGTCCCTCGGTGAGCAGCTCGTCGCCCAGGACGAACACCTCGGCGCGGGGGCGCGGCACGGTGCTGAGGGTGTCGTATCCGGCGGCCGCGGCCAGGCCCAGCACGGCGGGCGTCACCGGCGTCCCGACGGTCAGCAGCTGGTCGCCGCTGCGGCACTCCTGGCCGCGCGGCCGGATGTCCTGCCCGTGGGCGACCTCGCGGGTGGGGTGCAGACGTCCCTTGTCGTCGGTGCGGCCGTGCTCGCTGCGGAGCACGGCGGTGGTGTCCGGGGGGATGCGGGCGCCGGTGGCGATCCGGACCGCCTCGCCGTCGTCCAGGCGGACGGGCCCGGCGTGCCCGGCCAGCACCCCCTCGTCGCGCACGGTCCAGGGCCCTGGTCCGGCGACGGCCCAGCCGTCCATGGCCGAGGTGTCGAAGGAGGGCAGGTCGGTGAGGGCGGTGAGCGGCTCGGCCAGGACGAGACCGAGCGCGGCGTCGAGGGGCACCGGCACGGGGGCGCGGCGCACGACCCGGCGCGCGGCCCGCGCGGCGACGGCCCGGGCCTCGGGCCAGGGGGTGGCCCGGTGCCGGTGCTCCGGCGCGTGCGCGCCGGAGCCCGCGGCGGGCGGGGGTACGGCGGCTTCGGTGCCGCTGGGCCGCTTCACCAGGGCGAGGGCCTCCTCGACGTCGAAGTCGTCGGCGTCCCGTCCCAGGCCTCGCGCGGTCATCCGGCGTCCGCGGAGGTTTCGGGGGCGGCGTCGGGCTTGCTGCCGGCGTCCTCCTGGGCCCAGCGCAGGGCGAGGGCCGCGGCCTTGCGGGAGGCCTCGGCGACCGCTTCGGGACCACCTCCCGCACGGGCGGCGGCGTATCCGACGAGGAAGGTGGTCAGCGGCGCGGCGGGCCGGGCCACGCCGTGCGCGGCGTCGCGGGCCAGGTCGAGCAGGAGACCGGTGTCGACGTCCAGGTCGATGCCGAGCTCGTCCTTGACTGCGGAGATCCATTCGTCCAACACGTGCTCATGCTCCCTGATGCGGGCCCTGGCGGCGGCGATGTCGTCCCAGGTGTCGCAGTCGAAGGCCGCGACGGGGTCGGTGAGGCGGGTGAGACCGAGGCCGCCGGTCAGCCGCCGCAGCGGCAGCCCGGTGAGCGAGCCGTGCTCGGCGGTGAGGGCGGCCAGACCGTGGCGCAGGGCGGCCGTCCGGTAGACCGCGACCAGCGGCTGGTCACGGCCGTCGGCGTCGCTGAGCAGCACTCCGTCGGTGCCGCCCGCCCGTGCCGCGGCCAGCAGCCGGTGGACGGTTCCCTCCCGCAGGAAGGGCAGATCGGCGGAGAGCACGGCGGCGTACGGCGCGCCGACGGACCGCAGCCCGGCGTCCAGCGCGGCGAGCGGTCCGCCTCCGGGCGGCTCCTCGCGCGCCCAGCGCACGGGCCGGGCCGTGGGCCGCGGATCGGCGACGACCACGGTCGTCCCCGCGTCCGCGCAGGCGGTGAGCACGCGGTCGAGCAGGGCGCGGCCGCCCACCCGTACTCCGGGCTTGTCCGTCCCGCCGAGCCGGCGCGCGGCGCCTCCGGCGAGCACGACGGCGTCGTACGCGGTGTCGGAAGGGGCGCTCTCGGTCACCCCCTGAGTATGCGGGCCCGCCGGGGCCCACGGGTATCCGGGTGAGGCCTTCCACAGCCAGTCGGGGGGCCGGGCGACAGGCCGGCCCACGGACGGGCAACAGGCCACCGGTCCGGTGCGGGGCCCGCGGGGGCGCCGGAACGCCCCCGCGAGGCACCTCGGAGCGCGACGCCCCTCAGAGGGTGCGCAGCAGCACCGCCGGCTGTTCCACGCAGTCCGCCACATAGCGCAGGAAGCCGCCCGCCGTGCCGCCGTCGCACACGCGGTGGTCGAACGTCAGCGACAGCTGCACGACCTGGCGGACCGCCAGTTCACCTTCGTGCACCCACGGCTTGGGGATGATGCGGCCCACGCCGAGCATCGCGGCCTCGGGGTGGTTGATGATCGGCGTGGAGCCGTCGACCCCGAACACCCCGTAGTTGTTCAGCGTGAACGTGCCGCCGGTCAGCTCCGCGGGGGTGAGCGTCCCGGCGCGGCCCGCCTCGGTGAGCCGCGCGAACTCCGCGGTCAGGCCCTCGGCGTCCCGCGCCTGCGCGTCCCGGACGACGGGCACGACCAGGCCCCGCTCGGTCTGCGCGGCGAAGCCGAGGTGGACCTGCTCCAGCCGGACGATCTCGCGGTTGTCCAGGTCGACCGTGGAGTTCAGCTCGGGGAACCGGGCGAGCGCGGCCGTGCAGATCCGGGCCAGCAGGGCGAGCAGGGAGATCTTCGTCCCGCCGGCGGCGTTCATCGCGGCACGCGACCGCATCAGTTCGGTCGCGTCGGCGTCCACCCAGCAGGTGGCGTCCGGGATCTCGCGCCGGCTGCGCGAGAGCTTGTCGGCGACCGCGCCGCGCACGCCCTTGAGGGGCACACGGACCCCTCCCTGCGTGGCGGAGGAGCGGACCCGTGCGACGGCGGGTGCCGCGTTCGCCGCGGCCTCCGCCACGTGCGGGTGCGGACCGGCCGACGGCTGGGCGACGCGGCCCTGCGCGGCTGCCGCCTTCAGCGCGTACTCCACGTCCGCCCGCAGGATCAGGCCCTCGGGGCCGGAGCCCGTGAGATCACGCAGATCCAGGCCGTTCTCCCGGGCGAGGCGGCGCACCAGCGGCGAGATCACCGGAACGGGGCCCTCGCCCCGCGAGGTCTCGACGACGGGGGCGTCGGCCGCGAACGTGGCGGCGGGTGTACCGGCCGTGCCCGCGGTGGCCGCCGGGGTGACGGCCGGGCGGCGCACCCGGCGGCGGCGCTCCGGGGGAGCGCTCGTGCCGTAGCCCACCAGGACGTTGCCCGAGCCTTCGGCCGAGCCGTTGCCGGAGGCCGCGGACGCCCTGCCGGCGGGGCCGGAGTCCGTTCCGGAACCGATGGAGGAGGCCCCGCCCGGCTGTCCGCCCGGTGTCCCGGCCGGACCGTCGGAGGCGGACGCGCCCACGGCGACCGTCAGCAGCGGTGCCCCGACGGGCAGTTCGCTGCCCTCCTCGCCGAATCTGGCGGTGACCACACCGCCGTAGGGGCAGGGCACCTCGACCATCGCCTTGGCCGTCTCGACCTCGACGACCGGCTGGTCGATGGCGACGACGTCGCCGACCTCCACCAGCCAGCGGACGATCTCCGCCTCGGTGAGCCCCTCCCCGAGGTCGGGGAGCTTGAACTCCAGCACCTGTGCCATCAGCTCTCGGCCTCCCATTGCAGACGCGCCACGGCGTCCAGGATCCGGTCGACGCCGGGCAGGTGGTGCTTCTCCAGCATCGGCGGCGGATAGGGGATGTCGAACCCGGCCACGCGCAGCACCGGTGCCTCCAGATGGTGGAAGCAGCGCTCCGTGACCCGGGCCGCGATCTCCCCGCCCGGTCCGCCGAACCCGCCCGACTCGTGGACGACGACCGCTCGCCCGGTCCGGCGCACCGAGGCGCAGACCGTCTCGTCGTCGAACGGCACCAGCGAGCGCAGGTCGACGACTTCGAGGTCCCACCCCTCGGCCCGGGCGGCCTCGGCGGCTTCGAGGCAGACCGGAACGGACGGACCGTACGTGATGAGTGTGGCGCTCCGGCCGGTGCGCCGCACCACCGCGCGGCCTATCGGCTCAACGCTCTGGGGGTCCTCCGGGTTCCAGGAGTCCTTCGACCAGTACAGCCGCTTCGGCTCCAGGAAGACGACCGGGTCGTCTGAGGCGATGGCGGCGCGCAGCAGGCCGTAGGCGTCGGGCACGGTGGCGGGTGTGACGACGTGGAGCCCCGGCGTCGCGATGTAGTACGCCTCGGAGGAGTCGCTGTGGTGCTCGACGCCGCCGATGCCGCCGCCGTAGGGGACGCGGATGGTGATCGGCAGCGGCATGCGGCCGCGGGTGCGGTTGCGCATACGGGCGACATGGCTGATGAGCTGCTCGAACGCCGGGTAGGCGAACGCGTCGAACTGCATCTCCACGACCGGCCGCAGGCCGTACATGGCCATGCCCACCGCGGTGCCGAGGATGCCGGCCTCGGCCAGCGGGGTGTCGGTGCAGCGGTCCTCGCCGAACTCCTTGGCCAGGCCGTCGGTGACGCGGAAGACACCGCCGAGGGTGCCGACGTCCTCGCCCATGACGTGCACGGACGGGTCGGCTGCCATGGCGTCGCGCATCGCGCGCGTGAGGGCCTGCGCCATGGTGGCGGGCTTCACGGCGACGGTGGTCATCGCGCGGTCCCTTCCTGGGTGTCGGCCTCGGCGTCGAACTCGGCGCGCAGATGGGCCTGCTGTTCGCGCAGTTGGGGCGTGGGTTCGGCGTAGACGTGGGCGAAGAGGTCCATGGGGTCGAGCACCGGGTCCTGGTTCATCTGCTCGCGCAGGGCGGCGGCCATGGTCTCGGCGTTCTCGCGGGCCGCGTCGATCGCCTGCTCGTCGAGCAGTCCGCGGTCGGTGAGCTCGCGCTCCAGGAGCAGGATCGGGTCGTGGTCGCGCCAGGCCTCGACCTCGGCGTCGCCGCGGTAACGGGTGGCGTCGTCGGCGTTGGTGTGGGCGTCGATCCGGTACGTCACCGCCTCCACCAGGGTCGGCCCGCCGCCCTCGCGCGCACGGCGCACGGCTTCGGTCAGCACCTCGTGCACCGCGGCGGCGTCGTTGCCGTCGACCAGGCGGCCCGGCATGCCGTACCCGACGGCCTTGTGGGCCAGGGTGGGCGCCGCGGTCTGCTTGGCGAGCGGGACGGAGATGGCGAAGCCGTTGTTCTGCACGAGGAAGACGACCGGGGCCTGCCAGACGGCGGCGAAGTTCAGCGCCTCGTGGAAGTCGCCCTCGCTGGTGCCGCCGTCGCCGACCATGGCGAGCGCCACGACGTCGTCGCCCTTGATGCGCGCGGCGTGCGCGAGGCCCACGGCGTGCGGCAGCTGGGTGGCCAGCGGGGTGCTGAGAGGGGCCACCCGGTGCTCGTGCGGGTCGTAGCCGGTGTGCCAGTCGCCGCGCAGCAGCGTGAGCGCCTCGACCGGCTCGACACCGCGCGCGACGACGGCGAGCGTGTCGCGGTAGCTCGGGAAGAGCCAGTCGCGCTCCTCCAGGGCCAGCGCGGCGGCGACCTCGCAGGCCTCCTGGCCGGTGCTGGACGGGTACACGGCGAGGCGGCCCTGCTTGGTGAGGGCCGTGGCCTGCGTGTTGTAGCGGCGGCCGCGCACCAGTTCCGCGTAGAGCCGACGCAGCAGCTGCGGGTCGGCCTTGGCGGCCGCCTCGGTGCCGAGGACGCGGTAGGGCTCCGGGTCCGGCAGCAGCGGCGCGGGGTCCGTGCGGGGCTGCCAGGCGGGCGGCGGGGACGGCCGGTACCCGCCCCGCTGCTCCATGACCGTCATGACGGCACCTCCTCGTGGGAGCGACTAGGAGACGCAGCTCCTGTGATGCGCCTCACCTACCGATTGTTCGGTCGTCGGCACATTTTGGCTACAGGCGGCACCAGGCTGTGGACAAACGGTTCTCCACAGCCTGAGATGGATGCAGTACGTCCATGGCAGGGAGGCGGGGGGACATGGCACCTGAACAAATGGCCGACGGCCCCGACGCCGCCGTACCGCCGTCGGCGCGACCGCTGGACGCGGTGGACCAGGACATCCTGCGGATGCTCCAGGCCGACGGGCGCGCCTCCGTCCGTTCCGTGGCCGAGCGGGTCCACGTCTCCCGGGCCAACGCCTACGCCCGTATCAACCGGCTCGTCGAGGACGGGGTCATCCGCGGGTTCGGCGCCCGCGTCAACCATGAGCGCGCGGGCCAGGGCACCTCGGCGTACATCACTCTGAAGATCGTCCAGAACTCCTGGCGCACGGTGCGCGAGCAGCTCAGGCAGCTGCCCGGAGCGGCCCACATCGCCCTGGTGGGCGGCGACTTCGACGTCCTGCTGCTGGTGCACACCTCCGACAACCGCGCGCTGCGCGAACTGGTGCTCACCCGGCTCCAGGCGATCCCGGAGGTGCTCAGCAGCCGCACGTTGCTGGTGTTCGAGGAGGAGGACCTGGAGCCGCAGGGCTGACCCGCGAGGGCGGGTCTCAGCCCTAGCTCATGGCCATGCCGAGCGCCGGCGCGAACAGCACCGGCAGCATCACGCAGCCGAGCCCGGCACCGGAGATCAGCATCCGCGGCGTCCGCAGGGACCGTCGGCGCGGCAGCACCCGGGCGAGGACGAGCAGGCCCGACGACCAGGAGAACAGTCCCCCGAGCAAGCCGAAGCCGTCCTGCGACCGGAACCAGTGGAACTCCAGCACCAGGAACGGCAGCCCGGCCAGGGTGGCCACGAGGGGCGCCCGCCACCAGGTCGGGTGGGCGGCGCCCCGGGCGGGGGAGTCGGTTCGCACGGCGTTCTGCGGCATGCCCCCACCCCATCAGCGCGTGCCGGGCCGGGTCATGGGGCGGCGTGCTCATCCCGGCACGCGCGCGTCCTCAAGGGAAGGACTCGGCCGGGTCCGGGCCGCCGCGCGCCGGGGTGCTCGGCGCGAGCCCCGCCGCCGCGCCCGGACTCAGTCCTCGCGCCGCAGCCCGCCGAAGGCCAGCCGCACCACCGCGTCCGCCACTTCGCGCTCGCTGGCGCCGCGGCCGTCCGGGCGGTACCACTCGACGATCGAGTTGATCATGCCGAAGAGCAGCCGGGTGGCGAGCCGCACCTCCACGTCGCCGCGCACCTCGCCGTCCGCGGCGGCCGCCTTCAGCAGGTCGGCGACCCGGTGGTCGAACTCGCGGCGCCGCTCCAGCGCCCACCGCTCGGTGCCGGTGTTGCCGCGCACCCGCAGCAGCAGCGTCACGTACGGCAGTTCGGCCATCAGCACCTCGACCATGCGCCGCACGACGTACTCGAGGCGCTCGGCGGCGCTCCCCACGCGCGCGTGCTCCTCCTCCAGGATGCCGAACAGCCCGTCGAGCGCCCGGCTCACCGCGCGGCGCAGCAGTTCCTCCTTGCCCGCGACATGGTGGTAGATCGAGGACTTGGAGATGCCGGCCGCCTTGGACAGGTGCTCCATGGACGTGCCGTCGTAGCCGCGCTCGTTGAACACCTGGACGGCCACCGACAGCAGCGTCTCGGGCGTGTAGGTGTCGCGTCTGGCCGTGGTCATGAGGTGCTCCCCTCCCGCTTGTCGGACGCGTACGCGTGGCGGTACAGCGCGAGGGACGGTGCGTAGCGGCCGGAGGGGTCCCGCAGATGCAGGTCGTCGAGCAGGGCGTACGCCCAGTTCCGGCCGAGCCTGCGGCTCCACTCGAAGGGGCCGAGCGGGTAGTTGACGCCGAGGCGCATCGCGGTGTCGATGTCCTCCTCGGTGGCCACGCCCTTGGCGACGGCGTCGTGCGCGAGGTCGATGATCCGGGCGACCGTACGGGCGACGATCATGCCCGGGACGTCCCCGATGACGCTGACCTTCTTGCCGAGCGCCTGGAACAGGCCGACGGCCTCGCCGAGGGTCTGCGGGGAGGTGTCCCGGGAGGCGGACAGGGCGACGCGGGTGGCCGCGCGGTAGTCCAGCGCCAGGTCGAAGTAGACGACGTCGCGGAACTCGACGGAGGTCTGGCCGTCGGCGAGGGCCAGCTGGCCGCCGCTGGGCAGCACCAGGCGGGTGCCGTGGTCCTCTTCCTCCTCGCGGACCTGGATGCCCGCCTCGCGGATCAGCGCGAGCACCTCGGAGGCCGGACCGAGGTCGCCCTCGGCGACGACGTAGGCGGGCGGCTGCTCCCTCTCGGCCGTGTGCGGCTCGGGGCGCTCGGCGTCGTCGGCGTAGTCGTACCAGCCGTGTCCGGACTTGCGGCCGAGCCGGCCCGCCTCGACGAGGCGGCGCTGGGCGAGGGAGGGCGTGAAGCGGATGTCCTGGAAGAAGGACGTCCACACCGAGTGCGTCACCGACTCGTTGACGTCCTGCCCGATCAGGTCGGTCAGCTCGAACGCGCCCATCCGGAAGCCGCCCGACTCGCGCAGCACGGCGTCGACGGTGGCCGGGTCGGCGCCCTGGGACTCGAGGACGGCGAAGGCCTCGGCGTAGAAGGGCCGGGCGATGCGGTTGACGATGAAGCCGGGGGTGTCGGCGCAGGCGACCGGCGTCTTGCCCCAGGCCCGGGCGGTCTCGTACGCGCGCGTGGCCGAGGTGACGTCGGTGGCGAACCCGGAGACGACCTCGACCAGCGGCAGCAGCGGGGCCGGGTTGAAGAAGTGCAGGCCCACGAACCGGCCGGGGTGGGCGAGCGCGCCGCCGATGGCCGTGACCGACAGGGACGAGGTGTTGGTGGCCAGCAGACAGTCGTCCGCGACGACGTCCTCCAGCGCGCGGAACAGCTCCTGCTTGACGTCGAGCCGCTCCAGGATCGCCTCGACGACCAGCCCGCAGTCGGCGAGCCCGGCGATGTCCTCCACGGGCTCCAGTCGGGCGCGCGCGGCGTCGCGGTCGGCGGCGGCGAGCCGGCCCTTCTCGACGAGCCGGTCCAGGCGGGCGCCGATCGCGTCGGCCGCCTCCCGGGCACGCCCGGGAGCAGCGTCGTACAGGCGTACGGGATGGCCCGCGACCAGGGCGACCTGGGCGATGCCCTGGCCCATGGTGCCGGTGCCGACGACCGCCACAGGGCTGCCGAGGTCGAGTGCTGTCATGTGCGCGATCCTCCCGCACGGGGTTTTCCACAGATGCGGCGGTCCCCCTTGAACCGACCGATCGTTCGGTTACTCTAACTCTGACCGCCTGTCCCCGCCCATGTTTCGGGACAGGTCACGAGCTCAAGGAAGAGTTCTCCACACGAGGAGTTGGTCCCGCATGGCCGCCGAACTCACCGCGCACCAGCTGATCGCCCAGCACCGGCCCACCCTCGACCAGGCGCTGGAAGCGATCCGCACGCGCGCGTACTGGTCCCCGCATCCCGAGCATCCCAAGGCCTACGGGGAGAACGGCAGCCTGGACGCGGCCGCGGGCAAGGCCGCCTTCGACGCCCTCCTCGGCACCCGCGTGGACCTCGGCCAGCCCGGCACCGACGACTGGGTCGGCGGCGAGGTCTCCCCGTACGGCATCGAGCTCGGCGTCACCTACCCGCACGCGGACCTCGACGTCCTGCTGCCCGCCATGAAGGCCGGACAGCGTGCCTGGCGCGACGCGGGCGCGGAGCTGCGGGCGGCGGTCTGTCTGGAGATCATCAAGCGGATCAGCGACCGGACGCACGAGTTCGCGCACGCGGTGATGCACACCTCCGGCCAGGCCTTCATGATGTCGTTCCAGGCCGGCGGCCCGCACGCCCAGGACCGCGGCCTGGAGGCCGTGGCGTACGCGTACGTGGAGCAGGTGCGCACCCCCGACACCGCCGAGTGGACGAAGCCGCAGGGCAAGCGGGACCCGCTCGCGCTCACCAAGCAGTTCACGCCCGTCGCGCGTGGCATCGGCCTGGTCATCGGCTGCAACACCTTCCCGACGTGGAACGGCTACCCGGGCCTCTTCGCCTCCCTCGCCACCGGCAACGCGGTCCTGGTCAAGCCCCACCCGCGCGCGGTGCTCCCGCTGGCGCTGACCGTGCAGGTCGCGCGCGAGGTGCTCGCCGAGGCGGGCTTCGACGCCAACCTGGTGGCGCTGGCCGCCGAGCGCCCCGGCGAGGGCATCGCCAAGGCCCTCGCCACCCGCCCCGAGATCCGGATCATCGACTACACCGGTTCCACCGCCTTCGGCGACTGGCTGGAGGCCAACGCCCGCCAGGCGCAGGTCTACACCGAGAAGGCCGGCGTCAACACGGTCCTGGTGGACTCCACCGACAACTACAAGGGGATGCTCTCCAATCTGGCCTTCTCGCTCTCGCTCTACAGCGGCCAGATGTGCACCACCCCGCAGAACCTGCTGATCCCGCGCGACGGCATCCGCACCGACGAGGGCCCCAGGACCTACGACGAGGTCGCCGCCGACATCGCCCGCGCGGTGGACGGCCTGCTCGGCGACGACGCCCGAGCGAACGCGCTGCTGGGCGCGATCGTCAACCCGGACGTCAAGGCCCGCCTGGAGGCGGCCGCCGGCCTCGGCGAGGTCGCGCTGGCCTCGCGCGAGGTCGCCAACCCGGAGTTCCCGGACGCGGTCGTGCGCACCCCGGTGATCGTGAAGCTGGACGGCGCCAAGCCGGACGACGAGGCCGCCTACATGAACGAGTGCTTCGGCCCCGTGTCCTTCGCCGTCGCCGTCGACTCCGCCGCCGACGCGGTGGAACTGCTGCGGCGCACGATCCGCGACAAGGGCGCCATGACCGTGGGCGCCTACACCGTCGACCCCGAGGTCGAGCAGGCCGTGCAGGAGGTCTGCCTGGAGGAGGCCGCGCAGCTCTCGCTCAACCTCACCGGCGGGGTGTACGTCAACCAGACCGCCGCCTTCTCCGACTTCCACGGCTCGGGCGGCAACCCGGCGGCCAACGCCGCCCTGTGCGACGGGGCGTTCGTCGCCAACCGCTTCCGGGTGGTCGAGGTGCGCCGGGAGGCCTGAGCCTACTGACGGAGGTCCGGGGCGCCGCCCAGGCTCCAGTGGTACAGCGTCATGGCCACGCTGGTGGCGAGGTTGTAGCTGGAGACCTGGGGGCGCATCGGCAGGGCCACCAGGTGGTCCGCCCGCGCGCGTACCTCCGCGGACAGGCCGCTGCGCTCCGACCCGAAGGCGAGGACGGCGTCGTCCGGGAGCTTCACGCCCCGGATGTCGTCGCCCTCCGGGTCGAGCGCGAACAGCGGACCGGGCGGCAGTTCGGCCACCTCCAGGCGCTCCACCGCGGTCGCGAAGTGCAGGCCCGCCCCGCCGCGCACCACCGTGGGGTGCCAGGGGTCGAGGGTGCCGGTGGTGACCACGCCGGTCGCGCCGAACCCGGCAGCCAGACGGATCACCGCCCCCGCGTTGCCGAGGTTGCGCGGCTGGTCGAGCAGTACCACGGGAGCGGTGCGCGGGGAGCGCGCGAGCCGTTCCAGATGACCCGCCCGCGAGGGCCGTACGGCGAGCGCGGCCACGGCCGTGGGGTGCGGGCGCGGCACCAGCGAGGCGTACACCGCCTGCTCCACCTCGGCCAGCAGTTCCTCCAGCGCCGGGCGCACATCGGGTGCCAGCTCGTCGGCCAGGGCCAGCGTGGCGGCCCGGTCGGCGGTCACCGCGACGGGGACCTCGGCGCCGAAGCGCAGGGCGTGCTTGAGGGCGTGGAAGCCGTCGAGCAGGACGCGGGCGTCTCCCTCGGCGAGGCGGCGCCAGGCGCCGACGGGGTCGTTCATGCGCCGAAGCCTACGTGCGGGTGACCCGCGAGGGCCCCGGCTGCTCCGGCACCTCCCGTACCAGCCGATCGGGGAGCTCCGGGCCCGGGTCCGCGCGGAACAGCCGGCCACGCGCGCGTGCCGCGAGCGTGCCCAGCCGGCGCAGGAACGCCGTGGGCAGGAACACCGCGTCCGCGGCGATCATGGCCAGGGAGAAGAACGGCAGCCCGAGCACCACGGCGATCACCGCGTGCTCGGTGATCATGACCGCGAGCAGGACGTTCTTCACCCGCCGGTTGAGCAGGGTGAACGGGAAGGCGACCTGGACCAGCACCGTCCCGTAGGTCACCAGCATCAGCATCGTGGCGCTCGCGGACAGCGCGCCGCTCAGCGCGGGCCAGGGGGAGAAGTAGTCGAGGTGCAGCGGGTAGTAGACCGCCGTGCCGTCCTGCCAGCGCGAACCCTGGACCTTGTACCAGCCGGCCGTGGCATAGATCAGACACGCCTCGGCCATGATCACCAGCAGGGCGGCGTTGTGCAGGATGTTCGCCACGACGTCCAGCAGGATGCGCGGCTGCTCGGTGCGGGCCCTGCGGACGGCGAACCACCACAGTCCCTGCGCCGCCCACGCCGACCACAGCAGGGCCGGGACCATGCCGGGGCCGTTGACGGCGGAGACGAGGAAGATCCACACCCGCTCCGCCGCACCGCCGCCGCCGGACTCGGCCGCCTTCAGCATCCAGTCGTCGCCGAGCTTCCCGGCCAGGGTCGCGACGACCAGCACCAGACCGGCCAGACCCCACAGCACCGGCCCCGCGCGGTCCACGACGTCCGCCCCACGCGCGCGTGCCGCCTCGCCGCGCCGCGCCCGGCGCGCGTCCAGCGACCAGACCAGGCCGCAGCGCGTGAACACCAGATAGATGCTCATCAGATGCAGCACGTTGTCGCCGCCGTCGCCCATCAGGACGCTGCGGTTCTGGAGCGACAGCACGCCGACCATGAACACCACGGACATCGCCCGGGTCCGCCAGCCCACCAGCAGCAGCGCGGCGGACAGCACGGCGAGCAGATAGACGGCCTCGAACCAGAACCGGCTGTCCGTCCACATCAGCACGGTGAACGCGTGGTTGAGGTCGACCAGCTGCTGCCCGAGCTCCCAGCTCCACGGGCTGTCGGGGCCGTACAGCTCATGGCGGTGCGGGAACTCGCGCAGCAGGAACAGCAGCCAGGTCAGGGCGAAGCCGATACGGATCACGGCCGCCTGGTAAGGGCCGAGGGCCGCCTCGGTGACCCGGGCTATGGCGCCGGAGACGGCCAGGGAGAACCGGTTCATCCCTCGGCCTCCTCCGCCTCGTCCCGCGACACCGTCCACCAGGGCAACACCCGGTGGGCCGGCTTCAGCGACACCTCTTCCTCGCTCCACTCGGGCGGCGGCACGTTCGTCGTGCTGGAGCGCACCTGGACCAGCTCGACGGCCTCGCCCCGGCCGGTCGTGCCTGCCCGCTCCAGGCGCAGCACCACGATCCGCCGCAGATAGGACTCGGCGAGCATTCCGCGCACCCCGGCCGGACGGTTGTCGGCGTCGTGCGTCGACTGGAAGAAGTCCCAGGCCCGGCGCAGCTCGTTCTGCTGCGTGTGGCTGGGCGAGATGTTGCCGTCTATCGCGCGGCCGTCCTGCGCCGACAGGTCCTGCCAGCCGGTGAGCCGCCTGCCGCCGTCCGGCGTGCTGATCTGCGCCCTCACCTGGACGGCGATGTTCTGCTGGAGCGGGTTGGGCGCGAAGAGCTTCCAGTTCTGCTCGAACTCCGGGTACACCCAGTCGTCGATCGTCTCGGCGTGCTTCTTCGAGAGCGTGTTCGACGGCGCGATGTGCAGGAACACCATGCCCAGGTGCACACAGACCCCTACGGCGACAGCGGCGAGCGCCAGCGCGACACCGACCTGGTAGCGCGGGGAGAGCGCGGCGATCCCGGTACGCGCCCCTACGCGGGGAACGCCGCCGACAGGCGCCACCCCGGCGGCCGGAGGCACGGAACCGGCCCCGGGCACCGACTCGGCTTCGGCAGCGGGCACGGAACGAGGCTCC
The DNA here is from genome assembly GCF_042873115.1 of Streptomyces sp. NPDC005017. Taxonomy (NCBI): domain Bacteria; kingdom Bacillati; phylum Actinomycetota; class Actinomycetes; order Kitasatosporales; family Streptomycetaceae; genus Streptomyces; species Streptomyces sp. NPDC005017. Next base: position 257,533 of record NZ_JBIALD010000005.1, on the reverse strand, counting down.
GGCACCGACTCGGCTTCGGCATGAGGTACGAAACCGGGCCGGGGCACCGCCTCGGCTTCCTCAACAGGCACGGAACCGGCCCCGGGCACCGACTCGGCTTCGGCAGCGGGCACGGAACGAGGCTCCGGCACCGCCTCGGCTTCGGCAGCGGAGACGGACCCGCGCTCCGGCTCGGGAACGGCTCGAGTCACAGGGCGGGCATCCGCCGCGGAACGGCCCTCCGGCGGTTCGCCGAGGGCAGGCGTGCGCCCCTCGTCCGCGTCCCTAGCGCCGTGCGCGTCCATCACGCCCCGATTCCCCGATTCCCCGCCGGTCCGATACCTGCGACTGCCCGCGACCACCCGCGCCCGCGTGCGCCGACCCGCGCCGACCCGCGGTGCGGCCCTCGCAGCCGGCCCGTCGATGCGGCGAGCGCCACGGCCGACGGACTCGAGAGGTCCGCACGGACCGTCCCCCGGCACTCGCACGCGGAACGGTACTCAGCCCGGCCGTCCCGGCGCAGCCCCCGGCGGGGACCCACGACGGACCTGCGACCCCGGACGGGTTATCCACAACGGTTGACACCTTACGGCGCCCGTCCCACCATGGAATCGCACGGACCGAACGATCGGTCGGGAGAGGCTCAGGGCAGAGCCCGTGGTCGAGGGGACCTCATGGCGACAGCAGCCGCGCACCAGACGGCCCGTACACCGGAGCAGCAAGGCCCCGGCGGCACCGACGAGGCCGCCGAGGCGTACCAGCGCGTCTTCGACGCGGCCGTGGCCGCGGAGGAGCGCATCGAGCCGCGCGACTGGATGCCGGACGCCTACCGCGCGACCCTGGTCCGCCAGATCGCGCAGCACGCGCACTCCGAGATCATCGGCATGCAGCCGGAGGCCAACTGGATCACCCGCGCGCCCTCGCTGCGCCGCAAGGCGATCCTGATGGCCAAGGTCCAGGACGAGGCGGGCCACGGGCTGTATCTGTACAGCGCGGCCGAGACGCTCGGCACCAGCCGTGACGAGCTGCTCGACAAGTTGCACAGCGGCCGCCAGAAGTACTCCTCGATCTTCAACTACCCCACCCTGACCTGGGCGGACGTCGGCGCGATCGGCTGGCTGGTGGACGGCGCCGCGATCACCAACCAGGTGCCGCTGTGCCGCTGCTCCTACGGGCCGTACGCGCGCGCGATGGTCCGGATCTGCAAGGAGGAGTCGTTCCACCAGCGCCAGGGGTACGAAGCGCTGCTGGCGCTGAGCAACGGCACCCCGGAGCAGCACGCCATGGCGCAGGACGCGGTCGACCGCTGGTGGTGGCCGTCGCTGATGATGTTCGGCCCGCCCGACGACGAGTCACAGCACTCCGCGCAGTCGATGGAGTGGAAGATCAAGCGCCACTCCAACGACGAGCTGCGCCAGCGTTTCGTCGACATCTGCGTCCCGCAGGCCGAGTCCCTGGGCCTGACGCTGCCCGACCCGGACCTGAAGTGGAACGAGGAGCGGGGACAGCACGACTTCGGCGCCATCGACTGGACGGAGTTCTGGGACGTCCTCAAGGGCAACGGCCCCTGCAACGAACAGCGCCTGACCCAGCGCAGGCAGGCCCACGACGAAGGCGCGTGGGTCCGGGACGCGGCCGCGGCCTACGCGGCCAAGCACAGCACCCAGCACATCGGTGAGCGCGAGGAGACGCACGCATGAGCACCACCGACTGGCCCCTGTGGGAGGTCTTCGTGCGCTCGCGCCGAGGCCTCTCCCACACCCACGCCGGCAGCCTGCACGCACCGGACGCGGAGTTCGCCCTGCGCAACGCCCGCGATCTGTACACCCGGCGCGGCGAGGGCGTGTCCATCTGGGTCGTGCCCTCGTCGGCGATCACCGCGTCCTCCCCGGACGAGAAGGACCCGTTCTTCGAGCCGTCCGCCGACAAGCCGTACCGGCACCCGACGTTCTACGAGATCCCGGAGGGGGTGAAGCACCTGTGACCGCTTCCGAGACGACCGTCACCCCCGAGGCGACCGTCACCAGCACCGTCACGGCCGCCCTCGCCCTCGGCGACGACGCCCTCGTGCTCTCCCACCGCCTGGGAGAGACCATCGGCCACGCCCCCGTCCTGGAGGAGGAGGTCGCCCTCGCCAACATCGCGCTCGACCTGCTCGGCCAGGCGCGCGTGCTGCTGTCGATGGCGGGCGACGAGGACGAACTGGCCTACCTGCGCGAGGAGCGCGCCTTCACCAACCTCCAGCTGGTGGAGCAGCCCGGCGGCGACTTCGCGCACATCATCGCCCGCCAGCTGTACTTCTCCACCTACCAGCACCTGCTGTACGCCGAACTGGCCGCGGGCGACGGCCCCTTCGCCCCGCTCGCCGCGAAGGCCGTCAAGGAGGTCGCCTACCACCGCGACCACGCCCGGCAGTGGACCCTGCGCCTGGGCGACGGCACCGACGTCAGCCATGAGCGCATGCAGCGGGCCTGTCAGGCGCTGTGGCGGTTCACCGGCGAGATGTTCCGCCCGGTGGAAGGCCTGGACGTGGATCGCGAGACCCTGGAGGCGGCCTGGCTCGCCGCCGTCGAGGACGTGCTGCGCGAGGCCACCCTGACCGTCCCCGAGGGCCCGCGCACCGGGGCCTGGGCGGCCGGAGCGGGCCGCGAGGGCCTGCACACCGAGTCGTTCGGCCGGATGCTCGCCGAGATGCAGCACCTGCACCGCAGCCACCCGGGGGCGTCATGGTGACCGTCACCCCGCTGGAGGCCGAGCTGCTCGCGCTCGCCGGATCGGTGCCCGACCCCGAGCTCCCCGTGATCACCCTGGAGGAGCTGGGCGTACTGCGTGCCGTGCATCTGCGCGGCGCGGACGCGGTCGAGGTCGAGCTGACCCCGACGTACACCGGCTGTCCGGCGCTGGAGACCATGTCCGCCGACATCGAACGGGTGCTGCACGCGCACGGGATGCGCGAGGTCACGGTCCGCACGGTGCTCGCCCCGGCCTGGTCCACGGACGACATATCGGCCGAAGGCCGCCGCAAGCTGCGGGAGTTCGGCATCGCGCCCCCGCGGGCGCTTCACGACTCCGGGCCGGTGGCCCTGACCCTCGGCGCGACCCGCACCGCGGCCCCCACGGCGGCCGGGCCCGGCCCCGGTGCGGAGCCGGTGACCTGCCCGCACTGCGGCTCCGCCGACACCGAGCTGCTCACCCGCTTCTCCTCCACGGCCTGCAAGGCCCTGCGCCGCTGCCTCGACTGCCGTGAACCCTTCGACCACTTCAAGGAGTTGTGATGGCCCGCTTCCACACGCTCCCGGTGGCCGCGGTCGACCGGCTCACCGACGACTCCGTGGCCCTCACCTTCGCCGTGCCCCCGGAGCTGCGCGAGACCTACCGCTTCGCGCCCGGCCAGCATCTGGCGCTGCGGCGGCCTGCCGACGGGGCCGAGATCCGGCGGACGTACTCGATCTGCGCCCCCGCCCCCGCACCCGGTGACGAAGGCCCCCGCACCCTGCGGGTCGGCGTGCGCCTGGTGGACGGCGGCGCGTTCTCGACGTACGCGCTCAAGGAGGTGAACATCGGCGACGAGCTGGAGGTGATGACCCCGGCCGGCCGTTTCACCCTCGACCCGGCGCCCGGACTGTACGCGGCGATCGTCGGCGGCAGCGGGATCACCCCCGTGCTGTCGATCGTCTCCACCCTGCTGGCGCGCGAGCCCGGAGCGCGGTTCTGCCTGATACGCGGCGACCGCACGGCCGCCTCGACGATGTTCCTGGAAGAGGTCGCCGACCTGAAGGACCGCTACCCCGAGCGGTTCCAGCTGGTCACGGTCCTCTCCCGGGAGGAGCAGCAGGCCGGGCTGCCCACGGGCCGGCTCGACCGGCAGCGGCTGACCGGGCTGCTGCCCGCGCTGCTGCCGGTGGACGAGGTCGCGGGCTGGTTCCTGTGCGGGCCGTACGGCCTGGTGCAGGGCGCCGAGCAGACACTGCGCGGCCTCGGCGTGCCCCGCACCCGGATCCACGAGGAGATCTTCCACGTGGACAACGGCGACGCCCCGAGGGCCCGTATCGCCACCCCCGCGCACAGCACGGTGACCGCGCGGCTCGACGGCCGCGGCGGCACCTGGCCGGTGCAGGACGGCGAGTCCCTGCTCGACACGGTGCTGCGCAACCGCCCCGACGCGCCCTACGCCTGCAAGGGCGGGGTCTGCGGCACCTGCCGGGCCTTCCTCGTCTCCGGCGAGGTCCGCATGGACCGCAACTTCGCGCTGGAGCCGGAGGAGACGGACGCCGGATACGTCCTCGCCTGCCAGTCGCACCCGGCGACGGAGAAGGTGGAGCTGGACTTCGACCGCTGAGACCGCTGAGGACACGGCATTCCCTTCTCCTGGAACCTGTTCTATCTTGACGCCCCGTCAGGTCCGGCAGCCGTGCCGGGCCGGCGGAGTCGCCGGGAGGCCAGGACCGTGGACTTCACCTTCACCGAGGAGCAGGAGGCGGCCGCCGAGGCGGCCCGCGGGGTGTTCGCGGACGTGGCGCCCGACTCCGTACCCAGCCCCTCGCTCACCAGGGGCGCCGTCGCCGAGGGCTTCGACCGGGAGCTGTGGGCCAGGCTGGCCGAGGCGGATCTGCTGAGCCTGCTGCTGGACGAGACGCACGGCGGAGCGGGCCTGGACGCGGTCGCGCTGTGCGGGGTGCTGCGCGAGTCCGGGAAGGTGCTGGCCCGCGTCCCCCTGCTGGAGAGCTGTGCGGCCGCCGCCGCCCTCCAGGCCCACGCCGAACCGGAGTTGACGTCCGGGCTGCTCGCCGGAACCGGCCGGGGCGAGGTCGTGCTGACCGTCGCCGCGCACGGCCGTACCGGCCACGACCCGGCCGAACTGGCCGTCACCGCGCGCCCGGACGGGCCGGAATGGGTGCTGGACGGCGTGCAGACGGCGGTGCCGTGGGCGTTCGACGCCGACCACGTCCTCGTGCCCGCGCACACCGGCAGCGGCCGCAGCGTCCTCGCCCTGGTCCCGCACGGCCACCCCGGCACCACCCTCGCCGAGCAGATCTCCACGGCCGGCGAACGCCTCGGCGAACTGCGGCTGGACTCGGCACGTCTGCCGCGGCGATGCGTGGTGACGGCGGACGGGGCCTGGGAGTGGCTGCGCGGGCTGCTGGCCGCCGGAACCTGCGCCCTGGCGCTGGGCCTCGGGGAACGGGTGCTGCGGATGACCGCCGACTACACCGGCACACGCGAGCAGTTCGGGCACCCGCTCGCCACGTTCCAGGCGGTCGCCGTACAGGCCGCCGACCGCTACATCGACCTGCGCGCGATGGAGATCACCCTCTGGCAGGCGGCCTGGCGGCTCGGTTCGGGGACGCCGGGCGCGCTCCCGGTGTCCGGGGACGTGGCCGTCGCGAAGATCTGGGCGTCGGAGGGGGTGCGCCGCGTGGTGCAGACGGCCCAGCATCTGCACGGCGGCTTCGGCGCGGACGTCGACTACCCCCTGCACCGCTATCACGCCTGGGCCAAGCACCTGGAACTGTCGCTCGGCCCGGCGGCGGCCCACGAGGAAGCCCTGGGAGACCTGCTGGCGGCCCACCCCCTCAGCGGCTGACCGCCGGACGGGCCGCGGCGACGGGAGCGCGCCCGGGGCGGCTCACAAGACCGACCCGAGCCGCCCCAGGTCCGCGATCACAGGACGAACCCGGGCTGCCCCTCGTTCGTCACGACGGGCCGGCCCACGGCAGCCCACACCTGCATGCCGCCGTCCACGTTCACCGCGTCGATGCCCTGCTGGACCAGGTACATGGTGACCTGCGCCGAACGCCCGCCGGAGCGGCAGATCACATGGACCCGGCCGTCCTGCGGCGCGGCCTCGGTCAGCTCGCCGTAGCGGGCCACGAACTCGCTGATGGGGATGTGCAGCGCCCCCTCGGCGTGACCGGCCTGCCATTCGTCGTTCTCACGGACGTCCAGCAGGAAGTCGTCGTCCTTGAGGTCCGTGACCTCGACCGTGGGCACTCCTCCGAAATTCATGCCTCCGACGCTACCCGACCTCGGCCGAAGCACCGCGGGCCCGCGATCCGCCCACCGCCGACCCGCCACCGTCGGTCGGGCCACCGCCGACCGCCGACCGGCCACCGTCGGTCGGCCGACGCCCACCGGACGAAGCCCCCGTGGAGCTACGCCCTACCCCTGGAGCCCCGCCAGCTCCGCCTCCCGCTTGGCGACCTCCGTCAGCAGCTGCTCGGCGATCTCGTCCAGCAGCCGGTCCGGGTCGTCCGGGGCGATCCGGAGCATCGCGCCGATCGCGCCCTCCTCCAGCTCCTTGGCGATCACGGAGAGCATCTCCTTGCGCCGGGCCAGCCAGTCGAGGCGGGCGTACAGCTCCTCGCTGCGGGTCGGGCCGCGGTCCACGGGCGCGGGGCCCTGCGCCCACTCCTCGGCCAGCTGCCGCAGCTGCGCCACGTCGCCGCGGGCGTAGGCGGAGTTCACCCGGGTGATGAACTCCTCACGCCGCATGCGCTCGCCCTCCTCCTGCGCCAGGTCGGGATGCGCCTTGCGGGCCAGCTCGCGATAGAGCTTGCGGGCCTCCTCGCTGGGGCGCACCCGCGCGGGCGGCTGCACGGCCTGACCGGTCAGCATCGCCGTGGCCTCCGGGAACAGTCCGTCCCCGTCCATCCAGCCGTGGAACAGCTCCTCGACGCTGGGCATGGGCAGCACCCGGGCCCGCAGCTCCTGGGCGACCCGCAGGTCCTCGGGGTCCTGGGTACGGGCCGCGCGCGCCTCGGCTATGAGGGCGTCCAGTTCCTCGAGCCGGGCGTACATCGGGCCGAGCCGCTGGTGGTGGAGCCGGGAGAAGTTCTCGACCTCGATGCGGAAGGTCTCCACCGCGATCTCGAACTCGATCAGCGCCTGCTCGGCCGCCCGCACCGCCCGCTCCAGCCGCTCCTCGGGCGACTCGGAGCCCGGCGAGGCCTGCGCGGCGGCCTGCGTAGCGGCCTGCGGGCCCTGCTCGGCCCCAGGGTCCTGCGCGCCCGGAGAGCCGGCCGCCTCCGGCGCACCCTGAGCCTCCGGCGGGGCCTGGCCGGCCGAAGAGCCCTGCGAGCCCTCCCCGGCCCCCGGGCCGCCCCCCGCTTCCGGGGACCCGTCACCGGACCCCGGCACACCACCCTCGGGCACCGGCCCGGTCACCCCGGCCACGTTGCCCTCGCCCTGCTCAGCTTCCGAGCTCGTCACCCGACCAGCGTAGGACACGGCTGAACGACCTCCCGAAACGTGAGAACCGCAGGACCCACCACGACCTCAGACTCCTGCCTCCGCAGAACCCGCCACACCCTCAGACCCCCGACCCCACACGACCCACCACGGCCTCAGACCCCCATCTCCGCGGCGATCCGTCCCGCGCGGACCCCGGCCACCAGCTCCGCGTGATCCGCCTCGGTACGGTCCGCGTAGGCGACGGCGAACGTGGCGATCGCCTCGTCCAGCTCCTCGTTCTTCCCGCAGTACCCGGCGACCAGGCGCGGGTCGGCGCTGTGCGAGTGGGCGCGGGCGAGCAGGGCGCCGGTCATCCGGGCGTAGTCGTCGACCTGGTCGGCGGCGAGCGCGGCCGGGTCGACGCTGCCCTTGCGGTTGCGGAACTGCCGCACCTGGAAGTCCCGGCCGTCGACGGTGGTCCAGCCCAGCAGGATGTCGCTGACCACCTGCATGCGCTTCTGCCCGAGCACCACCCGCCGGCCCTCGTGCCCGGCGGCGGGCGCCTCCAGGCCGGCGGCGGCCAGATGCGGCAGCAGCGCGGACGGACGGGCCTCCTTCACCTGGAGGACCAGGGACTCCCCGCGGTGGTCGAGGAGCAGCACGACGTAGGAGCGCGTGCCCACGCTGCCGGTGCCGACGATGCGGAAGGCCACGTCCTGCACCGCGTACCGGGCGAGCAGCGGCAGGCGGTCCTCGGAGAGCGTGCCGAGGTAGTCCCCGAGGGAGGCGGCCACCGCGGCGGCCTCCGCGTCCGGGATCCGCCGTAGCACGGGCGGGGCGTCCTGGAAGCGGCGCCCGCCGTCCGGGGCGGGCTCGGTCGCCTTCGCGGCGAAGCGCCCGCTGGTGTTGGCGCGCGCCTTCTCCATCACCCGCTCCAGCGTGCCGAGCAGGTCGTGGGCGTCGGTGTGGGAGACGAGTTCCTCGTCCGCGATGGCGTTCCACGCGTCCAGCACGGGCAGCTTGGCGAGCAGCCGCATGGTGCGCCGGTAGGCACCGGCGGCGTCGCGGGCGGCCTTGCGGCAGGTGTCCTCGTCGGCGCCTGCCTCCCGGCCCGCGAGCACGAGCGAGGCGGCGAGGCGCTTGAGGTCCCACTCCCAGGGGCCGACGACGGTCTCGTCGAAGTCGTTCAGGTCGATGACCAGGCCGCCGCGGGCGTCGCCGTAGAGGCCGAAGTTGGCGGCGTGGGCATCGCCACAGATCTGGGCGCGGATCCCGGTCATGGGGGTGCGGGCCAGGTCATGGGCCATCAGGCCCGCCGAGCCGCGCAGGAAGGCGAACGGGCTGGCCGCCATCCTGCCGACCCTTATCGGCGCCAGCTCGGGCAGACGGCCGCGGCTGGACTCCTCCACGGCACCGAGCGCGTCCGGCCGGGAGTCGTCGAGGTCGAGGAGGGCGTGTGCCTCGCGCGGCACCCGGCGGCGCAGTTCCTTGCCCTCCTCACGGGGCGAACCAGCGCCCGGCCACTCGGCGAACCCCCGCACCCGCGGCAGTCGCCGCTCCGCACCGTCGGCCACCAGGACCGCCTCCCCCGCACTCCACGGACGCGTACCTGCCGCGCCGCATCGACATGAACATCAATCAGGCCCGAACCGTACAGCCGGTGGCCGAAACACGTCAGACCCTGTGGACAACTCCATCCGTCCGCACCGTGGCCTGCCACCCTGTGGACAACGCCCCGCCCACCCGTGGCCTTCATCACACGAACGCGGCCCCCGCGAAACGGGCTTCGCCCCGCGGTCCCCCGTAGCCCCCGTGCGGCCATCGCCACGGACCCGCCCCGCCAGGAACCCGCCCCGTCACGGAGCCGCCCCGCCGCGAAGACCGGCCCCACGCAGACCACGGCCCAGACCCTGTCCGGCATCCCACCCCGGACAACCGCGACCAGAAGCCCAACGCAAAACGGCCGCCATCGTTTTCACGATGACGACCGTCTCGTCTGGTGCGCGAGGGGGGAGTTGAACCCCCACGCCCTTGCGGGCACTGGAACCTGAATCCAGCGCGTCTGCCTATTCCGCCACCCGCGCATTGGGTGTGTCCTCGGGCTCCGTTCCCTCTCGGTGCGGCGCCTTCCGACATGCAGAACATTAGCACGCTGGACGGGATGGATTCACATCCCTTTCCCCGGCCCCCCAGGGGCCGCCCGAGGCAGGCGGTGGCACGTATCAACCCTGTACCGGTCCACCCCGTCCTCACAGGAGCAGGACCGCGAGCACAGCCACGTGCGGGACACTGGTCCGGGGCCGCCTCTACGATCCATGGCAGAAGCGGAGCCCGGCGGAGTTCGAACGGGCCCCGCGGGGGGAACTGTCGGAGGCGTCGGCAACCAGTCGGCACCACGGACGGCGACAAGCGGCCCCGGGCACCACCCGGGCCGGCTCCGGACGGTCGCCGGTCGGCACCTGATGACACCGGTCGGCCGGTTCACCAGGGGGAACCAGCCGATCCACCGGTGCGTGGATACGATCAGTAAGCAGTACCGGTAGGAAACAGCCAGGCAAGAAGCAGCAGCAGGCAGGACGACAGCGACAGAGGAGGTGCCTCATGGGAGTCCTGAAGCGTTTCGAGCAGCGTCTCGAAGGCATGGTCAACGGCACCTTCGCCAAGGTCTTCAAGTCCGAGGTCCAGCCCGTGGAGATCGCCGGCGCGCTCCAGCGCGAGTGCGACAACAACGCGACCATCTGGAACCGCGACCGGACCGTCGTACCGAACGACTTCATCGTGGAGTTGAGCACACCGGACTTCGAGCGGCTCAGCCCGTACTCCGGGCAGCTCGGCGACGAGCTCGCCGGCATGGTCCGCGACTACGCCAAGCAGCAGCGCTACACCTTCATGGGACCGATCAAGGTCAACCTGGAGAAGGCCGAGGACCTCGACACCGGCCTGTACCGCGTACGCAGCCGCACCCTCGCCTCCTCCAGCAGCCAGGCCCCGGCGCCCGGCGCCCCCGCCGCGAACCAGCGTCCCGGCGGCTACGGATACCCGCAGCCGGGAGGCGCCCCCGCGGGCGCCCCGCCGATGCCGGCCGCACCGCCGCCCGGCGCCCGGGCCGGCGGCTACGGCTACCCGCAGCCCGCCCCCGCCCCGCAGCCGCCCGCCGGACCGCGGCACGGCGGCGCCCCCGTCAGCCCCGCGGCCGGCGGACGCACCCGCTACTGGATCGAGATCAACGGCACCCGCCACCAGATCTCCCGCGCCACGCTCGTGATGGGCCGCAGCACCGAGGCCGACGTACGGATCGACGACCCCGGTGTGAGCCGACGGCACTGCGAGATCCGGACCGGAACGCCCTCGACTGTCCAGGATCTCGGCTCCACCAACGGCATCGTGGTGGACGGGCAGCACACCACCCGCGCTACGCTCCGCGACGGCTCGCGGATCGTCGTGGGCAGCACCACCGTTATCTATAGGCAAGCCGAAGGGTGATCCGGGGGCAATGTCAGAGCTGACCCTCACGGTCATGCGGCTGGGTTTCCTGGCCGTACTGTGGCTGTTCGTGATCGTGGCCGTGCAGGTCATCCGCAGCGACCTGTTCGGTACGCGCGTCACCCAGCGCGGATCGCGCCGCGACGCCGGGCGGCAGCAGCAGGCTGCCCGCCAGGCGCCGCCCCAGCAGCGCCAGCAGCCCGCACCCGCGGGCGGCCGGGGCCGCCGTAACGCTCCCACCAAGCTGGTGGTGACAGAAGGCACACTGACCGGCACCACCGTCGCCCTGCAGGGGCAGACCATCTCGCTGGGCCGTGCGCACGACAGCACGATCGTGCTGGACGACGACTACGCCTCCAGCCGCCATGCCAGGATCTACCCGGACCGGGACGGTCAGTGGATCGTCGAGGACCTGGGCTCCACCAACGGCACCTACCTCGACCGCGGCCGGCTGACGACCCCCACACCGATTCCGCTGGGTGCGCCGATCCGCATCGGCAAGACCGTCATCGAGCTGCGGAAGTAGTGCTACATCATGAATGAGCGCGAGCGGAGCGAGCACGCGGCGGAGACCGGCACCCCGGGCACCGGCGCGCTCCCGACCGGAGGGTGGGCAGTGTGGCTCGACACGACCGGCTGCATGCGGAGCCGACGGGCGAGGTGGGCATGAGTCTGTCACTGCGCTTCGCCGCCGGATCGCACAAGGGCATGATCCGCGAGGGCAACGAGGACTCCGGTTACGCCGGTCCCCGGCTGCTCGCGATCGCCGACGGCATGGGCGGCGCCGCCGCGGGTGAGGTCGCCTCCTCCGAGGCGATCTCCACCATCGTCGCCCTGGACGACGACATCCCCGGCTCCGACGTGCTCACCTCCCTCGGCGCCGCCGTGCAGCGGGCCAACGACCAGCTGCGCTCCATGGTCGAGGAGGACCCCCAGCTGGAGGGCATGGGCACCACGCTCACCGCCCTGCTCTGGACCGGCCAGCGCCTCGGCCTCGTCCACGTCGGGGACTCCCGCGCCTATCTGCTGCGCGACGGCGTCCTGACGCAGATCACCCAGGACCACACCTGGGTGCAGCGCCTCGTCGACGAGGGCCGGATCACCGAGGAAGAGGCCACCACCCACCCGCAGCGCTCCCTGCTGATGCGCGCGCTGGGCAGCGGCGACCATGTCGAGCCCGACCTGTCGATCCGCGAGGTCAGGGCGGGCGACCGCTATCTGATCTGCTCCGACGGCCTGTCCGGCGTGGTGTCCCACCAGACCCTGGAGGACACCCTCGCCAGCTACCAGGGCCCGCAGGAGACCGTGCACGAGCTGATCCAGCTCGCGCTGCGCGGCGGCGGCCCCGACAACATCACCGTGATCATCGCGGACGTCCTCGACCTGGACACCGGTGACACCCTCGCCGGCCACATCTCCGACGCCCCCGTGGTGGTCGGCGCGGTCGCCGAGAACCAGCACCAGCTGCACGACAACGGCATCATGCAGACGCCCGCCGGCCGCGCCTCCGGCCTCGGCCGCAGGCAGCAGCAGGGCGGCGGCGAGTTCGGCCCGCCCGGCTCCGGCGACATCACCGGGTTCATCCCCACCGACGGCTTCGGTTTCGGCGACGACGACTTCGTCAAGGAGCGTCCCCGCCGCAGATGGCTGAAGCGCTCGGTCTACATCGGGCTCGCGCTGGCCGTCGTGGGAGCGGGTCTGTACGGCGGCTACCGCTGGACGCAGACCCAGTACTACGTCGGCACCAACGACGAGCACGTCGCCCTCTACCGCGGCATCAGCCAGGACCTGGCCTGGGTGTCGCTGTCGAAGGTGGAGAAGGACCACCCCGAGATCGAACTCAAGTACCTGCCGCCGTACCAGCAGAAGGCGGTCAAGGCGACGATCGCCGAGGGCGGCCTGAAGAACGCCCAGACGAAAATCGACGAGCTGTCCGTGCAGGCCTCCGCGTGCCGCAAGAGCGCCGAGCGGCGCGCCGCGGAGAGCGAGAAGAACGCGAAGACCGGCGAGGGCGAGGCCGGCGGCACCACGGGAACCACCCGCACCTCGTTCGCGTCCAAGGCGTCGCCGACACCGTCGGCCTCGCCATCGCCGAACCCGTCGGCCACCACCCCCGACCCGTCCACGTCCCCCACCGCGACCACTCCCAGCCCCGGCCCGAGCCTGTCGGAGGAAGAGCAGAAGGTCGTCTCGCTCTGCGGTAAGCAGTAGGCGAGCCGTGAGAGGCCCCGTCACACGATGAGCAGTACTACCAACACGTCGACGCACCACACGTCCACGATCGGCGCCATCGGAGCGCCCAGCAGGCGCAACACCGAGCTCGCGCTGCTCGTGTTCGCCGTCGTCATCCCGGTCTTCGCCTACGCCAACGTGGGCCTGGCCATCAACGACGAGGTGCCCTCCGGTCTGCTGGCCTACGGGTTCGGCCTCGGCCTGCTGGCCGGCGTCGGCCATCTGGCCGTACGCAAGTTCGCCCCGTACGCGGACCCGCTGCTGCTGCCGCTGGCCACGCTGCTCAACGGACTCGGGCTCGTCGCGATCTGGCGCCTGGACCAGTCCGAGCTGCTGCAGTCGATCGGGCAGGCCGGTACGGCCGCGCCCCGTCAGCTGCTGTACACGGCGATGGGCATCGCGCTGTTCATCGTGGTGCTGATCTTCCTGAAGGACCACCGCGTCCTCCAGCGCTACACGTACATCTCCATGCTCGGCGCCGTGTTCCTGCTGCTGCTGCCACTGGTGCCGGGCCTCGGCCAGAACATCTACGGCGCCAAGATCTGGATCTCCGTCGCCGGCTTCTCCATCCAGCCCGGTGAGTTCGCGAAGATCGTCCTCGCGATCTTCTTCGCCGGCTACCTGATGGTGAAGCGCGACGCGCTCGCCCTGGCCAGCCGCCGCTTCATGGGCCTGTACCTGCCCCGCGGCCGCGACCTCGGCCCGATCCTGGTCGTGTGGGGGATCTCGATCCTCATCCTGGTCTTCGAGACCGACCTCGGTACGTCGCTGCTGTTCTTCGGAATGTTCGTCATCATGCTGTACGTCGCCACCGAGCGGACCAGCTGGATCGTCTTCGGTCTGCTGATGTCCGCGGTCGGCGCCGTGGGTGTGGCCTCCTTCGAGCCGCACATCCAGCAGCGTGTGGACGCCTGGCTCGACCCGATGCGCGAGTACACGCTCTCCCGCCAGGGTGTGGGCGGCCACTCCGAGCAGGCCATGCAGGCCCTGTGGGCGTTCGGCTCCGGCGGCACCCTCGGCACCGGCTGGGGCCAGGGCCACTCCGAGCTGATCCGCTTCGCCGCCAACTCCGACTTCATCCTCGCCACCTTCGGCGAGGAGCTGGGCCTGGCCGGCCTGATGGCGGTCCTGCTCGTCTACGCCCTGATCGTGGAACGCGGCGTGCGCACCGCCCTCGCCGCCCGCGACCCCTTCGGCAAGCTGCTCGCGATCGGCCTGTCCGGCGCCTTCGCCCTCCAGGTCTTCGTCGTCGCGGGCGGCGTCATGGGGCTGATCCCGCTGACCGGTATGACGATGCCCTTCCTGGCGTACGGCGGTTCCTCCGTCATCGCCAACTGGGCGCTGATCGGCATCCTGCTCAGAATCAGCGACACCGCGCGCCGCCCGGCGCCGTCCCCCGCCCCGAACCCCGACGCCGAGATGACCCAGGTGGTCCGCCCGTGAACAAGCCCCTGCGCCGGATCGCGATCTTCTGCGGGCTGCTCATCCTGACGCTGCTCATCCGCGACAACTGGCTCCAGTACGTCAAGGCGAACGAGCTGGCCACCGACGACAACAACCGCCGGGTCAACATCGCGCGCTACTCCATCCCGCGCGGCAACATCATCGTCGACGGCAAGCCGATCACCGGCTCCGTCGAGAACGAGTCCGGCGACTTCAAGTACAAGCGGACCTGGGTGAACGGCCCCATGTGGGCGCCGGTCACCGGCTACTCCTCGCAGGCCTTCGGCGCCAACCAGCTGGAGAAGCTCGAGGACGGCATCCTCACGGGCAACGACGACCGGCTGTTCTTCCGCAACACCCTGGACATGCTCACCGGCAAGGAGCGCGAGGGCGGCAGCGTCGTCACCACCCTGAACGCGGCCGCGCAGAAGGCCGCCTACGAGGGTCTGGGCAACAAGAAGGGCGCCGTCGCCGCGATCGAGCCGTCCACCGGCAAGATCCTCGCACTGGTCTCCACGCCGTCCTACGACCCCTCGAAGTTCGCCGGCACCTCCGGCGACGACGAGAAGGCCTGGAACGCCGTCCAGAAGAAGAACAACGCCGACGACCCGATGCTGAACCGGGCGCTGCGCGAGGTCTACCCGCCCGGCTCGACCTTCAAGGTCGTCACCGCGGCCGCGGCCCTGGAGAACGGTGTCGTCTCGGGCATCGACGACAAGACCAAGACCCCGGACCCGTACGAGCTGCCGGGCACCCGCACCGACCTGACCAACCAGCACGGCGAGTGCAAGAACGCCACCCTGCGGTACGCGCTCATGGTGTCCTGCAACACCGTCTTCGCGAAGCTCGCGGACTCCGTCACCAACGAGAAGATGATCGAGCAGGCGGAGAAGTTCGGCTACAACAACAAGGAGCTGGACACCCCGGTCCGCGCCGCGGAGAGCATCTACCCCGAGGACAACCGGCCGCAGAACGCCATGGACGGCATCGGCCAGGCCTCCAACCGGGCCACCCCGCTCCAGATGGCCATGGTCGTCGCGGCCATCGCCAACAACGGCACGCTGATGAAGCCGTACATGGTCGACCAGATCAAGACCGCGAGCCTGGACACCATCGAGACGACCGACCCCGAGGAGCTGTCCCAGGCGGTCTCCCCGGAGACGGCGCAGAAGCTCCAGCAGATGATGGAGTCCGTCGTCAACGAACCGCAGGGCACCGGCGGAAAGGCCAAGATCGAGAACGCCACGGTCGGCGGCAAGACCGGTACGGCCCAGCACGGTCTGAACAACAGTGAGAAGCCTTACGCCTGGTTCATCTCCTACGCCAAGGTCGGGGACAGCGCGCCCGTCGCCGTGGCCGTGGTCGTGGAGGACGGCGCCGCCAACCGTGACGACATCTCGGGTGGCGGTCTGGCCGGTCCGATCGCCCGGGATGTGATGAAGGCGGTCATCGACAGCAAGAAGTGATGCCGAGCACATCCCCTTCACATCGTTGCACGCTGCGATACCGGTCCTGTATCGGGTTGACGGGCTTGGCCAGGTCGCACAAAGAGAGCCGGGTACGGTAGGCCCGGACGGCAGCCTCCGGCCGCACAGGCGTGCGGACCGGGACCCGACGGAGAGGGCTGGTAGGTAGCTATGGAAGAGCCGCGTCGCCTCGGCGGCCGGTACGAGCTGGGCCAGGTGCTCGGCCGTGGTGGCATGGCCGAGGTCTACCTCGCGCATGACACGCGCCTCGGCCGCACCGTGGCGGTGAAGACGCTGCGCGCGGATCTCGCGCGCGATCCTTCCTTCCAGGCCCGGTTCCGCCGGGAGGCCCAGTCGGCCGCCTCGCTCAACCACCCCGCGATCGTCGCGGTCTACGACACGGGCGAGGACTACATCGACGGGGTCTCGATCCCGTACATCGTCATGGAGTACGTCGACGGCTCCACGCTCCGTGAGTTGCTGCACAGCGGCCGCAAGCTGCTGCCGGAGCGCTCGATGGAGATGACCATCGGCATCCTCCAGGCGCTGGAGTACTCGCACCGCAACAACATCGTCCACCGCGACATCAAGCCGGCGAACGTCATGCTGACGCGCAACGGCCAGGTCAAGGTGATGGACTTCGGCATCGCCCGTGCCATGGGCGACTCCGGCATGACGATGACCCAGACCTCGGCCGTGATCGGCACCGCGCAGTACCTCTCGCCGGAGCAGGCCAAGGGCGAGCAGGTCGACGCCCGGTCCGACCTGTACTCCACCGGCTGTCTGCTCTACGAGCTGCTGACGGTCCGGCCGCCCTTCGTGGGCGACTCCCCGGTCGCGGTGGCCTACCAGCACGTGCGGGAGGAGGCGCAGCCTCCGTCGGTCTTCGACCCCGAGATCACGCCGGAGATGGACGCGATCGTCCTCAAGGCACTGGTCAAGGACCCCAACTACCGCTACCAGTCGGCCGACGAGATGCGCGCCGACATCGAGGCCTGCCTCGACGGCCAGCCGGTCGCCGCGACGGCCGCCATGGGCGCGGTCGGCTACGGCGGCTACCCCGACGACCAGCCGACCACGGCCCTGCGCCAGGCCGACGGGGGCGCCACCTCGATGCTGCCCCCGATGAACCCGGACGACGGCGGCTTCGGCTACGACGACCGCCCCGACCGGCGGCGTCAGAAGAAGTCGAGCAACTCCACGATCCTGCTGGTCGTGGCGGCCGTCCTGGTCCTGGTCGGCGCGATCCTCATCGGCAAGTGGATCTTCAACGGCAACGGCGCCGACAACGCCACGGCGACCGTCCCGAACTTCGTCGACCTGACGAAGGACGAGGCCCAGCGACAAGCCGACAACGTCTCGCTCAAGCTCACGTTCAACCCCAAACCGTGCGAGAACACGGCCAAGGACAAGATCTGCGAGCAGGACGTCAAGGCGGGCAACGAGGTCGACAAGGGCTCGACGGTCACCCTCGTGGTGTCCACGGGCGCACCCAAGGTGGCCGTGCCGAGTGTGACCGGCAAGAGCCTGGACGAGGCCAAGTCGATCCTGGAGGACGACAAGTACAACTTCACCGTCAAGGTGACGTACGAGGAGTCGTCCACCGAGGAGGCGAACACGGTCCTGGAGCAGACTCCGGAGCTCGGCGACGAGGTGGAGAAGGGCTCGACCGTGGAGCTCACCGTCGCCAAGGAGAAGGAGCAGGCGACCGTCCCGAACGTCGCCGGCCAGGGCTGCGACGCCGCCAAGGCACAGCTGGAGGCCAACAACCTCCAGGGCAACTGCGTCAACGTCCCCACGGACGACGACAGCAAGGTCAACGTGGTGATCGACACCGTTCCCGCGATCGGCCAGCAGGTCGAGCCGGGTTCGACGGTGACGATCAACATCGGTGAGAAGAAGAAGCAGGAGGTCCAGGTCCCCGAGGTCCGCAACCGGACGCTCGGCGAGGCCAAGGCGATCCTGGCGTCCCAGGGCTTCACCAACATCGTGATCAACGGCGACGGCAACGACAACGCCTTCGTCATCGACCAGGACCCGAAGCCCGACAAGAAGACCGAGGACCCGGCGGGCCAGCAGATCACCCTGACGACCGTCACCTTCGGCCAGAACAACGGCGGCGGCAACGGCGGCGACGGGGGCATCATCGGAGGCCTCGACTGACCGGACCGGTCCGCGCACGACGGAGCCCCGGCCCCTCACGGGGGGCCGGGGCTCCGCGCCGTCCGGGGTGTCCCGGGGATCAGCCGAGCAGTTCCCTGGGCGGGGTGCGCTCGCTGTCGACCTTCTGGACACGGACCAGTTCGCCCCACACCACGTACCGGTAGCGGCTGGTGTAGACGGGGGTGCAGGTGGTCAGGGTGATGTACTTGCCGGCCTTCTTCCTGCCGGACTCCTGGGGGACGGCGCCGAGGACCGCGACGTTGTACTTCGAGGTCTCGGGGAGGGTCGCGTAGACCTTGTAGACGTACCACTTGTCCTTGGTCTCGAAGACGATCGGGTCGCCCTCGTGCAGCCGGTCGATCTTGTGGAACTTGGCGCCGTGGCCGTCGCGGTGGGCGGCGAGGGAGAAGTTGCCGTTGCGGCCGGAGGTGGGGAGGGTCGCCTTGACGGGGTCGGTGTAGTACCCGGCCACCCCGTCGTTGAGGAGCTGCGCGGCGGTGCCCTTCTTGACCAGGATCTCGCCCCCGCCCATCGCGGGGACGTGGAGGAAGCCGATGCCGTCCTTGGTGTCCAGGGCTCCGGGGCCGGTGTCCTGGGCCCAGTGGTCGCGGACCCTGTCGCCCTCGCGGCCCGCCTTTCGGTCGGCCAGGACGTTGGTCCACCACAGCGAGTAGACGACGAACAGGCCGAGGATCAGGCCCGCGGTGATGAGGAGTTCGCCGAAGACGCTGACCGCCGTGGCGATCGGACCGGGCCCGCGGCGGGGGGCCGGGACGTGGTCCGGGCGGTCGGTCCCGGTGTGCTCTTCGGTGCCTTCGGTGGTCGCTGCCACTGTTCTCCCGCCCTCGACTGACGCCCGGCCGACGACCTATCTGACGAGCGCATCGGGTTTGCCCTTGCTGCGCGGCCGTTCCTCGACCATCTTGCCCCAGACGATCATCCGGTACTTGCTGGTGAACTCCGGCGTGCATGTCGTGAGGGTGATGTAGCGCCCCGGAGCGGTGAAACCGGAGCCCGGCGGGACCGGGTCGAGGACGCTGACGTTGCTGGGCGGGGTGACCGGCAGGATCGAGGCCATCTTGTAGACGTAGTAGGTGTCCTGGGTCTCGACCACGATCGGGTCGCCGGGCTCCAGCCGGTTGATGTACCGGAACGGTTCCCCATGGGTGTTGCGGTGTCCGGCCAGGCCGAAGTTGCCGGTCTTCGCGTCCGGCATCGCCGTCTTCAGGTCGCCCTCGCCGTAGTGGCCGACCATGCCCTTGTCGAGGACCTTCTTGTTGTCGACGCCCTCGGCGATCGGCACCACCACGTCCAGTCTGGGGATGCGCAGGATCGCGAAGCCCTGGCCGGGCTCGAAGACGCCGGGGTTGCGTCTGCCGTTCTCCCAGTCCCGCTGGAGGTCGCTGGCCTCGTCACCGGCCTGCGCGTGGGCGCGGACGTTCGTCCACCAGAGCTGGTAGGTGACGAAGAGCAGCATCAGCACGCCGGTGGTGATGAACAGCTCGCCGACCACCCGGCTGACGACGACCGCCGGGCCGGGCTTGCGGGAGCGCGCGAGCCGGCGTGCCTCCACCCGGGACAGCGGCTGGCCGGGAGCCGCCTCCCCGGTGCCGGAGGGGCGGGTGTTGCCTCCGTGGCGCCCCTGGCGGCGCTTGGCGGCCTTTCTGCGGGCCGCTCGCCCCCCGGCCGGGGGTTCGGGCGCCCCAGCCGCCTCCGAGGCCCGCAGAGGACCCGTCATGGATTCACCGGGTATCCGCAGCGCGACCGTCTCGTCGTCGGCCGGCGGCCCGTACGGCGGTTCGTACGGCGTCCGGTACGGCTCGTCGGACGGGTACGGCGCGTACGGCTCCTGCGCCGTCGCGTACCCCTCCGAGCCGTACCAGTCCGAGGTCACGCCGTGGCCCTGCCCACCACCGGGGCGAGCCCCGCGGACCGCGCCACCGCGCCCTGGTCGCCGCATTCCACCAGCCAGTTGGCCAGCATCCGGTGGCCGTGCTCGGTGAGCACCGACTCGGGATGGAACTGCACGCCCTCGACCGGGAGTTCCCGGTGGCGCAGGCCCATGATGATGCCGTCGTGGGTGCGGGCCGTGACCTCCAGCCCGGCCGGGACCGTGGCGGGTTCGGCGGCGAGCGAGTGGTAGCGGGTCGCGGTGAAGGGCGAGGGCAGTCCGGCGAAGACGCCCTTGCCCTCGTGCTCGACCGGCGAGGTCTTGCCGTGCAGCAGCTCGGGCGCCCGGTCCACGACACCGCCGTAGGCCACCTGCATCGACTGCATGCCCAGGCAGACGCCGAAGACGGGGACGCCGGTGGCCGCGCAGTGGCGGACCATCTCGATGCAGACGCCTGCCTGCTCGGGGGCGCCGGGGCCTGGCGAGAGGAGCACGCCGTCGAAGCCGTCCTGGGCGTGCGCGGTGGACACCTCGTCGTTGCGCAGCACTTCGCACTCGGCGCCGAGCTGGTACAGGTACTGCACGAGGTTGAAGACGAAGCTGTCGTAGTTGTCGACGACGAGAATGCGCGCGCTCACTGGTTGTCCACCGTCACATCGTTGAAGGGAAGCAGCGGTTCCGCCCACGGGAAGACGTACTGGAACAGGACGTAGACGACCGCGAGCACCAGCACGAGCGAGATCAGCGCCCTCACCCATGCGTTGCCCGGCAGATGCCGCCAGATCCAGCCGTACATGCCGCCCCTTACGTCCGTACCACGGCACCTGACTCACGCCGCCCGCACCAGATTAACGGCGGAGGGCTTCCGGTTCGCCGTTGTCCACAGGCTCGGTGCGGTCGAGATGGGCCCAGACGATCAGCCGGTGGCTGTGGCCCCACTCGGGGTCGCAGGTGGTGAGGGTGAGGTAGCGGCCGGGCCGGGTGTAGCCGGACCTGCGCGGGACCGGGTCGACGACCGCCACGTCCGTCGGGACCGTGCGGTACGGCCCCTTGTCGACGCGGTACGTGAACCAGGTCGTCCCGTCGGTCAGGACCACCGCGTCGCCGGGCCGCAGCCGGGGGAAGTCCTTGAACGGGTCGCCGTAGGTGCGGCGGTGCCCGGCGACGGCGAAGTTGCCCCTGCCGCCGAGCCGGGTGGTGGCCGCGTAGTGGCCGAGGCCCTTCTTCAGGGTCTCGGTGGAGGTGCCCTCCAGGACCGGCTTGTTCCACGTGAAACCGAGCCGGGGGATGTACATGATCGCGAAAGGGCGGCCGTCCACGTACGGCTTCGGGGCCGGGGTGCTCCCGGCGGGGTGCGCGGGCTCACGGGCCCACTGCTCCTGGAGCCGGTCGATCTGCTCGTCCATGGCGTCGTCGGCCCGCACTCCGGTCCAGAACAGCACGTACCCGACGAAGAGAACGATCACGGTGCCGGCGGTGATGCACAGCTCGCTGACGGTCCTCACGACGACGCGCACCGGCGCCTCCAGAGGGGGGTTACTCCACGGGCTCGGCGTAGTGCAGATCCACTGTGCCCGAGTAACCCGGCAGAGTCACCGTCCCGTTCTCCTCCACTTTCCAGCCGAGGCCGTAGACGTTGACGTACACCATGTAGTTCTGGATCGCCGGGCTGGCGCCGAGCGCCTTCTGGAGCTTCTCCGGGTCGCCCACGGCCGTGATCTTGTACGGCGGTGAGTAGACGCGGCCCTGGAGGATCAGGGTGTTGCCGACGCAGCGCACGGCGCTGGTGGAGATCAGCCGCTGGTCCATGACCTTGATGCCCTCGGCCCCGCCCTGCCACAGGGCGTTCACCACGGCCTGGAGGTCCTGCTGGTGGATGACCAGGTAGTCGGGCTGCGGCTCGGGGTAGCCGGGGAGCTTGGCGGTGGCGTCCGGCGGGGCGTCGTTCAGGGTGACGGTGATCGCCTCGCCCTTGAGCTTCTGGGTGCCCGCGCTCTTCTCCAGAGCGGCGAGCCGGGCGTCCTCGGCCTCGGTGCTGCCGTCGTCGGCGTCGGCGAGGGCGTCGACCCGGTCGCGCAGGGTGGCGTTCGTCTCGTCCAGTTCGCCGTTCTTGTGGCTGCGTTCCTGGATGAGGTCGGAAAGCTTCAACAGGGACGTGTCCGTGCGGATGTTGGTGCCCTTGGCCGTATTGAAGCTGGTGAAGAAAATGAGGCCCGCGAGCGCGAAGACGGCGACCGTGAGCACCCGCGCGGGACGGAATCGTCCTCGGCGGTCGGGACTGGATCCCGGCTGGGGGGAGTCGGCAGAATTGCTCAACGTACCCTTATCTCCTTAGGCGCCACGGAAGCACTACGCTAACTGACGCCCGGGGGAGCGCTCAGTGTCCCCTTGTACGCTGCCCCGAGCCCGACCCAAACCCTGCGCGGCCACGCAGCGCATCGACAGGAGAGACCCTCGTGCCGAAGTCACGTATCCGCAAGAAGGCCGATTACACGCCGCCGCCCTCCAAGCAGGCGCAGGCCATCAAGCTCACCAACCGCGCCTGGGTCGCGCCGGTCATGCTGGCCATGTTCCTCATCGGCCTGGCCTGGATCGTCGTCTTCTACGTGACCGACGGTTCGCTGCCGATCGACAGCCTGGACAACTGGAACATCGTGGTCGGCTTCGGGTTCATCGCGGCCGGATTCGGCGTCTCCACCCAGTGGAAGTGACGGTGGCCCGGGGCTGAACGCAGCTCTGCCCACGGCTATCCACTGAGTTATCCACAGCACCTTTCCACATGCTGGGGAAAAGAAAGACGATCTGTGGATAACCTCGCCGAGGTTGACGCCGGTGTGACGGAACTACCGGCGTCACCGTCAGCTCGAAAACCTGTTTGCCCCCTGCCTGACCTGCGGAACCACGGTTCAGCTACAGGGGGCACAGTTGTTCCCGCACACTGTGCACAAGATCCGCGACAGGCTGTGGACAACAGGCCGCTCAGGTGAGCTGGAGGGTCCTCAAAAGGGTGGCGAGAACGATCACGCCGAGCACCAGCCCACAGGTCCCGTACTGCACGAGCGCCCGCCGCTCCCGCGGGGCGTGCACCATCGCGTAGGTGATCACGACGCCGGCCACCAGACCGCCGAGATGCGCCTGCCAGGAGACGTTCGAGCCGGGACTGAAGGCGAAGATCATGCTGATCGCCAGCAGCAGCACCATCGGACGCAGGTCGTAGTTCTGTCTGCGCATCAGGACGCCGTAGGCGCCGAACAGGCCGAAGACGGCACCGGAGGCCCCCAGCGTCGCCGTGGTCGGCGACTCCAGCAGATAGGCGACGGTACTGCCCGCGAGCCCGGACACCAGATAGAGCGTGAGATAGCGCGCCCGGCCCAGGGTCGCCTCCACCTGGCTGCCCAGCAGCCACAGGTTCAGCAGGTTGAAGCCGATGTGCCAGAACTCCTGGTGGGTGAACGCCGAGGTCAGCAGCCGGTACCACTCGCCCTCCGCGACGCCCTCCGTCGGCATCCAGGGGGCGGGCGGCCAGGACCCGATCAGGACCAGCCTCGCCAGCAGCTCGTCCGACACCTGGACCGCGATGAAGACCGCGAGATTGATCCCGATCAGGATCTTGGTGACCAGGCGGGTGTCGCCCACCATCGTGGCGCCGGCGATGGTGCGCGGAGCCGTCGCCCGCGAGGCGGGGCCGCTCCCGCCGGTCCCCCGCACACAGTCGGGGCACTGGAAGCCCACCGAGGCGCTGATCATGCACTCGGGGCAGATGGGGCGCTCGCAGCGGGTGCAGCGCACGCCGGTCTCGCGGTCCGGGTGGCGGTAGCACACCGGGACGGGCTGCGCGTCCGGCACCTGCTGCTCCATCGATGTCACCTCGGTCGTCGTCTGAGGTCGTGAGTCGTCTGAGGTCGTGAGTCGTCGTCCGGGGGCGTAAAAGTAGCCCCGCCCATCCCTACGGACGAGCGGGGCCGATGGTTCCCTGCGGCCGGTGCCGGACCCGACGGGCCCGGGACCGGCCGGCTCCGGGCTCTGCCGGGCAGGCCCTAGCGCTTCTCGACCACGACCGACTCGATGACCACGTCGTTCAGCGGGCGGTCGGTGCGCGGGTTGGTCTGGATACCCGCGATGGCGTCCACGATCTTCTGGCTCGCCGCGTCGGTGACCTCACCGAAGATGGTGTGCTTGCGGGTCAGCCAGGCCGTCGGGGAGACGGTGATGAAGAACTGCGAGCCGTTGGTGCCCGGGCCGGCGTTGGCCATGGCCAGCAGGTACGGCTTGTCGAAGCGCAGGTCCGGGTGGAACTCGTCCCCGAACTGGTAGCCCGGGCCGCCCGTGCCGTTGCCCAGCGGGTCACCGCCCTGGATCATGAAGCCGCTGATGACGCGGTGGAAGACCGTGCCGTCGTAGAGCCTGTCCGTGGACTTCGCGCCGGTGGCCGGGTTGACCCACTCCCGCTCGCCCTGGGCGAGCTCGACGAAGTTCTTGACCGTCTGCGGCGCGTGGTCCGGGAACAGCCGGATCTCGATGTCGCCGTGGTTGGTCTTCAGGGTGGCGTAGAGCTGCTCGGCCACGATCTGCCTTCCGTTGTCTTTCTGTGACCCCCCGATCCTCGCACGCCGGGCGCCGTCCGTCGCCCGCCCCCGGTGTTCCGCAGCGGGACGGGGCAATCCGTGGCATTGTCGACGACAAGCCCCCGTTGCCTCTCATTCGCCCCTTTTGGGGTCGATCATGTCCATCGGAACCCAAATGCCCGCCCTCACATGCCGCAGGACGCTCCAGCAGGCATGATCCGTAAAAGGGTGGAAAGTCGAATTAACGTATCGCCACCGAGGAGGAGGATCCCGTGACCCGCATCGACAGCGTGCGCGCCGCGACCGGCTCGGCGAAGGACAGCGTGCTGCACGCCGCGGAAGTGGTGGCGCCCTACGCCGACACCGCCAAGGAAAGGGCCGCGCACTACGCGCAGGAGGCGCGCGTACGCATCGCGCCGAAGGTCGCCCTGGCCGCCGGGCAGGCCCGTGTGCAGTACGAGTCCCATCTCGCGCCCCGTATCGCGGAAGTACGTACCCATGTGCCGCCCATGGTCGACCTGGCCGCGCATGACGCGGCGGCACGCGCGCGCGTGGCCGCCCGGCAGGCAGCGGAGTACTCGCGTCAGGCCGCCGAATACTCCCGGCCGATGATCGAGCAGGCCGTGGCCGCGGCCGGACCCGTGAGGGACGAGGCGGCCGCCCGGGGCGTCGCCACACTGGCCGCCCTGCGCGGCCAGGTCACGCCCGAGGACATCCGCAAGATCATCCGCCATCACGAGCGCCGGGCCCGAGGCCGTCGCGCGGTGAAGTTCCTCGCCGTGACCGGCCTGCTGGCGGGTACCGCCTTCGCTGCCTGGAAGTGGTGGGACAAGCAGTCCAACCCGGACTGGCTGGTGGAGCCCCCCGCCGCTACCGAGGTCCCCGAGTCCGGCCCCCTGACGTCCGTGGACGGCAGCGACGTCCTCGACCCGGAGGTCCAGGCCAAGGAGGCCGAGGAAGAGGCGGCCGAGCGGGAGGACGGGCGCTGAGCCCCGAAGGGACGACCGGCCGGTGAGCCGCCCGCGGGACACCGCGGGCGGCTCCGCCGTTTCCCGGGGGCGGAGCCCGCGCCCGGACCCCCCTCACACGGAACTGCCGCGCACAGCCCCGTACTTCGCGACCGCCGCGCACCGCCCGCGCTTCACGCCCGGGGACGAAAAAACAACCCCTCCCACCGCGTTTCCGCAGGTGGAAGGGGTTGTACGGGGTGGAGCCTAGGGGAGTCGAACCCCTGACATCTGCCATGCAAAGACAGCGCTCTACCAACTGAGCTAAGGCCCCGCGACAAGCGCCCCGCCGGAAGTCGTTCGCACCGGCAGGCGCCGCAGACCAGAGTACCGGGTCACCCCCGGGATCTCGCAAAAAGATTGGGGCTCCCTGTGGCCGACCACTCTCCGTAAGATGCTCAACCGTGGTTCGCTACAGCGAACCGCGGTTCTTGGGGAAGCGATGGGGAGACGCAATGGACGCCGCACAGCAGGAAGCCACCGCGAGAGCGCGGGAACTGCAGCGGAACTGGTACGGGGAGCCGCTGGGGGCGCTCTTCCGTAAGCTCATCGACGATCTTGGGCTCAACCAGGCTCGTCTCGCGGGGGTACTGGGACTCTCGGCACCGATGCTGTCGCAGCTGATGAGCGGTCAGCGGGCGAAGATCGGCAACCCTGCCGTCGTCCAGCGCGTCCAGCTGCTCCAGGAGCTGGCCGCGCAGGTCGCCGACGGCAGTGTCAGCGCCGCCGAGGCCACCGAGCGGATGGACGAGATCAAGAAGTCGCAAGGGGGCTCAGTGCTGAGCAACGTGACGCAGGCGACCAGCACTTCGGGTGCCCCGACCGTCAAGCGCGTCGTCCGGGAGATCCAGTCGCTGCTGCGTTCCGTCGCCGCCGCCGGTGACATCATCGACGCCGCCGACTCCCTCGCGCCCACCCACCCCGAGCTCGCGGAGTTCCTCCGTGTCTACGGCGCCGGCCGTACCTCCGACGCCGTCGCCCACTACCAGTCCCACCAGAACTGACCGTCCGGCCCGGCGCGCCGTGGGGGCGGCGGCCGGGCTGGCAGCCGTCGGGTAGAGCGGCTCCTGAGGACCGTCGGGTAGGACGGTCCCGGACTACGGGGTCGGGCCCCGAGGTCGGGCCACGGGGTCGGGCCACGGGGGAGTACCGGCGCAATGCCGGGGGAGTAAGGGGAGCGAGGGATCTCGGGGGCCTGGGCGGACGTCCTGCGCAGGGGGAGGAGCAGCGCACAGCGATGGGTGAGGTGTTCGCCGGCCGGTACGAACTGGCCGATCCGATCGGACGCGGAGGCGTCGGCGCCGTCTGGCGCGCCTGGGACCACCGCCGGCGCCGGTACGTGGCCGCCAAGGTGCTCCAGCAGCGCGACGCCCACTCACTGCTGCGGTTCGTCCGTGAGCAGGCGCTGCGGATCGATCACCCCCATGTCCTCGCTCCCGCCAGCTGGGCCGCCGACGACGACAAGGTCCTGTTCACGATGGACCTGGTCGCCGGAGGGTCGCTGGTCCGCCTCGTCGGGGACTACGGCCCCCTGCCGCCCTCCTTCGTCGCCCTTCTGCTCGACCAGCTGCTCTCCGGCCTGGCCGCCGTGCACGCCGAGGGCGTGGTGCACCGCGACATCAAGCCCGCCAACCTGCTGCTGGAGGCCACCGGAACCGGGCGTCCCCGGCTACGGCTGTCCGACTTCGGCATCGCCATGCGGCTGGGCGAGCCACGCCTGACCGAGACCAACCTCGTGGTGGGCACACCCGGTTATCTCGCCCCCGAACAACTCCTGGGCGCGGAACCGGACTTCCCGTCCGACCTGTTCGCCGTCGGCCTGGTCGCGCTGTACCTCCTGGAGGGCGCCAAGCCGGACAGCAAGGCCCTCGTCGACTACTTCACGGCCCATGGCACACCCAGCGCCCCCAAGGGCATTCCCGAGCCGCTGTGGCAGATCGTGGCGACCCTGCTGCAGCCGGACCCGCAGGCGCGCTTCCGCACCGCCAACGGAGCCCGCAAGGCGCTCGCCTCCACGACCGAGCTGCTGCCGGAGCCGGGGGTCGACGACGAGCTGATCGAGATCTTCGACCAGCTGGGGCCGCTGCCCTCGGGGTTCGGGGCCACCGGGCCGCTCAAGCGGGCGCCGGGTGTGGAGGAGCCGTCGGGAGACACATCGGGGACGACGGTCCGGGCCGGCCTCGCCGCCGGTTCCCCCCCTGCTTCCCCGGCCGCTCCTCCCGTGCGCGGGAGCGGCACCGGCTCCACCGGCTCTGTGCCGAGCGATCCCCGTCAGGGCCTGGGGTCGGTGCCGGACTCCGGCCGAGCCGACAGCGGGTCCGCCGCCCAGGTCTCCATGTCGGACACCGGGAGCTTCCATCTGCCGCCTCCCGTGACGGCTTCCCGGCCACGATCCGTCCCACAGCCCCCGGACCCGGCCCAGCACCGGCCCCAGGCACCGACCGGCCCCCCGGCTCCCCCGCCGTCCGGCGTCCACCCTCGTCACCAGCAGATACACGGCGAGGACCAGCTCCCACAGGCTCCCCCGGGCCCGCCCCGCCCCGCCGAGGCGCCCTCCCCGCGGACGCCCCGCCAACCCGCTCATGCCCCGTTCGCCCCTCAGCCGCTCAGCGATGCCTCCACTGCCTCGTACACCGCCCGGGACTCGCGGGTTCCCACTCCCGCGCAGGAAGATCCGCGGCCCGCGGCCACCCCCGCCCCCCGCGGTGACGGCCAGCACCGCCGCCGTCGCCGTAGGCGCCCGGGGCCGCCCCCGGCCGTGACCGTCCCGGTGCTGCTGCTCGCGCTGGTCTGCTACGCCGTGGGCTTCTGGGCTCTGACGCGGATCTGAGCCGTTCGGCAGATCTGAACGGCACGACACACTGGACGGCTGACACGTCTCGACGGCTTCGCAGGCCCCACGAGCCCCGCGGCCCCCGCAACGCGCCCTACCCCGCCCGCCGCCGCGCCGCAACCGTCCAGACCCCCAGCCCCGCCAGCAGAGCGGTACCGCCACCGAGGCCGCCCACCGCGAGTGCCGTCATCGCCGTGTCGTCGTCGGTCGCCTCGCGAGCCGTGGCCGTCCCCGACCCGCCTCCCCCGGGCGACGAGGGCAGTCCGCTCGCCCCCTCGGCCTCGAACAGCCCCTTCGGCTGCGACTCCCCCGCGTAGTCCGGCCCGGAGCGCGGCACACCTTCGACGCGCACGCGCAGCGTGAGGCCGAGAGCCTCGTCGCCGAAACGTTCTGCCACCTGGTCGGCGAGGTGCACGACGAGGTAGTACGAACCCGCGAACCGCATGCCGCTGATCCGGTCGGACACGGCGAACCGGTTCTCGTGGGCGACCGGCGGCAGCGGGTCCAGTTCGGCGGACTGCTGCCGCCCGTAGTACCCGACGCGTTCGTCCTCGACCGGACCGCGCACCGGGTTGTAGAGGGTCAGCTCGAGAGCGCCGGCCGTGGCACCGGACCCGCCGGGCGAGCTGCCCAGCTCGGCGGTGGCGTACAGCTGCTGTCCCCAGCCCAGGGGTACCTCGTAGAAGAGGGTCTGCCCGGGCCGGACCTCGTCCTCCCAGACGCCCTGACCGAGGCGGGTGGCCTGTGTGAAGCCCGCGCCGCCGGTACGGGGACCGGGGTCGCCGGTCAGGCCGGAGGGCGGGGCTGAGTTCCAGGAGTCGGGCGCCTCGGTGGCTCCGGACCGCTCGAGTTTCGGCTCCGACACGGTGACCAGCTCCAGCTCCCATTCCTCCGGCGCGAACACCTCGTCGTCGGACTTCACCGCCTCGACGACGACGTAGTACGTCCCCGCCTCCTGGCAGCGTGAGCGGCGGGAGGTCAGTTCCCGTACGGCCCACGCGGTGAGCGGGCGGGCGCTGCGGACGCTGCCGAAGGTCTCGGTGTCCTGGTCGCAGACGCCGCCGTCGACGTCCTGGACCGACACCTTGATCCCGTCGAGCGTGGTGACGGAGGTGCCCGGCGGCGGGACGACCGTGGCCGCGACATAGGCGTCGGCCGCGGCGTCGAGGTCGAGGCGGTAGTACGCCTGCGTGGCGACCGCCACGCTGCTGCGGTAGGTGCCGCCCAGTCGCAGGCGCTCGGCGCCCGTGGTGCTCTGCGCGGCCGTGACGGGGAGGGCGTCGTCGGCGAAGGCGTAGCCGTCCGCAGTCTCGGCCGCGGCGGCGGGTTGCGGGTACGTCCCGGTCAGCGCGCCGAGGGCGGCGGCCACGCACACCATCGACGCGGCCACGCGTGCGGCCGAGAACATGCGGGGGAGTGCGCTTGCCGGGAGCCGGCCGCGTTCCGCCCTCGTCGGCCACCAGCCCGTACGCCGCCCCATCGCGTGCCACCCCTCCTCGTCGGCCAGGGGCCCATCCTGCCGCGCGCCCCGGACACACAAAACCCCGACCGCACAGGCGGCCGGGGTCTGTTCGGAATCTTGAATTCTGGGACTCAGGAACCCGTGGGCACGGAGTCGGTCGCCTCCGTCCACAGATCCTGCTCGGCGCGATCCGCCTGGATCTGGCGGTACACGAGGAGCCCGCCGATGGCGGCCAGTGCGACCAGGAGAAGCTTCTTCACCGCGCGACCTCGTCTTTCGTTGACGTAGGGGACCTCTGGCGCCCGACTATACACACCGACCGATATCGATCGGTGACCTGTGTCCGGGCCTCAACTCCGTTCCGGGGCAGCGCAGTAGACGGCCGGACATCATTGCGATCTGAGGGTGATCACACCTCCACGGAACGTGACAATTCATTCCTTCCTCTGACCTTCCGAGCCGAGCCCGGGCATTCCCGGGCCTTTTCGGGGGCCGCCGCGTCCATCCGGGTGGTGTTCATCTGACGATCGACGCGCCCCGGGCGTCGGTCCACCACTTCGCAGCCCGCATACACATCATGAGGAAAGTACGCAAATCGCCCAACCCGAAAGTGAGGTGTCATGGCCCGGAACAAGGTCATGCAGCTGTGGACCGCCTTCGTCACCGCCTTCCTCGCGCTCTGCACGGCGCTCGGTCTCGTCACCACCACCGCCGGTACGGCCGCGGCCGCGTCGGTACCGCAGAGCGAGGCCGCCCGCAACACCGACGCCCCGCTCGCGGCGTCGGCGGCGACGCCGCTCTGGGCGGCCTGGTCCCAAGCCAGGTCACTGCCTCCCACGATGAAGCAGCGCATCCGTGCCGAGGCCCATGGCAGGACTCCAGGCTGCCGCACCCTCCCACTCACGGACGCCGAGGAAGCCGACGCGCCGCAGACCGGTTCCTGCGCCACCGGCACCGAGTCCGACACCCACACCGACGGCCGTACCGACAGCTCCGCGGCCGGCCACACCGACGGCATCACCAGCGGCTCCGCGGCAGGCAACGCCGGCGGTTCCCCCCTCAGCCGCACCAGCGGCCGTACCGACAGCCCCGTCGGCCCCACCGTCAGCCACCAGGGCACCCTGAGCGCCACGATCCCGCTCCAGCGCTGACCGCCGTGCTCCCGCAGATGCCCTGCCTCGCAGGACCACCCCCAGGACGAAGCCGGACGGCATCCCCGGATGCCCGCCTCACGCAACGAAGCAGCACCACCTCCCCGCAACGAAGCCACACCCCTTGCCAGACAGCCCGGCCCCGCAGATCGAAGCACCACCGCTCCCCCAGAGGCACGCTCCCGGCCCACCAGTACGACGCGCTCACCGTGACGCGCCCATGCCGTCACGGCTACCGGAATCACGCAGGACATCCGCGTACGTCACGCATGCACGTCATGCACGTACGGACCCTGCGCACGACTCCGCGCACCACACCTCCATGGGCAGGCCCGACCGCACCCTTCGGCGTCCGGGCCTTCATGCGCACCCACGCCCGTTCGACGTAACTTCCCCCGCTCTCAGGCGAAGAGACCGGAGAGCGAGCCAAATGTCGATCAACAGGCCGTCGCAGAGCACTGGTTCTCTGTCTGTCGGGCCCAACTGCCCACGCGAAGAACGCCTCTCGACGGGGAGGCGCCCTCGGCACGTCCGCCCCGGAACCGTAGGCTGATCATGACGAGCCGCTCATGACCGCCCGGTGGACCTCTCCCGCGTCACCCTGCCCGCGACCGTACGGAGACGGCGTTCACCACCTATCCGGAAAGGTGGTGAAGGCCGCCGTGAACCGGCGTGTCACCGTCCTCACCGCTGTCCACGCACCCTCCGCCCGCTTCCTCCCGGACGCCTACGACTCGCTGTGCGCCCAGGAGCTGCCACAGGGCTGGGAGTGGCACTGGCTGGTCCAGGAGGACGGCCGGACGGACACCGTCGCCCTGCATGTGCCCGACGACCCCCGGGTGACCTTCCGCCAGGGACGCCCGGGACGCCCCGGAGGGCCCGGTGTGGCCCGCACGCTCGCGCTGGCGCACGCGGACGGCGGCTATGTGAAGGTCCTGGACGCCGACGACCGGCTCGCACCGGGTGCGCTCGCCCGCGATCTCGCCGCTCTGGAAGCCGACCGCACGATCGGCTGGGCCACCTCGCGCGCCCTGGACGTCCTTCCCGACGGCTCCACCGTGGGCTTCCCCGGCGACCCCGAGCCCGGCCCGATCACGCCCGGCACGGTCCTCGCCCACTGGAAGTCCCACGCCTTCCGCGCCCCGGTCCACCCGGCCACGCTCTGCGTACGACGGGATCTGCTGCTCGCGCTCGGCGGCTGGATGGCGTTGCCCGCCTCGGAGGACACCGGCCTGCTGCTCGCTCTGGACGCGGTGAGCCGTGGGTGGTTCTCCGCCGAGGTGGGACTGCTCTACCGCAAGTGGGACGGCCAGGCGACCGGCCAGGAGGCCCATGTGGACCCGGCCGAGCGGGCCGCCCGCGCTGCTGTCGCCGAGGCGAGGGCGCTGGCCCTGACGGACCTGGGCTGGCGCCGACCGGGGTAGGCCCGCCTCTCCACGGGGGCAGCTCACACCCCGGCAGGGAGTTCACCCCTCGATGCGTATCGCCTGCGAAGGGCACTTCTCGGCGGCATCCCGCACCGACGGATCCTCCCCCGCGCCCTCCTGGCCCGGCAGCACGGCACCGAGGCCGTCGGAGACCGTGAACACGGCAGGCACCCGGTACGCGCAGTCGTTGGAGCCGTAGCAGAGCTCCGGGTCGATGGACACCTTCATGCGAGCTCCTGATCCTGGGGTGGTCACGAGGGGTGACTGCCCAGGCTCCGGGTCGGCGAACCGGCGCTCAGCGGCCACCAGCGAGTGCCAGCCACTGCGCGACCCTCCGCAGTGTGGCCTCGTCCAGCCGGTCCACAAGCGCCTCGACGGCCGACTGGTCCTCGGCCGTGAGGTCGTACAGGCCCGCGCTGCCCAGCCCGGCCATCAGGACCTGCTGACGGCGGTCGCCCATCCGCTCCACATGTTTCACGTGAAACAACGGCTCGGCGTCGCCCTCGGGAGCCTCCGGGGCGGGCGGGGTCTTCACCTCCGCGGTGAACCTCCGCCACTCGCCGCCCTCCGGGCCCCACAGCTCCACGGCGGCCTCGTCACCGCGGGCCCGGAGCGTCTGGGTCATCTGGCCGGCGGCATAGAGCACGGGCGCCCGGTACGGCGACTCGGCGCCCACGGCCCAGGAGCCGTCGGAGGGCCGGTGGAACATCGCGACCCACCGGGGCGCACCCGGGGGCTGCGGACTGCGGGGACGCATCGGCATGGCACACCCCTTCGCGAGAAGCACGGCACCGGCCGCACTGCCCGGAAGGTAACTGACGAGTCCTCAGATGCACAGTCCCATGAACGGCTCCGTTCGCCGCGGGACGCGAAAGGCCCGGTCGCTGGCGACGGGGGATGCACCAGCGACCGGGCTGACAACAACCCTAACAAGGCTGTCAATGACGCGCCTCACCGCTCCCCGCAGGGCGACTCGTAGGACAGCCGCGGCAGGTACTCCCGCCATCGGTCCGGCGTCAGCACCCCGCGCGTGACCGCACAGATCCGCTGCACGGCCGTGTCGACGTCGAGGTCCCACAGGCGCACGGTGTCCGTGCCGCTGGAGACCCCCAGCATGTGGCTGCCGGGGCTGAAGGCCAGGAAGGTGCCGGTCCGGGCGTTGGGGCTCATCGACTGGCCGATCGCCGAGGCGTCGGACGGGTCGGCCACGTCCCAGAGCCGGACCGTGTCGTCGTTGCCGCCGGAGGCGAGGGTCAGGCCGTCCGGGCTGAAGGTGAGCGACACGATGGCCTCGCTGTGCCCCTTGAGCGCGGACAGCGCGCCCGCCCGCAGCGGGTCGGCGATGTCCCACAGCCGCACGGTGTTGTCGTCGCTGCCCGCGGCCAGCGTGTGCCCGTCGGGGCTGTAGGCGAGGGCGTTGACCGGCCCGGAGTGCCCGGTCAGCGGCTCCCCCAGCTGGGCGGCCCGGCGCGGCTCCGCGACGCGCCACAGCCGGATCGCGCCGTCGGCGCCACCACTGGCGAGCACCCGTCCGTCGGGGCTGAAGACGAGCGCGTTGACATAGCCGGTGTGGCCGGTCAGGGGTGCGCCGAAGGGGCGCGGACGGGCCGGGTCGGAGACGTCCCACAGGCGCAGGGAGCGGTCCTCGTAGGCGGTCGCGAGGGTCCGGCCGTCCGGGCTGAAGGCCAGCGTGCCGGGCCCGGCGAACCGGGTGTGCAGCGCGAGCGGGCGGCCGTGCGGCACCGGGTGGGAGGGGTCGGAGACGTCCCAGAGCTGTACGGCACTGCTGCCGGTGATCACCGCCAGCACCCGGCCGTCGGGCGAGAAGGCGAGGGACTGCGCGTCGCCCCGGGCGGGCAGGAACGGCTCACCGAGCAGAACGGGCCGCCCGGCCCGGCGCACGTCCCACAGCCGTACCCGTTCGTCGCGCGAGGACGTGGCCAGCACCCGCCCGTCCGGCCGGAAGGCGCCGATCCTGCCGATCATGTCCGAGGTGGGGATCGACCACAGCCGCACCCTGCTGTCGCCGCTGCCGGTCGCCAGGGTCCGTCCGTCGGGGCGGAACCCCACCGCGTACATCTCGCCGCTGCTGCCCGCGAGCGGCTCGCCGACCTGCGAGGGGAAGGCAGGGTTGCGCACGTTCCACAGGCTCGCCGTGGAGTCCGCGCTGCCCGCCGCGAGCATCGTCCCGTCCGGGCTGAACGCCACCGACCACACGGGCCCGGTGTGCCCGGTCAGGGGTGCGCCGAGGGCCTTGGCCCCCGGAACGTCCCACAGTTGGACGGTGTCGTCCCCGCTGCCGGAGGCGAGCGTGCGCCCGTCCGGGCTGAACGCCACCGAGTGCACGGTCCCCCGGTGCCCGGTCAGCGGCCCGCCGAGCGCCTCGGGCCGCCGCCGGTCGGCCATGTCCCACAGCCGTACGGTGTCGTCGTCGCCGCCGGTGGCGAGCGTACGGCCGTCCGGGCTGAAGGCGAGGGCGCGGACCGCCTCGGTGTGCCCGGCGACCGTGCCGAGCGGCTTCGGCCGGGCCGGGTCGGCGAGATCCCACAGACGGACGACATGGTCCTCGGTGGCGGCGGCCAGGGTGCGCCCGTCGGGGCTGAAGGCGAGCAGGTAGATCGTGCCGTCGTGGCCGGTCACGGGCGGGCCCAGCGGCTCGGGGCGGGCGGGGTCGCGTACGTCCCACATCCGGATGGTGCCGTCGTCCGCCGCGCTGGCGAGGACGTCTCCACCGGAGCCGAACACGGCCGTGCTCACCCAGCTGGTGTGCCCGGTGAGCGGCTTGCCCAGGGGCTTCGGGCGGGTCGGGTCGGCGGTGTCCCACAGGCGGACGGTCCGGTCGTAGCTGGCGGTGGCGAGCACCCGGCCGTCGGAGCGCCAGCTGGTCAGGTAGACGGCGCCCTTGTGGCCCTCCAGCGGGGTGGCGAGGGGGGCGTTGACGATGGAGACCAGCCGGTTGACGGTGCCCTCGTCGCCTGGCCGCAGCCGGTGGGCGACCAGGTCCAGCTGGGCGGACAGCGACGGGTCGGTGTACTGCACCCGGTCGGCCTCGGCCAGCACATGCTCGAACACGGCGTCGTCGCGCTGCTGCCAGGCGACGATCGCCGAGCCCACCGCGACGACGGCGAGGACCAGCAGGGCCGCCACCGCGGTCCGGCTGATCCACACCGTGCGCCGGCGCAGCCGTAACGAGGCGGCCAGGAACTCCACCGCGCTGCGGGTCAGCAGCGTGTCCCCGGCCGACCCGGCCCAGCCGTGGGCCTGTTCGAGCCGTGAGCCGCGGTAGAGCAGGGCGGTGTCACGCCGGGAGTCCTCCCAGGCCCGGCCGTCCTCCTCCAGGCGCTGACGCAGCAGGTTGCCGGTGCGGTCCTCGTCGATCCAGTCGCGCAGCCGGGGCCAGGCGTGCAGCAGCGCCTCGTGGGTGATCTCCACGGTCTCGGCGTCCAGCGTCACCAGCCGGGCGCGGACCAGCGCCTCGAGGGACTCCTCGGTCTTGCCCGGGTCGGTCGACTCCTGGGCGAGCTGGCGCCGGGTGCCGCGGCGGCGGGTGGCCTGGGTGTCCTCGCCCAGCCGGACGAGCCGGAGCAGCAGCAGCCGGGCCGCCGTACGGGCCGCCGGGTCGAGCCCCGACCAGGCGCGCTCGGCGGTCGCGGCGACCGCGCCCTGGATACCGCCCGCCGCCCGGTAGCCGGCCAGGGTGAGCCTGCCGCCCTTGCGGCGCTGCCAGGTGGCGAGCAGGGCGTGCGACAGCAGCGGCAGGACGCCCGCGTCGTGCGCTCCGCGCGGCCCGTCGGCGCTCACCTCACGGACGATCAGCTCCGCGAGGCCGGGTTCGAGTTCAAGCCCGACCGCCTTCGCCGGTCCCGTGACCGCCTCCCGCAGCTCGGCGGTGGTGAGCGGGCCGAGCACCATGTGCCGGTGCTGAAGAGCGTCGGCCAGCTCCGGATACCGCAGGCACTGCTCGTAGAAGTCGGCGCGTATGCCCAGCACTACCAGGACGGGCGCCGTCCCGCCGGAGGAGCCGGGGGAGGCCGCCGCGTGCAGGGTCTGCACGAAGGCGCGCCGGACACGGTCGTCGGAGCATAGGGTGAAAGCCTCCTCGAACTGGTCCACGATGACGACGGGCCGCTCACCGGGTCCGGCCCACGCGGCCACCGCCCGGTGCACGGCCTCGGTGAAGCCCTCGGCGTCCGGCTCCGGCGCGTCGGCCAGCCCGGGTACCCGGCGGGTCAGTTCGGCCAGTGGATCGGCGCCCGGCACGAACTGGAGGACCTCGCGCGCGTTCCCGGCGTCCTCCCGCAACAAGGGCACGAGTCCGGCGCTCAGCAGCGAGGACTTGCCCGCCCCGGAGGCGCCGACGAGCATCACCAGCCCGCCGCCGTCCGTCACCTCGCGCAACTGGGCGACCAGAGCGGCGGTGCTGCGCTCCCGGCCGAAGAACCAGCGGGCGTCCTGCCGCCGGTAGGACGCGAGCCCCCGGTAGGGACACACCCCGGAGACGGGCTGCTCCTGCCGGGGCTCCGGTTCCTCGGCGGGCGCGGCCGGACCGGCCAGCGCACGCTCCCACAGCCGCTGCCACTGCGTCAGCTCGTACAGGCCGGGCGAGACGGGGGCGGGCCTGAGGCGCCGCGCCTGGGGTATCAGGACGTGCAGCACGGCGGCGAGGGCGGCGAACTGGGCGGGCACGTTCCGGGCGCGCCGCCAGTCGCTGATCCGCTGGGCGGAGACCCGTACCGGGCGCCCCCGTTCGTCGACCCGCTGCAGGCGCGCCACGGCCTCGGACACCCGCTTGAGCGGCGGATTGCCGGCCTCCCGGTAGAGCAGGGCGAGACGCTCGGCGAGGGCTGTGCGCGCCCCTGAGTCGCCACTCAAGGTGTCCACCCCTGGCTTCCCTCCGCGTCTGGACGTCCGGACCGGAAAACTCACTCTATACGGCTGACCTGCGACAAAACCCCGTTCCGGAGACCGGACGCTCCTCCTGGCAGGTCTCAGCAGGCAGGATCACGCTGCACCCGCGAACGCGCCCGGGAGCCACCCTACGAGCGGGCGGTCGCTCGATCCACGCCGGCCGGGTCGAACTCGAATCCCCGCGTCCGGCAGCGGTCCCCACGAGGGGAGGGACCGGTGCCGGACGAGGGGACCGGGTCAGGAGAGCGGACCGACGCCGGCGCACCGCATTCGCCGCGAGGGTGACGTGGAGCTCGCGGGAAAAGGAACCGTCGGTCTCCAAGCCGTAAACGAAGATCGGGCGCCTCCCGTAGGGAAGACGCCCGATCCGCATATGTGGGGCTAACAGGATTTGAACCTGTGGCCTCATCCTTATCAGGGATGCGCTCTAACCAACTGAGCTATAGCCCCGCCGCGCTTGCGGTGTGTGTCCCGCGCGCTGACTCCTGAAGATTAGCGCACGACCCGCGCAGTCCCAAAATCGGTTACCTGCGGCGACTCACTCGTCCTCGGCGAGCGTCAGCTCCACCCCACCCACGAAGCCCGCGGACAGGTTGTAGATGAACGCACCGAGCGTGGCCAGCGCCGTCGCGAGGACGACGTCGATGACCGCGATGATCGTCGTGAACATCAGGACGTTCGGCAGCGACAGGAACGACTGCAGGTCGAAGCCGTTGGACTCGTTCGACCCGGTCGCCTCGGAGATGGTGCCGCCGACCGTCGAGAAGACGCCCATGGCGTCCATGACCATCCACAGCACCGCCGAGGCGACGATGGTGCAGATGCCGAGCGCGATGGAGAGCAGGAAGCTGACCTTCATCACCGACCACGGGTCGGCCTTGGCCACCCGCAGCCGTGCCTTGCGCACCCGCGGTGTGGTGCGCGCTCCGGTACGCGGCCGGCGCACGCCGCCGGTGTCCCCGCCCTGGGTCTGATAGGCCTGCGGCGGGTGGTAGGGCCCCGCCTGCTGCTGCGGCTGCCGTTCGCCCGGCAGCGGGGAACCCGCGTGCGGATCGGCTCCGGGTGCGGCCGGGCCCGCTCCAGCCGCGTAGTGCTGGGTGTGCGGGCCTCGGGTGTCCGTCACAGTTCCCCCCTGGGATCCATGAGTGCCGTACGAGGGCGCGTGGGGCGCGCCGCCGACGCCATGCGCGGCGGAGCCACGGCCCGCGCCGTCCGTGCCGGTCGGGGTGCCGGCCGACGTACCGGACGACCCGGCGCCCGTGGCTCCGCTCACGATGACTCTCTCCTCGTGCTACTCGGCCGAGGGCGCATCGCCCTCGTCCGTGCCGGTGGGCGTGGCGCCCTCGGCGGTCTCGTCCACGGCATCCTCGCCGTCGACCTCCTCCGCCTCGCGCCCCGCCTCGGCGTTGCGTGCGATACCGACCACGGCATCGCGCTTGCCAAGATTGATCAGTTGGACGCCCATGGTGTCACGGCCCGTCTCCCTGACCTCGTTGACTCGCGTACGAATCACACCGCCGCCGAGCGTGATGGCGAGGATCTCATCGGTCTCCTCGACCACCAGCGCACCGACGAGAGAACCGCGGTCCTCCACGATCTTGGCGGCCTTGATACCGAGGCCGCCACGGCCCTGGACGCGGTACTCGTCGACAGGGGTCCGCTTCGCGTACCCGCCGTCGGTGGCAGTGAACACGAACGTACCGGGTCGAACAACATTCATCGAGAGCAGCTCGTCCCCCTCGCGGAAACTCATGCCCTTCACACCCGAGGTGGCACGGCCCATCGGACGCAGCGCGTCGTCGGTCGCGGTGAACCGGATCGACTGCGCCTTCCTGCTGATCAGCAGCAGATCGTCCTCGGCGGAGACCAGCTCGGCACCGATCAGCTCGTCGTCGCTGCCGTCCTCGCGCTCGCGCAGGTTGATGGCGATGACACCGCCGGAACGCGGGGAGTCGTAGTCCTTCAGCGAGGTCTTCTTCACCAGGCCCGCCTTGGTCGCCAGGACCAGGTAGGGCACCGCCTCGTAGTCGCGGATCGCGAGGATCTCGGCGATCGCCTCGTCCGGCTGGAAGGCCAGCAGGTTGGCGACGTGCTGGCCGCGCGCGTCCCGGCCGGCGTCCGGCAGCTCGTAGGCCTTGGCCCGGTACACCCGGCCCTTGTTGGTGAAGAACAGCAGCCAGTGGTGCGTGGTGGAGACGAAGAAGTGGTCGACGATGTCGTCCTCCTTCAGCTTCGCCCCGCGCACGCCCTTGCCGCCGCGCTTCTGGGCGCGGTAGTCGTCCGCCTTGGTGCGCTTGACATAGCCGCCGCGCGTGACGGTGACGACGATGTCCTCCTCGGCGATGAGGTCCTCGATGGACATGTCACCGTCGTAGGGGATCAGCTGGGTCTTGCGGTCGTCGCCGTACTTCTCGACGATCGCGGCGAGCTCCTCGCTGACGATGCCGCGCTGGCGGACCGGGGAGGCCAGGATCCGGTTGTACTCGTTGATCTTCGCCTGGAGCTCGTCGTGCTCCTGGACGATCTTCTGCCGCTCCAGGGCCGCGAGCCGGCGGAGCTGCATCTCCAGGATCGCGTTGGCCTGGATCTCGTCGATCTCCAGCAGGTCCATCAGGCCGTGCCGGGCGATGTCCACGGTGTCGCTGCGCCGGATCAGCGCGATGACCTCGTCGATGGCGTCCAGGGCCTTCAGCAGACCGCGCAGGATGTGCGCGCGCTCCTCCGCCTTGCGCAGCCGGAAACGCGTACGGCGGACGATGACCTCGATCTGGTGCTGCACCCAGTGGCGGATGAAGGCGTCGAGGGACAGCGTGCGCGGCACGCCGTCGACCAGCGCCAGCATGTTGGCGCCGAAGTTCGTCTGCAGGTCGGTGTGCTTGTAGAGGTTGTTCAGCACGACCTTCGCGACCGCGTCCCGCTTCAGGACGATCACCAGGCGCTGGCCGGTGCGGCTGGACGTCTCGTCGCGGACGTCGGCGATGCCGCCGATCTTGCCGTCCTTGACCAGGTCGGCGATCTTCTGCGCGAGGTTGTCGGGGTTGACCTGGTAGGGCAGCTCCGTGACCACCAGGCACTGGCGGTTCTGGATCTCCTCGACCTCGACGACCGCGCGCATGGTGATCGAGCCGCGGCCGGTGCGGTAGGCCTCCTCGATGCCCTTGCGGCCCACGACCAGCGCGCCGGTCGGGAAGTCCGGGCCCTTGATGCGCTCGACGAGGGCGTCCAGCAGGTCCTCGTGGGACGCCTCGGGGTTCTCCAGGTACCACTGGGCGCCGGCCGCGACCTCGCGCAGGTTGTGCGGCGGGATGTTGGTCGCCATGCCGACCGCGATACCCGCGGAGCCGTTGATCAGCAGGTTCGGGAAGCGGGCGGGCAGGACGGTCGGCTCCTGGGAGCGGCCGTCGTAGTTGTCCGTGAAGTCGACGGTCTCCTCGTCGATGTCGCGGACCATCTCCATCGACAGCGGCGCCATCTTGCACTCGGTGTAGCGCATGGCGGCCGCCGGGTCGTTGCCCGGGGAGCCGAAGTTGCCGTTGGAGTCGACGAGCGGCATCCGCATCGCCCAGGGCTGCGCGAGGCGGACCAGGGCGTCGTAGATGGAACTGTCGCCGTGCGGGTGGTAGTTGCCCATGACGTCGCCGACGACGCGCGCGCACTTGTAGAAGCCGCGCTCGGGGCGGTAGCCGCCGTCGTACATCGCGTACAGCACACGCCGGTGGACGGGCTTGAGGCCGTCACGGACGTCGGGCAGCGCGCGGGAGACGATGACGGACATCGCGTAGTCGAGATACGAACGCTGCATCTCGGTCTCGAGCCCGACGGGCTCGACGCGCAGCGAGAGTGCCTCTTCGCCCGGCGTCACGGGAGTGTTCTCGTCGGTCATTGCTGGTGAGGATCCTTCCTGGTGCGGTCAGCTGAGACCGACTCAGATGTCGAGGAAGCGGACGTCCTTGGCGTTGCGCTGGATGAACTGGCGGCGCGCCTCGACGTCCTCGCCCATCAGGACCGAGAACAGGTCGTCGGCCTGGGCGGCGTCGTCGAGGGTGACCTGGCCCAGGACGCGGTGCTCCTGGTCCATGGTCGTCACGCGCAGCTCCTCGGCGTTCATCTCGCCGAGGCCCTTGAAGCGCTGGATGGAGTCCTCGCGGATGCGCTTGCCGCGCTGGCGGCCCATCTCGATCAGGGCGTCGCGCTCGCGGTCGGAGTAGGCGTACTCCAGGTCCTCGCGGCCCCACTTGATCTTGTACAGCGGGGGACGCGACAGGTAGACGTGACCGGCCTCGACCAGCGGCCGCATGAAGCGGAACAGGAAGGTCAGCAGCAGGGTGTTGATGTGCTGGCCGTCGACGTCGGCGTCCGCCATCAGGATGATCTTGTGATAGCGGAGCTTCTCGATGTCGAAGTCCTCGTGCACGCCGGTGCCGAAGGCGGAGATCAGCGCCTGGATCTCCTGGTTCTGCAGGATCTTGTCGATCCGGGCCTTCTCGACGTTCAGGATCTTGCCGCGGATCGGGAGGATCGCCTGGACCTCGGGGTTGCGGCCGGACTTGGCCGAACCGCCGGCGGAGTCACCCTCGACGATGAAGATCTCGCACTTGGTGGGGTCGTTCGACTGGCAGTCGGAGAGCTTGCCCGGCAGGGACGCGGTCTCCAGCAGGCCCTTGCGACGGGTCAGGTCGCGCGCCTTGCGGGCCGCCACGCGCGCGGTGGCCGCCTGGATGCCCTTGCGGACGATGTCCGCCGCCTCGTTCGGGTTGCGGTCCAGCCAGTCGTTGAGGTGCTCGTAGACGGCCTTCTGCACGAAGGTCTTCGCCTCGGTGTTGCCCAGCTTGGTCTTGGTCTGGCCCTCGAACTGCGGCTCGCTCAGCTTGACCGAGATGATCGCCGTCAGACCCTCGCGGATGTCGTCACCCGTGAGGTTGTCGTCCTTCTCGCGCAGCAGCTTCTTGTCGCGCGCGTACTTGTTGATCAGGTTGGTCAGCGCGGCGCGGAAGCCCTCTTCGTGGGTGCCGCCCTCGTGCGTGTGGATGATGTTCGCGAACGAGTAGACGCCCTCGGTGTAGCTGCTGTTCCACTGCATCGCGACCTCGATGGAGAGGTGCCTCTCCTTGTCCTCGGCCTCGAGGTCGATGACGGAGGGGTGGACCAGCTCTCCCTTGCGGGAGTTGAGGTACTTCACGAAGTCGACGATGCCGCCTTCGTAGTGGTACGTGACGGTCTTGACCTCGGCCTTCTCGTCACCGCCCGCCTCGTCGGCGCCGGAGGTGGCCTTGGCCGACTCGCGCTCGTCGGTGAGCTTGATGGTCAGGCCCTTGTTGAGGAAGGCCATCTCCTGGAAACGCCGGGACAGCGTCTCGAAGGAGTACTCCGTGGTCTCGAAGATGTCCGGGTCGGCCCAGAAGGTCACCGACGTGCCGGAGTCCTCGACCGCCTCGTGCTTGACGAGGGGGGCGGTCGGGACGCCCATCTTGTAGTCCTGCGTCCAGCGGAAGCCGTCGCGCTTGATCTC
This sequence comes from Streptomyces sp. NPDC005017, assembly GCF_042873115.1. NCBI lineage: Bacteria > Bacillati > Actinomycetota > Actinomycetes > Kitasatosporales > Streptomycetaceae > Streptomyces > Streptomyces sp. NPDC005017. The sequence goes on along the minus strand of NZ_JBIALD010000005.1, from coordinate 214,844 downwards.
GACGCTCACCTTGGTGGACAGGGCGTTGACGACCGAGACGCCGACGCCGTGCAGACCACCGGAGACCGCGTAGCCGCCGCCGCCGAACTTGCCGCCCGCGTGCAGCACGGTGAGCACGACCTCGACGGCGGGCTTCTTCTCGACGGGGTGGATGTCCACCGGGATGCCACGGCCGTTGTCGATCACGCGCACGCCGCCGTCGGCGAGGACCGTGACGTCGATCGTGTCCGCGTGCCCGGCCAGCGCCTCGTCGACGGAGTTGTCGACGACCTCCTGCACCAGGTGGTGCAGGCCTCGCTCACCGGTCGAGCCGATGTACATGCCCGGCCGCTTGCGGACCGCGTCCAGACCTTCGAGGACGGTGATCGCGCTGGCGTCGTACGCCGCGCCCGAGGCCTCAGCAACTCCGGCCGGGGCCTCGGTGGACGGGATGTTCTCGTTGGGGTTGCCGGAATCGGCCACGAAGCGCCCTTTCTGGCACAGCACGAGCCGAGCTCGTCGGCGGTTGCCGGAGCGGCTGCGGCATGTTGCGTTGGTAAGCCTTGATCAGCGTTGCTCAGCTTCTCCCGAGCGTCCCCCACTGTGCGGGGCGGGATTGTCTTCCAGTCTACCGGTAGCACTGACACTGATGGGGGTTTGCCGGTACCTGAGTCCGCATGTGCCGCCCTGAACCCGGCTCGGAGGACTCCCGATATGCGGATGGGGGCTCCAAGAGGCTCACGGAGCCATTCAGCGCTTCGACCCGTCAACCCTTCGCTACTCGCGGGTCAGGTCGGGATTCGCACCCGCGTGCGGTTGCGCGGCACGGCGGAGCGGGCGGCCGAAAACGGTCCGCGCCAAGTCGGCGATGTGAAGTCCGTCACTCACCCTTCACAGGGGTGGGCAGGCACCCCGGAACGAGCCCGGGAAACAGCGCGAACAGCCACAACGCCACCACACCCCGCCCGACCACGGCCCTCGACAGGGGCGCGGGAACTACGCAGAACCCCCATACAACGCCGCAGACACCAGGAAGGGGCGCGCAGAACTGCGCGAACCACCACGACGCGGCCGCACCCGCCCGGCCACAGCGGCACGCGGACCCGCGCACCCGCGGCTCACCCGTACGTGTCGCCCGGCCCCGTGCTCCCCGGCGCCCGCAGCGGCCCGTACCGGCGGGGCCCGCCGCCGGGCCCCATGACCTTCAGGAGCCGCACCGCGCCATGCCCGAGATCCTGGTTCAGCCGGGCGACCAACGTCGGCGCCAGCAGCCGCAGATTCGTCGCCCAGGCCGTCGAGTCGCAGCGCACGACCAGAACCCGCTCGTCCTCGTCGTAACGCTCGGGGACACAGTGCTTGGCCACGTCCTCACCGACGATCTGCGGCCAGCGCCCCATGACACCGCCCACCGCCGCCGGCGTCTCCCAGCCCCGCTCGCTGATCAGCCGGTTGATCGCGGAGCCCAGCGCCATCGGGTCCCGGCCGTCGGCGCGGGCGCCGGACCGCAGCCCCCCGCGCCGCGCCTGCTTCTTCTGCTGCGCCGCGTCCCCACGCGCGCGTGCCGCCTCCTTCGCGGCGCGCAGCGCCACGCGCGCGAGGTCGACGCCGGAGGGCTCGGGCGTCTTGGGCCGGTCGGACCCGCTCATCCGCGCACCTCCCGCGGGGCGGGGGCCAGGACGCTCATACGCGCTCCACCGTCCCGGCCAACACCGTGTACCGCGCGCCGGTCAGCACATGCGGCACGTCGTCGTCCACGGCCGCCGTCACCAGCACCTGCTCGCCCGGCGCCACCAGTTCCGCCAGCCGCTCCCGCCGCCGGGTGTCGAGCTCGGCGAACACGTCGTCGAGGATCAGCACCGGCTCGTTGCCCTCGGCCCGCAACAGGTCGTAGGAGGCCAGCCGCAGCGCCAGCGCGTAGGACCAGGACTCGCCGTGCGAGGCGTACCCCTTGGCGGGCAGCTGGCCGAGCTTGAGCTGGAGATCGTCCCGGTGCGGCCCCACAAGGGTCACGCCCCGCTCGACCTCCTGCTTGCGCGCCTCCGCGAGCGCCGCCATCAGCTGGGCGTAGAGATCCTCGCGCGTGTGCGCCTCGCCGGGCGCCGACGGCTTGTACTCCAGCGCGAGCGGACCGCCTCCGGGCGCCAGCTGCTCGTACGCCTTGTCGGCCAGCGGCTGGATCGCCGCGATCAGGTCAAGGCGCTGCGCGAGCAACTCGGCGCCCACGCGCGCGAGATGCTGGTCCCACACGTCGAGTGTGGACAGGTCCATCGACCGTCCGCCGTGCCGGCGGGCCAGCGCGGTCGTCTTCAGCAGGGTGTTGCGCTGCTTGAGCACCCGCTCGTAGTCCGAGCGCACCCCGGCCATCCGCGGAGAGCGCGCGGTGATCAGCTCGTCCAGGAACCGCCGCCGCTCACCGGGGTCCCCCTTGACCAGCGCCAGGTCCTCCGGCGCGAACAGCACCGTCCGTACGATGCCCAGCACGTCACGCGGTCTGACCTGCGAGGACCGGTTGATGCGGGCGCGGTTGGCCTTGCCCGGGTTCAGCTCCAGCTCGACCAGTTGCTGCCGCTCGCCCTGCCGCACCTGTGCCCGGATCACCGCCCGGTCGGCGCCCATGCGCACCAGGGGCGTGTCGGAGGCCACACGGTGGCTGCCGAGGGTGGCGAGATAGCCCACGGCCTCGACGAGGTTCGTCTTCCCCTGGCCGTTCGGCCCGACGAAGGCGGTGACGCCCGGGTCGAGCGGAACCTCGACCCGGGCGTACGAGCGGAAGTCGGCCAGCGACAGATGCGTGACGTGCATGGTCGTTCGCCGACCTCCCTCAGCTTCCTGGTGCCTGTCCGCTCCCGAAGACGTGCTCCGGGAGGGTGTTACTTCTTCTCGACCGCGTGGCCGCCGAACTGGTTGCGCAGCGCCGCGATCATCTTCATCTGCGGGGAGTCGTCCTGGCGGGAGGCGAACCGCGCGAACAGCGAGGCCGTGATCGCGGGCAGCGGCACGGCGTTGTCGATCGCCGCCTCCACGGTCCAGCGGCCCTCGCCGGAGTCCTGCGCGTAGCCGCGCAGCCCGGCCAGGTGCTCGTCGTCGTCCAGGGCGTTGACGGCCAGGTCCAGCAGCCAGGAACGGATGACGGTGCCCTCCTGCCAGGAGCGGAAGACCTCGCGGACGTTCTCCACGGAGTCGACCTTCTCCAGCAGCTCCCAGCCCTCGGCGTAGGCCTGCATCATCGCGTACTCGATGCCGTTGTGGACCATCTTCGCGAAGTGGCCCGCGCCGACCTTGCCGGCGTGCACCGCGCCGAAGTCGCCCTCGGGCTTGAGGGCGTCGAACACCGGCTGCACCTTGGCGACGTTCTCCGCGTCGCCGCCGTACATCAGCGCGTAGCCGTTCTCCAGGCCCCAGACGCCGCCCGAGACACCGCAGTCGACGAAGCCGATGCCCTTGGCTGCCAGCTCCTCGGCGTGCCTCTCGTCGTCCGTCCAGCGGGAGTTGCCGCCGTCGACGACGACGTCCCCGGGCTCCAGCAGCTCGCCGAGCTCGTCGATGGTGGACTGCGTGGCCCCGCCGGCCGGGACCATCACCCAGACGACGCGCGGAGCGCTGAGCTTGCCCACAAGCTCTTCCAGGCTGTGGACATCCGCGAGGTCCGGGTTGCGGTCGTATCCGACGACGGTGTGGTCCGCGCGGCGGATCCGCTCGCGCATGTTGCCGCCCATCTTGCCGAGGCCGACGAGACCGAGCTCCATCAGTTGTTCCTTAGGTTGCTGTGGCGTGGCAGGCACCTTCGTACCTGTGTCCGAGCCTAAACCCGGACGGTCACGCACACCTGTGGGCATACCCGCTCATAAGAACACCCACAGGCTCCGCCTCACCTGCGAGTTCTCCCCACAGGCCGGGGACTTTTCCCACGGCCTGTGGACAACCCCTCGCGGGCGACTGAGGCTCAGCCGCTGAGGCGCACCGGCATGATCAGGTACTTGTACGCGTCGTCCGCCTCCGCGTCGAGCGCCGGCTTGCCGCTGAGCAGCGCGGGCTTCGTGGAGGTCGTGAAGGACAGCTGCGCCACCGGGGAGTCGATCGCGCTCAGGCCGTCCAGCAGGAAGGTCGGGTTGAAGGCGATCGAGATGTCGTCGCCGTCCAGCTGGGCGTCGACCCTTTCCACAGCCTGTGCGTCGTCACTGGAACCGGCCTCCAGGATCAGCACGCCCTGCTCGAAGCTGAGGCGCACCGGGGTGTTCCGCTCGGCGACCAGGGCCACACGCTTGACGGCCTCCACGAAGGGGGCGGTCTCGATCACCGCGACGGAGTTGAACTCCGTCGGGAACAGCGTGCGGTACTTCGGCAGATCGCCTTCCAGCAGGCGGGTCGTCGTACGACGGCCGGCGCCCTCGAAACCGATCAGGCCCTCGCCGGAGCCCGAGCCGGACAGCGCCAGGATCACGCTGTCGCCGCTGGTGAGCGCCTTGGCGGTGTCCAGGAGCGTCTTGGCGGGCACCAGGGCGACCGCGGAGGCGTCCGGGTTCTCCGGCTTCCACAGGAACTCGCGGACCGCGAAGCGGTAGCGGTCGGTGGAGGCCAGCGTCACGGTGTCGCCCTCGATCTCGATGCGCACACCGGTCAGGACGGGCAGCGTGTCGTCACGGCCGGCCGCGATGGCGACCTGGGAGACGGCGGAGGCGAAGACCTCGCCGGGGACCGTGCCGGTCGCGTTCGGCATCTGCGGCAGCGCCGGGTACTCCTCCACGGGCAGGGTGTGGAGCGTGAACCGCGAGGAGCCGCAGACCACGGTCGCCCGTACACCGTCTGTGGAAATCTCCACCGGCCGGTTGGGGAGGGCCCGGGAGATGTCCGCCAGCAGCCGGCCCGAGACGAGGACGGTGCCCTCCTCGTCGACCTCCGCCTCGACGCTGACCCGTGCCGAGACCTCGTAGTCGAAGCTCGACAGGCTCAGCTGGCCCTCCTCGGCCTTCAGCAGGAGGCCGGCGAGTACAGGCGCCGGTGGACGGGCCGGGAGGCTGCGCGCCGCCCAGGCCACTGCCTCCGCGAGTACGTCGCGTTCCACCCGGATCTTCACCGTAAGCCGCCTCCTGCTGTTGCCGGCGCTTCCCGCCCTGCTTCGTCGCTGTCCCGGTGTCGCCGGCCACTGGGACGGGCAGGACACCGGGGACCAGTCTGACGTACGCCACTGACAGTCGGCGCCCCTCGGGGTCAAGTCGTGACGAGGGACGGTCGGACGCCGGAGAGCGAGTTGTGCACAGGCCCCGCTTCAAAGCGATTCCCGGACTCTCTCTAGTCGGGAGTAGTAGTAGGGCCTGTGGATACCGTGGATAACCCCGTTTTCACAGGTCAGAGCCCAAATTTTGTCCCCAGGCCCTGTGGGCGGAGGCGGTGGACAACTGGGGTCATCTGTGGAGAACGGAAAGTTCTGCACACCCCATGCACAGGATGAGGCGAGTTCTCCCCAACCTCGTCCCCAGCTTTACCCGTCTTTCCCACAGGCCAACCTGGCAACTTCGTGTGACGGCTTTCACTCGACCCGGTGTACCGGGCCTCCGGGTTGCCGAACAGTGGACAGACATGTGGAGAAGCCGGGAATCATTGGGGACAACCGGCCTCAGCCTGTGGGTTGCCGGTGGAAAACCTTGTGCGCAGGCTGTGGACGGAGAAGTTCTCCACAGTCTGTGGAGAACTTTCATCCACCAATCCACAGGCAGGTGACCTGGTCTGATGTTCCTTCACCAGGGTCCGCTGTGGATGCCGCTCGGGACAACTCCACAGTCCCCAGCGTGTGGACGGAAGAAAGTCGCCGAATCTGTGGAGGGTGGCCGTAACCCGGCTCGAATTCGAACAGCGGATGACTCGGCGGAAACACGAAGGGCGCCCGGGAATCGCTCCCGAGGCGCCCTTGGAGCGCTTCTGGTGGGTGGTGAGGACCGTTTCCGAGGCATCGTCGAGCGTCCCGACGGCTCTGCGTGTGGCGGTCCTGGAGCGGGGTGCGAGGGTCCGGATGCGCGGCTGAGCGCCCGGCCCCGGGAGGTGGTGCCGGTGCCGGGCGCTGGAGGCGGGTGTGGGCCGGAGCGCCCGGTGCGGGGCTGTGCGGACCTGCAGGCGTGTCTGGGTCGTCCCGCCCGCGGCGCCGGAGCTCCGCGGGCGGGGAGGGCCGTGTCTGGGCCGGAGCTCCGGGTGCGGCCCAGCGGACCTGGAAGCGTGTCTGGGCCGGGGCGCCCAGGGCCGGGGCGCCCCGGACGGGGAAAGGCGTGTCTGGGCCGGAGCTCCCGGGTGCGGCCCTGCGGACCGGGAGACGGTCCGCGCCGGCTCAGCCGGCCTTGATGCGGTTGGTGAGCTCGGTGACCTGGTTGTAGATCGAGCGCCGCTCGGCCATCAGGTTCCGGATCTTCCGGTCCGCGTGCATGACCGTGGTGTGGTCCCGGCCGCCGAACAGCGCGCCGATCTTCGGCAGGGACAGGTCCGTCAGCTCCCGGCACAGATACATGGCGATCTGCCGGGCGGTGACCAGCGCGCGGCCGCGCGAGGTGCCGCACAGGTCCTCGACGGTCAGCCCGAAGTAGTCCGCCGTGGCGCTCATGATGGCCGTGGAGGTGATCTCCGGGGCCGAGTCCTCGCCGCCAGGGATCAGGTCCTTCAGGACGATCTCCGTCAGGCCCAGGTCGACCGGCTGCCGGTTCAGCGACGCGAACGCCGTCACCCGGATCAGCGCGCCCTCCAGCTCACGGATGTTCCGCGAGATCCGGGAGGCGATGAACTCCAGTACCTCCGGCGGGGCGTTGAGCTGCTCCTGGACGGCCTTCTTGCGCAGGATCGCGATACGCGTCTCCAGCTCCGGCGGCTGGACGTCGGTGGTCAGACCCCACTCGAAACGGTTCCGCAGCCGGTCCTCGAGCGTCACCAGCTGCCGGGGCGGCCGGTCGCTGGAGAGCACGATCTGCTTGTTGGCGTTGTGGAGGGTGTTGAAGGTGTGGAAGAACTCCTCCTGCGTCGACTCCTTGTCCGCGAGGAACTGGATGTCGTCGACGAGCAGGATGTCCATCTCGCGGTAGCGCTTGCGGAAACTGTCGCCCTTGCCGTCGCGGATGGAGTTGATGAACTCGTTGGTGAACTCCTCCGAGCTCACGTACCGCACGCGGGTGCCCGGGTAGAGGCTGCGCGCGTAGTGCCCGATCGCGTGCAGCAGGTGCGTCTTGCCGAGCCCCGACTCCCCATAGATGAAGAGGGGGTTGTACGCCTTGGCGGGCGCCTCGGCGACGGCCACCGCGGCCGCGTGCGCGAAGCGGTTGGACGCGCCGATGACGAAGGTGTCGAAGAGGTACTTGGGGTTCAGCCGCGCGGTCGGCTCGCCCGGACCGCCGACCGGCTTGGGCGAGGAGCCCAGCGGTCCGCCCCCGGACGGGCCGACGGATCCCGGGGCTCCGGAACCGCCGCGGTGGGCGGGTCCGTGGCCGGACTGCGGCTCGGGCAGCTCGCGGCGGCCGTCGCGCTGGTCGTACTCCCCGCGCCCCTTGTCGTACTCGGCGCGCGTCTGGTCGTAGGACGGCCGCTCCGGCGCCTGCCCGCGGTAGTCCTGGGCGGAGGAGCCGTAGCTGTCACGGGCCTGCGAGCCGTAGCCGCCCTGGGGGGAGGGCGAGGCGTACGGATCGCGGTCGCGGTCCCGGTCCGCGTAGGCGTCGCGTTCGCGGTCGGCGTAAGGGTCCCGGTCCCGGTCCGCGTACGGGTCCGTGTAGCCGTCGCGGTCGCGGTCGGCGTACGGGTCGCGCTCCGGGAAGCCCAGGCGCGGCTGCTGCCAGCTGTACTCGTCCTGCGCGGGGCGCGGCCAGGCGCCCGGCTCGGGGCGCTGGTACTCCGCCGGGTAGGCGGGGCGGGCGGTCGGGTGCTGCTCGCCGGTGCCGGGCAGCGGCTCGGCGCGGTGGCGGCCGTAGCCCTCGTACGGCGCGGAGTCGGGCTCGTCGTACCGCGCGGGCGACTGCGGCTGGGCGGCGGGCGGTGGGGGCGCCGGGGCCTCGCCCATGGAGTCGTCCACGGTGATCGCGATGCGGATGGGGCGGCCGCACTCACGGCTCAGCTTCTCGCTCACGATCGGCGCGAGGCGGCCCTCGAGCACGTTCTTCGCAAACTCGTTCGGTACGGCCAGCAGCGCGGTGTCGGCGACCAGCGCGAGCGGTTGGCAGCGCCGGATCCAGTGCTCGTCCTTGGCCTCGACACCCTGCCCGCGGCCCTCACCGAGAAGTTGCTCGAGTACTCGTGGCCACACTGCGGCAAGATCGGCAGGTACGTCAGCCACAGGGCACGCTTTCTCACAGGTCCCACGAATGTGTGGTTCACGGGACGGATCGGGATGTAGATCGGGGCGGGAGGTACAAACCCGCTGGGCGGGTGACAAGGGAACGAATCGGAGTCCAGCCACGGTAGTCAGCGCGACGGGTAGGGTTCAAGTTGTTGTCCCCAGCCTGTGGACAGTGTCTCCCGCAGGCTCCTGGTTTGACCGGATGGCGTAGCCGCGCGTACCGTAACCAGGTCGAGTTGTCGATGGCTGCTGCCGCCTGCCTCCGATGGGCACAGATCGCGTCTAGGTGATCGGAAAGCGGTGCACTCGGGCGTAACGCGAGCTACTCGTGGGCGCACGGTGACAGCCAGGACGGCACCCCGCCACTACTGATTCTTTCTGGAGCCCCCGAGTGAGCAAGCGCACCTTCCAGCCGAACAACCGTCGTCGCGCGAAGACCCACGGCTTCCGGCTGCGTATGCGTACCCGTGCCGGCCGCGCCGTCCTGGCGTCCCGCCGTAGCAAGGGTCGCGCCCGTCTGTCCGCCTGATTCCGGTCAGGTCATGCCGTCGTGCTGCCCACCGAGAACCGGCTGAGGCGGCGCGAGGACTTCGCGACCGCGGTACGACGAGGACGCAGGGCTGGTCGCCCTCTTCTCGTCGTCCATCTTCGAAGCGGTGCCACGGACCCGCACGCGCCTGGGGAGAGCGCTCCTCCGCCGCGTGCGGGTTTCGTCGTGAGCAAGGCCGTGGGTGGCGCGGTTGTGCGCAACAAGGTCAAGCGCAGACTTCGTCACCTCATGCGTGACCGGGTGGCACTCCTGCCCCCCGGTAGCCTGGTAGTGGTACGAGCGCTGCCCGATGCGGGTGGCGCGGACCACGAACACCTGGCCCGAGACCTGGACGCCGCCCTGGAGCGGGTCCTGGGAGGGGGCGCGCGATGAAGTACCCGCTGCTGGCACTGATCAAGCTGTACCAGTGGACGATCAGTCCACTGCTCGGGCCGGTGTGCAAGTACTACCCGTCGTGCTCCCACTACGGGTTCACGGCCATCGACCGGCACGGTGCGATCAAGGGCACTGCCCTGACCGCCTGGCGCATCCTTCGTTGCAACCCGTGGTCGCTGGGCGGCGTGGACCATGTCCCGCCGCGCAAGCGCCCGCGGTGGCACGAAATGCTGCGCAACGCCTGGCGCGCACGCAAGGGCGGGCCCTCCGCCGCCGAACCGGCCATCGACGGACCTGATTCCTCCGGCCCGCCGAGCCCGGCCGCAGAGACCTCGTCCCATGCCCAAGGAGCATGATTAGTGGACACGATTGCCAGCCTCTTCAGCTTTATCACCACACCCGTCTCCTGGGTCATCGTGCAGTTCCACAGCCTGTACGGTGCGATCTTCGGACCTGATACGGGCTGGGCCTGGGGCCTGTCCATCGTGTCCCTGGTGATCGTCATCCGGATCTGCCTGATCCCGCTCTTCGTGAAGCAGATCAAGGCGACCCGGGCGATGCAGACGCTCCAGCCGGAGATGAAGAAGATCCAGGAGCGCTACAAGAACGACCGGCAGCGCCAGTCCGAAGAGATGATGAAGCTGTACAAGGAGACGGGTACCAACCCGCTCTCCTCGTGCCTTCCCATCCTGGCCCAGTCGCCGTTCTTCTTCGCCCTGTACCACGTGCTCAACAGCATCGCGAACGGCGACACCGTCGGTGTCATCAACCAGAGCCTGCTGGAGAGCGCGCAGAAGGCGCACATCTTCGGGGCCCCGCTGGCCGCGAAGTTCACCGACAGCGCCTCCGACGTCGCCGCGCTGGACGCCTCGCTGACCAGCGTCCGCATCGTGACGGCGGTCATGATCGTCCTGATGTCGCTGTCGCAGTTCTACACGCAGCGCCAGCTGATGACGAAGAACGTCGACACCAGCGTGAAGACGCCGTTCATGCAGCAGCAGAAGATGCTGATGTACGTCTTCCCGGTCATCTTCGCCGTCTTCGGTATCAACTTCCCGGTCGGTGTCCTCGTCTACTGGCTGACCACCAACGTGTGGACCATGGGCCAGCAGATGTACGTGATCCACAACAACCCGACCCCGGGTTCCAAGGCCCAGGCCGCCTACCTGGAGCGCCTCTACAAGCACATCTCGCACCACGGCAAGACGCGCAACCGTCGTGAGAAGGCCATCGTCAAGGCGATCGTCACCAAGGGCCGGGACCGCAACGACCACGAGCGCAAGTTCATCAACGGCCTCGGCAAGGCGGGCCTGGCGGCCCAGGCCGACGGCTCCGTGATCAAGAGCGAGGGCGCCGTCGCCACCCTGACCGAGGACGGCACGCCCACGACCACGTCCACCGCTCCGGCCAAGCGCCAGCAGCCCAAGCGGCAGACCAAGTCGCAGCGTCAGTCGGGTGCAGCCAAGGCGGCCGGCGAGGACAGCTCGCCCGAGACGTCCGACACACCCGAGGACTCCGCCCCGGCCGCGCAGAAGAAGGCCGAGCCGAAGCCCGCCTCCGGTACCCGCAGCAAGGCTCAGTCCGGGCAGCGCAAGGGTCCGCAGCGTCCCAAGTCCCCGTCCAAGAAGTAAGAAGGAGTCCATCCCGTGACGGAAGGCACCACCTCCGCCGCTGCCGAGGGTGCAGACACCCTGACCCGCCTGGAGCAGGAGGGCGAGATCGCGGCGGACTACCTCGAGGGTCTGCTGGACATCGCCGATCTCGACGGCGACATCGACATGGACGTCGAGGGCGACCGCGCCTCTGTCTCGATCGTCAGTGACGCGGGCGGCCGCGATCTGCAGAAGCTGGTCGGCCGGGACGGCGAGGTGCTGGAGGCGCTTCAGGAGCTCACGCGCCTGGCCGTGCACCGGGAGACCGGGGACCGCAGCCGTCTGATGCTGGACGTCGCGGGCTACCGGGCCAAGAAGCGCACCGAGCTCGCCGAGCTGGGTGCCAAGGCCGCTGCCGAGGCCAAGAGCAGTGGCTCCCCGGTGAAGCTGAACCCGATGACCCCGTTCGAGCGCAAGGTCGTGCACGACGCGGTCAAGGCCGCGGGGCTGCGCAGCGAGTCCGAGGGCGAGGAGCCCCAGCGTTTCGTCGTCGTGTTGCCCGTCTGATCGGCCCGCACGATCCACCGGCCCCGTCTGTAGCGCAGACGGGGCCGAATTTTGTCAGCCTGATAGTTCTGGTGGTTCTGGTGTCGGCGCCTGCCGCGCCGATGCGGTACGGAAGGACGGTCCCCGTGACGGAGGCAGTGGAGCTTCCCCCTGCGCCCGAACAGGCACGTGAGGTGTTCGGCGCCCGCTTCCCGGACGCGGTCCGGTACGCGGAGCTGCTCGCCGAGGCGGGCGTGCAGCGTGGTCTGATCGGCCCACGCGAAGTGCCCCGTCTGTGGGAACGGCATCTGCTGAACTGCGCGGTGCTCTCCGAGGTCGTTCCCGAGGGGGTTACGGTCTGCGACGTCGGCTCGGGCGCCGGCCTGCCCGGCATCCCGCTCGCCCTCGTCCGCGAGGACCTGAAGATCACCCTGCTGGAGCCCCTCCTGCGGCGTACGACCTTCCTGACCGAGGTCGTGGAGCTGCTGGGCCTGGACCATGTCACCGTTGTCCGCGGCCGTGCCGAGGAGGTCATGGGCAAGATGCCGCAGGTCCATGTCGTCACCGCCCGTGCGGTTGCGCCGCTGGACCGTCTCGCCACGTGGGGTATCCCGCTGCTGCGGCCCTACGGCGAGATGCTGGCGCTCAAGGGAGACACCGCGGAGGAGGAACTCAAGAGCTCGGCCACTGCCCTGAGCAAGCTCGGTGCCGTGGGGACGTCCGTCCTTCACGTCGGCGAGGGCGTTGTGGACCCACTGTCCACGGTCGTGCGTGTGGAGGTCGGAGAGAGTCCGGGCGGTGTGCGCTTCGCCGCCAAGCGGGCAAAGGCGGCCCGCACGGGGCGGACGCGTCGACGCCGCTGAGTTCTCGGAGAGCAGTCGCCCCCTGAGGGATACGGCTGCGTACTCCACACAAGCTGCCAAACCTGTACATGACGGAGTGTCGCGACAGTTCGGCCTCGGGTGCTGTGCATCGTGTTTCACGTGAAACGTCGCTCACTGCTGCACGGCATCATCAGTCGAGGCCGCGCCGCGGCCAAACCTCGCGAACGAAAGCCTCTCGGTTCGCTCGACGGGCCTGTCGGGTCACTCAAAGCGGGATCGGAGTTGTCCACAGAGGTGGATTTCTCCACACAAGCCCCGGCCTCACTGGTTCACGACCCCGAAGGCATGGGAGGCTCTGTTCATTGCGAGCCTGAAGTCGAGGAGAGTGAATCCTTGCGGTCCGACGCCAACATCGCGGGACCGATGACCGATCCGGTCCCTGGTCCCCGTACCGAGTCGCTGGGGGACGATGTTTCACGTGAAACACCGCCCCCGATGGACGACACCCCCATCGGTCGTGCTGCCCAACTGGCGGTCGAGGCTCTGGGACGCGCCGGGGAGGGTCTTCCACGGCCCGAGCAGACCCGGAACATCGTCGTCGCCAACCAGAAGGGCGGGGTCGGCAAGACGACGACGACCGTCAATCTTGCCGCGTCCCTGGCACTGCACGGCGCCCGGGTGCTGGTGATCGACCTCGACCCTCAGGGCAACGCCTCCACGGCCCTCGGTATCGACCACCACGCCGACGTCCCGTCGATCTATGACGTTCTGGTCGACAGCAGACCGCTCGCCGAGGTCGTCCAGCCTGTTCCCGACGTCGAGGGCCTCTTCTGTGCCCCCGCGACGATCGACCTGGCCGGCGCGGAGATCGAGCTGGTGTCCCTGGTCGCACGGGAGAGCCGACTCGAGCGCGCCGTTCAGGCCTACGAGCAGCCGCTGGACTACGTCCTCATCGACTGCCCGCCCTCTCTCGGGCTGCTGACGGTCAACGCGCTCGTCGCGGGCCAGGAGGTCCTCATCCCGATCCAGTGCGAGTACTACGCGCTGGAGGGCCTGGGACAGCTGCTGCGCAACGTCGATCTGGTTCGGGGGCATCTCAACCCCGCCCTGCATGTGTCGACGATCCTGCTCACCATGTACGACGGCCGGACGCGTCTGGCGTCACAGGTCGCGGACGAGGTGCGCACTCACTTCGGCGACGAGGTGCTGCGGACGAGCATTCCTCGCTCGGTCCGCATCTCCGAGGCGCCGAGCTACGGACAGACGGTGCTGACCTACGATCCTGGATCGAGCGGTGCGCTGTCCTACCTTGAGGCCGCACGAGAGATCGCGCTGAAGGGCGTCGGCGTCAGCTATGACCCGACCCGCGCCCACATCGGCGCCCAGAACAACCCGAGCATGGTGGAGGGGATCCAGTGAGTGAGCGACGGAGGGGACTGGGCCGAGGGCTCGCCGCACTCATCCCCGCGGCCTCCACGGAGAAGACGCCGGCCGTCGACGAGGTGGGGAGCGTCGGCTCCACTGCTTCTGCGGCAATGCCGGTACTGACGGCCGAGCGTGGAGTGGCCGCGGCGAAGGTGGCCACGCTGCCGCCTGTTTCACGTGAAACAGAGGACTTCCCGGCCCCCGTCCCGGTGGAAGCACCCGCGGCACCCATCGGAGCCCACTTCGCCGAGATCCCGCTGGAAGCCATCACGCCGAACCCGCGCCAGCCGCGTGAGGTCTTCGACGAGGACGCCCTGCACGAACTGATCACCTCCATCCAGGAGGTCGGTCTGCTCCAGCCCGTCGTCGTCCGTCAGGTCGGCGCCGGCCGCTACGAGCTCATCATGGGCGAGCGGCGCTGGAGGGCCTGCCGTGAGGCCGGCCTCGAGGCCATCCCGGCGATCGTGCGGCACACGGACGACGAGAAGCTGCTCTTGGACGCCCTCCTGGAGAACCTCCACCGCGCTCAGCTGAACCCGCTGGAAGAGGCGGCCGCCTACGACCAGCTCCTGAAGGACTTCAACTGCACGCACGACCAGCTGGCGGACCGCATCGGCCGCTCCCGTCCGCAGGTCTCCAACACCCTGCGGCTGCTGAAGCTCTCGCCCACGGTTCAGCGGCGGGTCGCGGCCGGGGTGCTGTCCGCCGGTCACGCCCGGGCGCTGCTGTCCGTGGAGGACGCGGAGGAGCAGGACCGGCTGGCCCACCGGATCGTCGCCGAGGGACTCTCGGTGCGTGCGGTCGAGGAGATCGTGACCCTGATGGGATCGCGGCCCCAGAAGGCTCCGCGTGCCAAGGGCCCTCGTGCCGGCGCGAGGCTCTCCCCGGCCCTGACCGATCTCGCAGGTCGTCTGTCGGATCGCTTCGAGACCCGGGTGAAGGTCGACCTGGGCCAGAAGAAGGGCAAGATCACGGTCGAGTTCGCTTCGGTGGAGGACCTTGAGCGCATCCTCGGCACACTGGCTCCCGGTGAGGGGCCGGTTCTGCAGAAGAGCCTGCTGGACGGCGACTCCGACGACGCGGAGGACTGAGCCGCCCCAGTGCGGGGCACGTCAGGTGAGCGAGCCGTGTCCGGTGTGTACCGGAACACGGCTCGCTCTTTGCTTTCTGTCGGTATCGAGTGAATCTCGTGGTCGATACGATGCGATCGGAAAGGCGCATCCACCTGGCGATACCTCATGGGGAGGCGGAGGCCGTGCGAACGATGAGCCGGACCGGACTGGTGAGCGCGGGACTGGGTCTGGGCGCCGTTGGAGGATTCGTCGTCGAACTGTTCAGAGAACACAGTGCTCTGACTGCCGCCCGCGATGCCGCGGGCGAAGGAAGCGAGGAACAGCCTTCATGGGACGTCGGCTCGTACCGCTCACGCTGGACAACCTTCAAGACCTTCCCCAGCGCTGCCGCTCGTGTGTCTTCTGGGAGCTCGACCCGGTCAGCGGAGAAGCCGCGGTAAGTGCCGGCACGTCGGCCATGGAGAAGGAGTCGTGGATCTCCGCCGTCCTGCTGGACTGGGGATCGTGCGGCAGGGTCGTCTATGTCGACGACGTCCCCGTGGGCTTCGTCCTCTACGCTCCACCGGCCTATGTGCCCCGCTCCACGGCGTTCCCGACGAGTCCCGTCTCCCCCGATGCCGTTCAGCTGATGACGAGCTTCATCCTTCCCGGCTACCAGGGACAGGGGCTGGGCCGGGTGATGGTGCAGACCGTCGCCAAAGACCTGTTGCGCCGGGGCTTCAAGGCGATCGAGGCGTTCGGGGATGCCCGGTGGAAGGAACCCGCCTGTCTGCTGCCTGCCGACCATCTCCTCGCTGTCGGCTTCAAGACGGTCCGGCAGCATTCCACCCACCCCCGGCTGCGGCTGGAGCTGCGCACCACGCTCTCCTGGAAGGAAGACGTGGAGATGGCGTTGGACCGGCTGCTGGGAGCCGTGCAGAAAGAGCCGGCGCTGCGTCCCCTCTGACACCCGGCGCAGCATGAAGGGGGCCGACCCTCTTGGGCCGGCCCCCTTCATGTTTCACGTGAAACGGCGGAGCGCCTCACATCCGAGAGATCACTCGGCGATGAAGTCCTCGAGGTCGCGCAGGATCGCGGCCTTCGGCTTGGCACCGACGATGGTCTTGGCGACCTCACCGGACTGGTAGACGTTCAGCGTCGGGATGGACATGACGCCGTACTTGGCGGCCGTGGCCGGGTTCTCGTCGATGTTGAGCTTGACGATCTCGATCTTGTCGCCATGCTCGGCCGCGATGGCCTCGAGAGACGGAGCGATCTGGCGGCACGGACCGCACCAGGCCGCCCAGAAGTCCACCAGGACGGGCTTGTCGCTCTTGAGGACGTCCTGCTCGAAGGAATCGTCGGTCACGTTCTTCAGGGTGCCGGCCACAGGGGGCTCCTTTGTGGTGTGCGTGGGGTGGGTGGAGGTCAGACGGTCGCGGGCTCGGCCTTGTCCTCGTCCGCGAGGGCGGCGAGGAAGCGCTCGGCGTCGAGGGCGGCGGAGCAGCCGGTGCCGGCCGCGGTGATCGCCTGGCGGTAGGTGTGGTCGACGACATCACCGGCGGCGAAGACACCGGTCAGGCTCGTCCGGGTGGAGGGGGCGGCCACCTTGAGGTAGCCCTCCTCGTCCAGGTCCAGCTGGCCCTTGAAGAGCTCGGTGCGCGGGTCGTGGCCGATCGCGATGAACAGGCCGGTCACCGGAAGGTCGGAGAGCTCACCGGTCTTGACGTTGCGCAGCTTCAGGCCCGCGAGCTTCTGGTCGCCCTGGACCTCGGCGACCTCGCTGTCCCAGACGAACTTGATCTTCGGGTCGGCGAACGCGCGGTCCTGCATGGCCTTGGAGGCACGCAGGCTGTCACGGCGGTGGACGATCGTCACGGACTTGGCGAAGCGCGAGAGGAAGGTGGCCTCCTCCATCGCGGTGTCACCGCCGCCGATCACGGCGATGTCCTGGTCCTTGAAGAAGAAGCCGTCACAGGTGGCGCACCAGGAGACGCCGCGGCCGGAGAGGGCGTCCTCGTTGGGCAGACCGAGCTTGCGGTGCTGGGAACCGGTGGCGACGATGACGGCCTTGGCCCGGTGGACGGCGCCAGCGGTGTCGGTGACGGTCTTGATCTCACCGCTGAGGTCGACGGAGACGATGTCGTCGGGGATGAGCTCGGCGCCGAAACGCTCGGCCTGGCCGCGCATGTTGTCCATGAGCTCGGGGCCCATGATGCCGTCCTGGAAGCCCGGGAAGTTCTCCACCTCGGTGGTGTTCATCAGCGCACCGCCCGCGGTGACGGCACCCTCGAACACCAGGGGCTTCAGCGACGCGCGCGCGGTGTAGAGCGCCGCCGTGTAGCCGGCGGGCCCGGAGCCGATGATGATCACGTTACGGACGTCGCTCACGGCTTGATTCCTCGTCTCTGGACTGCGTCGTACGACCGGTGGGAGCCCTCTCGGACTCTCACCCCACCCAACGGATCCTAAGGGGCGCGCATTCCCACTGTGTCCGGGCACACCAAGGGGCGAGACAGCCGTGACAGAAGAGGCGAGGTAAGGCTCAGGGGCGCGTGCGACACCCTGAGTGGAGGGGTGGCTCGGCTCACGCCGCTGATGTGCGGCACACGCCCTCTCCTGAGGCCACAGTCCCTTGTGGTGCGGGTCCGCCTCAGGGACGAGCGTAGGTGTCCTTGAAGAGCACCTCGGCCTTGGCAGCGGAGTCCTCGGCCACACAGCCAGAGTCGACGACATAGACGCTGACCCGGCTGGCGTCGGTGGCGTCCGGGAGCACGACGAGCAGCGCGTCGCGTCCCTTGTACACGCCCTGCTCGGTGGCGAGTGCCGGGTCGGTGCGGCCGATGCCCTGACGGACGCAGTCGGGCACCGCGGGCTGCTGGAGGACACGCGGTCCCCCGCTGGAGGGGCCGCCCTCCACACCGAGGCTCTGCGGGGTGCGCTTGTCACCGCTGCTCTCGCTCGCGTGCGCGGCGAGGAGATCGTCGACCTTTCCCTCCAGCGTTCCCGCGGCGAAGGTGTCGGCGATGGAGGCCTTCTCCTCCTGGCCGGGCGAGCTCGTGGGAGTGCCGCCGCCCCACGAGGACAGCAGGACGGAGCCGAGCCCCAGAGCGGCCACCGTGAAGGCGGCCCCGAGAGCGGCGATCCTGCGCTTGCCGGTGCGGCGGTCCTTGCGACCGGGACCGGTGGCGGCGCGGGGCCTGCCTGCGGGTCGGCCCACCGGGGCCGCTGTTTCACGTGAAACATGACCGCTGTCGCGCGCGGAGGGGGGAGTCGAGGGAGATGCGGCGCCTGCGAGGGGGGAGGGCTGGCTGACGGAGGCGCCCTCTTCGGTGGCTGCGGGTCGCTCGGCTGTCGGCGGCTCGCTGTCTGCGTCAGCGAGGCCGGCAGTGTCCGCGGCGATGGGCTCGGCCGCCCCAGAGGGCTCGTCGGCGTCGGCTGCTTCGCCGGGGGAGCCGACCGTCGTGGCGGTGGAGGCCAGGAGGGCCTCTGCCGCGAGTGCCGCGTCGATACGGCCCGCCACGTCGTCGGGCATCCGCGCCGGGCCCGGCAGGGTGCCGAGCAGGCCCCTGATCTCCTCCAGCGAGGCGCGGACGTCCGCACACAGCTCACAGCCGTCCAGGTGCCGCCGCAGCTCCGTGCTCCGGGACGGGGACAGCAGGCCCTCGGTGAGGTCGGAGATCTCGGCGACGTCCGGGTGCCCGGCCGTGTCCGTCGTGGCAGTCACGCTCGCCCACCTCCGCCCTTCACTGTGGCTGAGTCACTCGACCCGGGACGGCGCGGACCGGCGGATCGCGGTCCCGCTGCGGGTGGGACGGATGTCCCCTGCGTCCGGTTCCGCCCCTCCTCCGAGTTTCCGCCGGCGGTGTTGCTTTCCGGCTTCAGATGGGTGAGCAGCGGCAGGAGTCTCGCTCTGCCGCGGGCGCAGCGGCTCTTGATCGTCCCGGTCGGCACGTCGAGGATGCGGGCGGCCTCGGCGACGGGGTAGCCCTGCATGTCCACCAGAACGAGGGCGGCGCGCTGATCGGGCGGGAGAGTGCCGAGCGCCTCGATGAGCTGCCGGTGCAGGTCGTTGCGCTCGGCGGGCGCCGAGGCGGACTCGTGCGGCTCCAGCAGCCGCTCCAGGCGCTCGGTGTCGTCGACCGGCGAGGTCTTGCGCGAGGCGGCCTTGCGGGCCCGGTCCAGGCAGGCGTTCACCGTGATCCGGTGCAGCCAGGTCGTGACGGCGGACTTCCCCTGGAAGGTGTGAGCGGCCCGGTACGCCGACACCAGGGCGTCCTGCACGGCGTCGGCGGCTTCCTCACGGTCCCCCAGCGTGCGCAGGGCCACGGCCCACAGCCGGTCCCGGTGCCGCCGTACGAGCTCGCCGAAGGCGTCCGGGTCCCCGGCGACATGCCGCGCCAGAAGGGCCTCGTCGGTCTCATCCGGCGGTTCCTGCCGGTCGCTGTGCACGCCCCCTCCCTCGCTTCCTCAGCCGGTCACCTTGATGTCGACCACGCGGCCGCGGTACTCGCCGTTCGACTGCAACGGGATCTCGGTGAGCCAGACCAGCAGGTACCGGGCCTCGAGTTCCTTGCCCGGCTTGAGCTGGACCGTGGGGCCCGTGCCGTCGGCGACCTTGGTGAAGCCGTCGAAGGACTGCGGCTCGGCGTCTCCGCTCGCGGCGCGCAGGTCAACCGCCGTACTGCCCTCGAAGGTGACGGTGACGTTGCCGACCTGCTGGACCTTGCCGAGATCGAGGATGACGCCGACGCCGGACTTCAGGTTGCCGAACTTGGCGCCCCACTCGCCCATGTAGCGGTCCGTCTGCCAGTACGTGCCCGGATCGCTGTCGTAGACCTTGTATATGTCGCCCGGCTTCTCGGACCGGTCTCCTCCGAAGGGATCGAAGTCGCTCGCGTCCTGGATGGCGATGGGCCGGGGCGGCTTGGGCTTGTTCTTGTCGCCGCCGTCCGTCGTCTGGGTCTTGTTCGTGTCGTCGGACTTGCCGCCGCCGCGCTCCATCAGCGCGTCCGCGAGCTGCCAACTGCCCAGGCCGAGGGCGGCGATGAGCAGGGCCGACACGGCCCACTTCAGGACCCGCCCGGTGCCGCTCTGGAGCGGGGGCGGAGGGGCGGGCACGGGCTGGGTCGCACCGGGGTGCGGCGCCGGGCGGCCGTAGGTGCCCTGCTGGTAGGTCGTGCGCTGGTACTCCGGCGGCGCGGTGAAGACCGGCTCCGGCGGGCGGATGCGCGGCATCTCGCCGACCGCCTTCACCAGCTCCTCCGGCGTGGTGCACGCGGCCTCGTGCCGGGAGGCGGTCGCCCCGTCGTTGGCCAGGGCCCGCATGGCGAGCTCGGACAGTCCTCGGTGCACACCGGCCCGCACCTGGTCGGGGGCGATCAGACCGACGTCCTTGGGCAGCCCGGACAGACCGTAGGCGTCGTTCTCGTAGGGCCAGCGCTGGGTGAGGGCGGCGTAGAGCAGGGCGCCGATCGCCTCGGTGTCGGTGCGCTGCGGAGTGTCGGAACTGGCTCCGCGCAGTGCCGCGTTGACCGCGAGGCCGCGGATGCGCCACTGTCCGCTCGAGGTGCGCAGCACGGCGTTGGGGTTGAGGCGCAGATGCGCCAGGCCCTCGCGGTGCGCGGCGGCCATGGCGGAGGCGATCTGGCTGACCAACTGGTAGGCGTCGTGCGACTCCAGCGGCCCGGCGGCGAGCAGCGCGGTCAGCTCGGTGGCGTCGGGCAGCCACTCGTGCACGACGTACACCAGGTCGTTCTCGTCGACGGCGTCGAGGACCTGCACGAAACGGGGATCGCCGAGCAGGGCGGAGGAACGGGCCGCGGCGAGCACGGAACGGGCACGCGTGTGGTCCGCGGGCAGGATGTGCACGCCGACGGCACGGCGGAGCTTCTCGTCGACCGCACGCCAGCTGCTGAATCCGTCCAGACGGGTGACGCACTCCTCCAGGCGGTAGCGTCTGGCGAGTTTGTGACCGCTGTGCAGTTCGGGAGGTGAGGCCTTCGCGGGACTCTCGCTCCCGCCGCTCCCCTGTGCCTCGGTGCTCTCCGTGTCCCGCTCCCCGGTCTGGTCCACCCCGTCGGCCGTGGACTGGTCCGCCTGCTCCGCCCCGGCGGTCAGCGGCTTGTCACCGCTGTTGTCTGCCACGTCGACGGCAGCCCTGCTCCGATCCGCCACCGTCGTCTGCCTCCCCATCCGTTGCGCGTCGTGCGACGCCGATCCAATTGTGCCCACAGTCCGTCCCTGTGCACGACACACGGGGACGGACGATGGTTGTGCGAGTACCTCCCCCGCTTCAGCGACCCAGTCGCCCGCGCACCATTCCGACCAAGGAGTTGAGCTCCTCGATACGCATCCGGCGGGCGGCGACGTAGAAGACGCCGAGCAGGACGGCACCGCCGACGAGCAGCGCGGCGAACGAGCCCGCGGCGCCGTGGCCGAGCGTCTGGGTGATGCCGTAACAGGCGGCGCCGCTGAGCAGCACGGCCGGGACCGAGGCGATGCACAGGCGGGCGTACGTCCGCAGCACGCGCGCACCGTCGAGGTCTCCGCCGAGCCGCTTGCGCAGCCTGCGCCAGGCGACGCCGACACCGATGACGTAGGCCGCGCCGTAGGAGGCGGCCATGCCGACCACGGCCCAGCGCGGCGGCAGCAGGAGGAAGCACAGGGCGGAGGCGCTCGCGTTCACCGCGGCCACGATGACCGTGTTGTAGAACGGCGTGCGGGTGTCCTCGTACGCGTAGAAGGCGCGCAGGACGACGTACTGCACGGAGTACGGGATCAGGCCGAGGCCGAAGGCCATCAGCATGTAGCCCATGTTCGTGGCGGCCTGGGCACCGGAGGAGCCGAAGATCAGGGTGCACATCGGGATGCCGAGGGCGAGGAACCCGAAGGCGATCGGCACGATGGCGACGGCCGTGGTGCGCAGGCCCTGGGAGATGTCGTCGCGGACGGCGCCCGCGTCGTCCTCGGCGGCCGAGCGGGAGATGCGCGGCAGCAGGGCGGCCATCAGGGAGACGGTGATGATGGCCTGCGGCAGGCCCCAGATGAGCTGGGCGTTGGCGTAGGCGCTGAAGCCGGTGCCCTCGATCTTGGTGTCGACGACCGCGGCGGTGGCCAGCTGCGTGACGACCAGCGCGCCCGCCTGGTTGGCGAGCACGAACAGGATCGTCCACTTGGCGAGCATCGCGGCCTTGCCCAGGCCGTGGCCCTTCCAGTCGAAGCGCAGGCGCAGCTTGAAGCCGGTCTCGCGCAGGTAGGGGATCATCGCCAGGGCCTGGACGACGAGGCCGAGCAGGATGCCGATGCCCAGCAGGCGCACACCCTCGTCGGGGATGTTCTCCACGGTGATGCCGGAGTGCTCGGCGGTGCCGTAGACCCACAGGAACAGGCCCAGCGTCACGATGATGACGATGTTGTTGAGGACCGGCGTCCACATCATCGCGCCGAAGCGGCCGCGGGCGTTGAGGATCTGACCCATCACCACATGGACGCCCATGAAGAAGATCGAGGGCAGGAAGTACCGGGTGAAGGTGACCGCGACGTCGAACGCGGCGGGGTCCGAGGCCAGCGGGTTCGACAGGGCGCGGACCAGGAGCGGGGCGCCGAGCATGGCGAGGACGGTCAGACCGCCGAGGATCACCATGACCAGCGTCAGCAGCCGGTTCGCGTAGGCCTCGCCGCCGTCCTCGTCGTCCTTCATCGCGCGCACGAGCTGCGGCACGAAGACCGAGTTGAGGCCGCCGCCGACGGTGAGGATGTAGATCATCGTCGGCAGCTGGTACGCCACCTGGAAGGACTCGCCGAGGAGCACCAGGCCCAGCGCCGAGACGATCATCGCGGAGCGGATGAACCCGGTGAGCCGGGAGACCATCGTGCCCGCGGCCATCACCGCGCTGGACTTCAGCAGACCCGCGGCGCGACCGGCCTTGCGGCCCCCCGCGGCGCTGGGCGCCTGGACCGGCTCGGCGGGCGGGGCGGGCGGCGGGACGGGAGCCTGGTACTGCTCCGGGGCCGGAGCCTGGTTCTGAGGCACGCCGTAAGCCGCCGTAGGGGACTGGCCCGGGTGCGGGACGGGGGCGGGACCGGGCACGGCCGGCTGCTCGTGCGGGCGGCCGCTGCCCTGCTGCTGGTCGCGGAAGAGATGGGCGAACGCGTCCGGCTGCTGTTCGCCGGCCTGGGTCACCAGGTCGTCGACGCCCACGTACTCGGTGGTGCGCGGGTCGTCGCCGTAGGGCAGGTACTGGGTCGCGCCGTCCGGCTCGGGAGCCGGCGTCTGCGCCCACACACGCGGGTCGGGGGCGTACGGCTGCTGCTGCGGCTGTGCGTACAGCGGCTGCTGCGGGTACGTGCCCGGGGGCGGCGGCGGGTGAGCGGCGCGGTCGTAGAGGGCCTCGGACACCGGGTCCTGGGCGGAGAGGTCCTGGGCCCGGTAGGGGTCCTGGTCGTAGGCGTCCTGGAGATACATGTCCGCGGGGTGCTGCGGCGGTACCTGGCCGTGCTCGGGCGGTGGGCCCTCGGGGTGTCCCGAGCCGCCCACGGCCTGACCGCGGTCACCGTCGTACGGCGCGTTCATCCTTACCCCACCTCATCGTCCCTGGCCCACCGGCCACGACATCCTCAACGGTCCACTCTCTCACCCGTGCCGGACGGGTCCGGGTTTTCCGCTGCGGTGTCCGGTGTCGGGTCACTCGGCTGCTCCGGCTCCCCTGCCCCGGAAGGCGCGTCCGACTCCTCGGTCTCCTCCGTGTGCCCGGTGAGACGTTCCTCGGGCCCTTCCGGGTTCTCCGGGCCGTCGGCGGACTCGTCCGTACCGTCGGGGCCGCTGCCCTCGGCGTCGCGGGCGGCGGTGCGCTTGCGCTGGGTGTACATCCTGAAGCCCGCCAGCACAAGCAGCAGCACACCGCCGCCGATGACCAGCATGACCGTGGCCGTGATCTCGGTGACCTTCACGTCGAAGGTCACCGGGTCGCCGTAGGCCTGGCCGTCCTCGGTGAACAGCTGGGCGATCACCGTGACGCGCCCGTTGGCATTGGCGGAGGTGGTGAACTTCACCGACTGGCTGTGCCCGCCGGAGACCGCGACCGGCTGCTCGTCGTAGGCCTCGCCGCCGATCTCCAGACGGTTCGGGGCGGTGGAGGTGAGCCGCAGGACGAGGCGGTCGACGCCCTGCACCAGGTTGTTCTGGACCGTGACGGGGATGGTGGCGCTGCGCCCGGAGAGCTTGGTCTCGGACTTGTCGATCAGGCTGACCTGGTCGGCGAGGTCGTCGAGATACCGCTCCACCCCGTCGCGGTAGTTCGCCGCCGCCACGGCGTGGCCGCGCCAGGACGTGGACATCGCGCGGTTCATCGCCCGCCCGAACGGCGTCACCACACGGGACTCGTCGGAGAGGATGACCTCGAAGTTGTCGAGCTTCACCTGTGTGGTGGCGATCTGCTCGAAGGCCTTGCGCGGCAGCTCCTGCCGGCGCAGCGACTTCGGGTAGGCCGAGGCGCCGGGGACGGTGGTGGTCGCGCCCGGGTCCGGCCTGGCCGCGGCGGTGTCCGTGAGGGGCCGCGGCTCGTTCCACGTGCCGCCCTGGAGCGCGGTGAGCGCCTGGGCCATGGTGCGGGCCTGGCTGGCGCTGGGCATGCGCTGCGGCGCCACCACGATGCTGCGCTGCTTGTCCGTCTGGAGGTTCAGGGCGAGGCTCTGCGCGAGGAAGCGCTGCACGACGAGCGTGCCGGCCGAAGCCGTCGTCAGATCGCCCTGGAAGGCCGTCGACAGCCGGGCGTCCGCGACGACCGCGGTGGTGCCGCCGCCGATCGGGCGCGGGGCGGAGGGCGTGTAGGACAGCCCGCCGGTCTCCTGAAGGCTGTCGCTGCGCGCGATGACCGTGTCGGCGCCCGCGGAGGTGGCGACCTTGACGATCGACGGGTCGACCGCGCCGTTCACCGGCCACGCGAAGTCCGTGGACGGCTTCACATGGATGATCGTCTCTACCGTGCCGGCGGCGACTTCCGTCGCCTCCTTCAGGTGGCTGAGCGAGCCGGAGACGCTCGTGCCGTTGTGCGCGAGGGACGCCAGGTCCGTGTCGCCGAACGGCAGCGCGACGACCTCCTTGCCGGCGACCGCGTTCTGAAGGTCGGCCAGCCAGCGCTTGGCGACGCTCTGGCCGCGGCCCGGCGTGGTGGCACCGTTCCCGCTCTGGATCTCGTAGGTCTCCGTCATGGCGTCGACGGAGGCCAGCAGGTCCGGGTCGATCACCCAGGTGACGTCGAGGTCCTTGCCGAGCGCCACGAGCTGTTCCAGCCGTCCGCCGGGCGAGAGGTCCTCGGTGAGGCCGTCGTCGAGGAAGACCGGCGTCTGGCGCTCGTTGGAGCCGGTCTGCGCGGTCATCTGGACGTCGGAGACCAGCGGCCACAGGAACGTCGTACGCGTCGTGGTGTCCGGCTCGTCGGGCTGCCAGGGCAGGAAGGTCCGCTGGAAGCCCAGTACCTGCTCCCAGGGCTGCGCGGACGTCTCCCCGGAGAGCTTGACGCCCAGCTGGTAGACGCCGGCGCCGCCGAGGTCGAGGTCCTCCACGGGGACGGTGATGCTGAACGCCTCCGCGACACCGGGGGTGAGCGCGGGCAGTTTCTGCTCGTCGCCGGCCTCGGAGCCGTCCGAGCCCGGTGTGTACCCGGTGCGCCGGAAGGCGTCGTCGATCCCCGAGCGCGTGTCGATCTCCGGGCCGATCACCAGGTCCAGGTGGGCCTTGGTGATCGTCTGCTTGCCTTTGTTGGTGACGGTCCCGGAGACCGTCAGGGTGTCGTCCTCGGACAGGACGGACGGGGTGAGCGAGTCCAGCGACACGGCGACCGTGCCGGAGCCGGAGACCGCCTTCGCCGATGACCGGCCCGCCGCCTGCGCGGACGGGGCGGCGGTCAGCTGGACGAGGCCGGCCAGCAGCGGGGCGGCGGCGAGCAGGGCTCCGGTGCGCCGCAGCAGACGGCGGGCGGGTGAGGGACTGGTCCCCGGGAAGTCTGCCGCCTCGGCCACGCGCTCGTCCGTCCCTCGTCCTCGTCAGTGGTCGCCGCAATGTGCGTCCACGCATGGTAACGATGCGCGCTGAGGGGAAGTGCCGCGGACTGGTCCACAAGATCGGCACCCGACCGTTCGCCGTTCGTTACGGGCGCCTGGCCGGGGCGGATACCGATTGCGTTGAGATACGTCACATATGCCGTGAACGGGCACTTTGGTCCAGCGTCGGGGACGTCGCCGACGGGCGCGCCGACGGGGTCGGTCCGCCTTAATGGGGGCGCTGCCTGGCGCTCGGGCCACGTACCCTCTTCTGTTGTGCCGAATGCCAACGAAGACCACCTCATTGCCCCGGAGCCCGACCGCGCGGTCACCGAGCCGCAGTGGGTCGCTCCCGTCGCCGACGACCTGGCCCGCCGTTTCCAGGAGGCCGGCTTCGCGCTCGCCCTGGTCGGCGGATCGGTACGGGACGCGCTCCTCGGCCGGCTCGGCAACGACCTGGACTTCACCACGGACGCGCGCCCCGAGGACGTGCTGAGGATCGTGCGGCCCTGGGCGGACGCCGTATGGGACGTCGGTATCGCCTTCGGCACGGTCGGTGCCCAGAAGGACGGCTTCCAGATCGAGGTAACGACCTACCGGTCGGAGGCCTACGACCGGACCTCGCGCAAGCCCGAGGTGGCGTACGGCGACTCCATCGAGGAGGACCTCGTCCGGCGCGACTTCACGGTGAACGCGATGGCCCTCGCGCTGCCGGAGAAGACGTTCATCGACCCGCACGGCGGCCGGGACGACCTCGCGGCGCGGGTACTGCGTACGCCGGGCACGCCGGAGGCTTCGTTCTCGGACGACCCGCTGCGCATGATGCGTGCGGCCCGGTTCGCCGCGCAGCTCGACTTCGAGGTGGCCCCCGAGGTCGTCACCGCCATGACCGAGATGGCGGGTCGCATCGAGATCGTCTCCGCCGAGCGGGTGCGGGACGAGCTGAACAAGCTCGTCCTGTCCGCGCACCCCCGCAAGGGTCTGACCCTCCTGGTGGACACCGGGCTCGCCGAGCATGTGCTGCCCGAGTTGCCCGCGCTGCGGCTGGAGAGGGACGAGCACCACCGGCACAAGGACGTCTACGAGCACACGCTGATCGTCCTGGAGCAGGCGATGGCGCTGGAGACCGACGGCCCCGACCTGACGCTGCGACTGGCCGCGCTGCTGCACGACATCGGCAAGCCGCGCACGCGTCGCTTCGAGAAGGACGGCCGGGTCTCGTTCCACCACCACGAGGTGGTCGGCGCCAAGATGACCAAGAAGCGCATGACCGCGCTGAAGTACTCCAACGAGCTGGTGAAGGACGTCTCGCACCTGGTCGAGCTGCACCTGCGCTTCCACGGCTACGGCACCGGCGAGTGGACCGACTCCGCGGTCCGCCGCTACGTCCGTGACGCCGGGCCGCTGCTCGACCGGCTCCACAAGCTGACCCGCTCCGACTGCACCACCCGCAACAAGCGCAGGGCGACCGCGCTGTCGCGTGCGTACGACGGGCTGGAGGAACGCATCGAGCAGCTCAAGGAGCAGGAGGAGCTCGACGCGATCCGTCCCGACCTGGACGGCAACCAGATCATGGAGATCCTCGGCGTCCCGCCCGGTCCCGCGGTCGGCCGCGCCTACAAGCAGCTGCTGGAACTCCGCCTGGAACACGGCCCGCTGGGAGCGGAGGCGGCGACGGAGGCTCTCAAGGAATGGTGGGCCAAGGAGCAGGACGCCTGAACCCGCGCATGAGAGCCCAGGTATGAGAACCGGGGCATGAGAAGGGCGCCATGTTTCACGTGAAACATGGCGCCCTTCTTGCTTCAGTCTCGCGACGAACGATGCGACGGACGACGTTTCACGTGAAACATCGTCCCCTCGCGAGGCCTCTGCCTTACTTGACCTGCTTCAGGCACAGGACGACGTCGTGGCCCTCACCCGTCTGGTAGTACGCGACCTCGGTCTCCTTGACCGTGTTGCACTTGTCGGTGTCGCTGGTGTCGTCGAACTTCTCGATCACCTTGTACTCCGCGTCACCGGAGGTGCAATCCACCGTCTCGAGGTCCGCCTGCGTCATCGTGCCCTTGTTGTGGAGGCAGGAGCCCACGGACGTGGTCTCGGCGTCGGTCTTGCCGAACTGCCACTTGACCACGGCGATGATGATGGCGACGACGATGAAGCCACCGATCCGCAGCAGCTTCTTGCTGAAGCGCTTGGCCGGGGCGGGCGGCGGAACCGGGGCGCCCTGGCCGGGCATCGGGGCGTAGGGCTGCGGCGGGACACCCGGCTGGCCCGGCTGCGGCGCGCCGGCCGGGTTCTGGGCATACGGGTTCTGGCCCTGGGCGAACGGGTTGCCCTGAGACGGCGGAGTGGACATGCGGGGGTCCCCCTTGATGCGGTGCGACACGCATAAGAAGCGGATAAGACTCACGTAAGGTAGCGGCCCCCTCTGACACTGGCGGAGGCGGGAGCGGCTCTGTGGCACGTACGTGACATTCACCGGCGTTCAAAACGGGCCATAGCCACCGCAACGACGCCGTAGATGACGGCCACGGTGAACACCAGGGGTACCGACCGCCCGTCGGGCGGGAGCATCAGGGAGGCCACTCCCGCCGCCCCGACGAAGGCGGTGTTGAACAGGACGTCGTAGACGGAGAAGACCCGGCCGCGGAAGCCGTCCTCCACCGAGGACTGGACGATGGTGTCGGTGGAGATCTTCGCGCCCTGGGTGATGAGCCCCAGGACGAAGGCGGCCGCGAGCAGTGGGCCGGTGGCGAAGGGCAGGCCCAGCGCGGGTTCCAGCACGGCGGCGATCGCGGCGCACACGGCGATCCACCGGCCCGCCCCGAGCCGGCCCGCCGCCCAGGGGGTCAGCACCGCCGCCGCGAAGAAGCCGGCCCCGGACAGGCCGAGCGCCACTCCGAGCAGGGCGAGCCCGCCGTCGGTGCTGGACGTCAGGGCGTAGCGACAGAGCATCAGCACCATCACCGACAGGGCGCCGTAGCAGAACCGCATGAGCGTCATCGCACCGAGCGCCCAGGCGGCCTCCCGGCGCGGCGGCGCTGCCAGGTGCCGGATGCCGGCGGCCAGGTCGCGGGCCGTACCGGACAGGGCCGCCCCGAGGCCGGGCCGGATCAGGCCGGCGTCCGGGCCCAGCAGGTCACGGGGGATGCGCAGCGCGGCGAGCGCCCCGCACAAATACAGCGCGGCGCCCAGGAACACCACGACGGCGTCGGAGTCGGCGGCCCCCAGCCGCACCACGAAGGCGAGGCCCCCGCCCGCGGTCGCGGCGAGCGTGCCGGCCGTCGGGGACAGGGAGTTGGCCATCACCAGCCGCTCCCTGTCCACGACCCGTGGCAGCGAGGCCGACAGGCCCGCCAGCACGAAGCGGTTGACGGCGGTGACGCACAGAGCGGAGACGTAGAAGAGCCAGTCGGGGACCTGGCTGACCATCAGCAGCGCGGTGCCCGTGGCGAGCACGGCGCGCAGCACGTTGCCGTACACGAACACCTGGCGGCGGCGCCAGCGGTCCAGCAGGACTCCGGCGAAGGGGCCGACCAGGGAGTAGGGGAGCAGCAGCACGGCCATCGCGGAGGCGATCGCGGCCGCGGAGGTCTGCTTCTCCGGGGAGAAGACGACGTAGGTGGCGAGGCCGACCTGGTAGACGCCGTCGGCGCCCTGGGAGAGCAGTCGTACGGCGAGCAGGCGCCGGAAGTTCCCGAAGCGCAGCAGGACCCGAAGATCACGTACGACGGCCATGAGGCACAGCCTCACATACAGGGAGGGTCCCCGGGCGCAATGCCTCGGGGACCCTCTGGCCCAGGAAGAGAAGAGCGTCTTTAGCGCTCGACCTCGCCCTTGATGAACTTCTCGACGTTCTCGAGGGCCTCGTCGTCGAAGTACTGCACCGGCGGGGACTTCATGAAGTACGAGGACGCCGACAGGATCGGGCCGCCGATGCCGCGGTCCTTGGCGATCTTCGCGGCGCGCAGGGCGTCGATGATGACACCCGCGGAGTTCGGGGAGTCCCAGACCTCGAGCTTGTACTCCAGGTTCAGCGGGACGTCACCGAACGCGCGGCCCTCGAGGCGGACATAGGCCCACTTGCGGTCGTCGAGCCACGCGACGTAGTCGGACGGGCCGATGTGGACGTTCTTCTCGCCGAGGTCCCGGTCGGGGATCTGAGAGGTGACGGCCTGCGTCTTGGAGATCTTCTTGGACTCGAGGCGGTCACGCTCGAGCATGTTCTTGAAGTCCATGTTGCCGCCGACGTTCAGCTGCATCGTGCGCTCCAGGCGCACACCACGGTCCTCGAACAGCTTCGCCATGACGCGGTGCGTGATGGTGGCGCCGACCTGCGACTTGATGTCGTCACCGACGATCGGGACGCCCGCCTCGGTGAACTTGTCCGCCCACTCCTTGGTGCCGGCGATGAAGACCGGGAGGGCGTTGACGAAGGCGACCTTGGCGTCGATGGCGCACTGGGCGTAGAACTTCGCCGCGTCCTCGGAGCCGACGGGCAGGTAGCAGACGAGAACGTCGACCTGCTTGTCCTTGAGGATCTGGACGACGTCGACCGGAGCCTCGGCGGACTCCTCGATGGTCTGGCGGTAGTACTTGCCGAGACCGTCGAGGGTGTGGCCGCGCTGCACGGTCACGCCGGAGTTCGGCACGTCGCAGATCTTGATGGTGTTGTTCTCGGAGGCGCCGATGGCGTCCGCGAGGTCGAGGCCGACCTTCTTCGCGTCGACGTCGAAGGCCGCGACGAACTCCACGTCGCCGACGTGGTACTCGCCGAACTGGACGTGCATCAGGCCCGGGACCTTGGACGCCGGGTCGGCGTCCTTGTAGTACTCGACGCCCTGCACCAGCGACGCGGCGCAGTTGCCCACGCCGACGATGGCTACGCGAACCGAACCCATTCCGGTTGCTCCCTGTGTGTTTCGGTGAAGCCCTTGCAAGAGCTTCACGTGGCGGTGTCGTCGGGCGTATCCGGCCGGGGGGTTTCCCCGGACCGGGGCAGGCCGCCCGTCGCTCCAGTTGTGGTGTCCTGCTGAGCGGGCTCCCCGGTGGCGGAACCACGAAGGTCCCGGCCGGCCCGCTCACTCTCGATGAGCTCGTTCAGCCAGCGCACTTCGCGCTCCACGGACTCCATTCCGTGGCGCTGGAGCTCAAGGGTGTAGTCGTCGAGGCGTTCCCGGGTGCGTGTGAGCGAGGCGCTCATCTTCTCCAGGCGCTCCTCGAGGCGGCTGCGGCGGCCTTCGAGCACGCGCATGCGTACATCGCGGGAGGTCTGTCCGAAGAACGCGAAGCGGGCGGCGAAGTGCTCGTCCTCGTACGCGTCGGGCCCCGTCTGCGACAGCAGCTGCTCGAAGTGCTCCTTACCTTCCGCCGTCAACCGGTAGACGATCTTGGCGCGCCGGCCCGCGAGGGAGGCGGCGAGGGCGTCCTCGGGCGCACTCCCCGGCTCCTCGATCAACCAGCCGTTGGCGACCAGCGTCTTGAGGCAGGGGTAGAGCGTCCCGTAGCTGAACGCGCGGAACACACCCAGTGACGTATTGAGTCGTTTGCGCAGTTCATAGCCGTGCATCGGAGATTCGCGGAGCAGGCCGAGTACGGCGAACTCAAGGATCCCGGAACGCCGGCTCATCGTCGCCTCCCCTCTGCTGCGACCTCGGTGAAGAGGTCCGTGACGGTCGTTATGTCGTGCTGATGTATCGACTCGATACATCAGCACGATAGAACGGCCTTGCTGATGCGACAAGAGGGGGAAGGGTGAACGGCGTCACATCGCCGATTCGTCGGTGCCGAGTTGCCTGATTTGGGGTGAACTTCTGGGCTAGGCGGGTTTTGACGGTGCGTAGTCTGTGCGGCATGCATACCGCCGGGAACCGTGTGACGCCGGGGGGCGTCGTGGTCCTCGGTGCAGTACGGATGAATGCGGGACCGACCGTGTCCGTACTTCGGGGGGACCGGAAACCAGCCGCCGTTTCCAGGCGCGCAGAGGTGCGCCTGCCCTAGGAGTAGTCGTTCGATGAGCGAGCACCGTCGCAAACCGCCGCAGCCGCAGGAAGGCGGACGTGCCGCGGCCCGACGCGGCCAGTCCGGCCTGCCCTCCGGCCGCCGGGCGGCACCGCGAGGCGCCACCGGGTCTCCTTCCGACGCGTACGGGTCGGGAGGCGAGGAGAGCACGTACGGCGGTCGCGCCGCGGCCCGTCGTGCGACGCAGGGCGGCGGACGCCGCCGCGCGCCCGACCCCGGCCGGGGCGGCCGACGTGCCGCCCCTGGACCCGGCGGACCAGGGCGAGGCAGAGGGCGGGTCGAGGACACCGGCCGTAAGCGGATCATCGACTACCCGCGGGCCGGCAAGTACGGCTGGCATCGCTGGGTGCCGTCGTGGAAGCTCGTCTCCGGCCTGTCGCTGGCCTTCCTCGCCAGCCTGGTCGCCATCGCGGGCGTCGGCTACGCCCTGGTGAGCGTCCCGAACGTGCAGCTGACGGCGACGGCGCAGAACAACGTCTACTACTGGTCCGACGGCTCCGAGATGGTGGCCACGGGCGGCGAGACGAACCGGCAGATCATCAGCCTGGCGCAGATCCCGCAGGAGATGCAGAACGCGGTCATCTCCCAGGAGAACAAGACCTTCCGCACCGACAGTGGCATCGACCCCAAGGGCATCGCCCGGGCCATGTTCAACATGGCGCGCGGTGGCGACACCCAGGGCGGTTCCACGATCACCCAGCAGTACGTGAAGAACGCCATGCTGGACGACCAGTCGCAGACTGTCTCCCGCAAGTTCAAGGAGCTCTTCGTCTCCATCAAGGTGGGCGCGTCGGTCTCCAAGGACAAGATCATGGAGGGCTACCTCAACTCCGCCTACTACGGCCGTAACGCCTACGGCATCCAGGCGGCGGCCCGCGCGTACTTCAACAAGGACGCCATCGATCTCGACGCCGGCGAGTGCGCCTTCCTGGCGTCCACGCTCAAGGGCGCCACGTACTTCGACCCGGCCGGCGCGGTGAACATCGACTCGGCGGCCACACCCGAGGCGAACAGGAAGCGCGCGCTGCGCCAGCAGCAGGACACGCTCGACAAGATGGTCGAGTACGGCCACCTCGACCCCGCCGAGCGTGACAAGTTCCCCGACCTGCCCAAGATCCAGAACCCGCGCTTCAACACCGCGCTCAGCGGCCAGATCGGTTACCTCGTCGATCTCGCCAACGGCTACATCGTGAGCCACAGCAAGGAGACGGGCATCAACCAGGACCTGCTTCAGCAGGGCGGTTACTCGATCTACACGACCTTCGACAAGAAGAAGGTCAAGGCCCTGGAAGCCGCGGTCAAGAAGGTCAGCAAGGAGAACATCGACCCCAAGAAGCGCCCGACGAAGGACACCCACGTCCAGTTCGGCGGCGCTTCGGTGGACCCGGCGACCGGCGCCATCAAGGCCACCTACGGCGGTGTGGACGCGACCAAGCACTTCACCAACAACGCCGACGAGACCGGTGCCCAGGTCGGTTCGACGTTCAAGCCGTTCGTGCTCGCGGCAGCCATGACCTGGGGCGTCCGGGACCCCGACCTCGGTGAGACGCAGGCACAGGACGAGCGCACGGTCGTCTCCCCGAAGAGCCTGTACAGCGGCAAGAACGACCTCAAGATCAAGAACTACGACGGCTCGGTCTGGCAGAACGAGAAGGGTGAGGAGTGGCTCCAGGAGAACGATGGCAAGGAGTCTCTCGGTGACGCCCCGAAGTACATGATCGATCTGCGCTACGCGATGCAGAAGTCGGCCAACTCCGCCTTCGTGCAGCTCGGCATGGACGTCGGTCTGGACAAGGTCAAGGAGGCGGCGGTGGCCGCGGGTCTGCGTGAAGGCAGCCTGGCCGGCACCGGCTTCCCGTCGTTCTCGATCGGCATCTCCGACCCCAGCGCGATCCGTATGGCGGGTTCGTACGCCACCTTCGCGGCCAGCGGCAAGCAGCGCGAGCCGTTCTCAGTCACCAAGGTGACCAGCAAGAACGGCACGGTCTTCGAGCACGAGGTCCAGACGAAGCAGGCCTTCACCTCGAAGGTCGCCGACAACGTCACGGACGTGCTGAAGACCGTGGTCGAGAAGGGCACGGGTACGAACGCGCAGCTGCCCGGCCGTGATGTGGCCGGCAAGACCGGTACGACCGACGACAACAAGTCCGCCTGGTTCGTCGGCTACACCCCGCAGCTGTCCACCGCGATCACCATGTTCCGGTACCCGGACGACGAGAAGATCAAGAACCGTACCTTCCTTCCGATGTACGGGACCGGTGACCAGGAGTCCATCCACGGCGCCTCGTTCCCGTCGGAGATCTGGCACGACTACATGGCCGAGGCGCTCAAGAACCAGCCGGCGGAGAAGTTCCCGACCCCCGAGGACATCGGTGAGGTCGTCAACGCCGAGCCGACGCCGTCGCCCACTCCCTCGCCGTCCGAGACGGAGGAGCCGAGCCCGACGCCGACCCCGACCAAGGGGAAGCCGGAGAAGTCGCCCACGCCGACGGCCTCCGAGACCTGCACCCAGTGGTGGAAGTGCGACGACACCACCACCGGCGGCACCGACATTGGGGGCACCGATGTCGGAGGGACGGACACCGGCGGTACGGACGGCGGGGTGAGTTCCTCTCCGACGGCCTCCCCCACAGACGACACCAGAGGGAACGGAAACGGGAGCGGCGGCCTCTTCGGAGGCTCGACCGGCTAGGAGCCGTTCCGCCCGGCATGGGTGTTTCACGTGAAACCATGCGTTTCACGTGAAACATCGGGCCGCCGTACCCACCGGGTGCGGCGGCCCTCGTCGTTTTCCCAGACTTGTACGGCAGGATGTGGCCCATGCCCAGTGCAGAAGGAACGCAAGCTCGCCAGCCCGACGTGGTGCCGCCGACCCGGACCGACTCGGTCGCGGTGAACGGCAGCGAGCTGATCGGCGGCCCCCTGGGGCGGCACGCCCTGTTGGGGACGTCGTGGTGGACCCCCGTGCGGATCATCGCGCTCGTGGCGATCGGTATGTTCGCCCTCGGCCTGGTGCAGAAGGCACCCTGCTACAACGGCGGCTGGTTCTTCGGTGCCAGCACCCAGTACACGCACGCCTGCTACTCCGACATTCCGCATCTGTACAACGGGCGTGGCTTCGCGGACGGGCTCGTGCCGTACTTCGACCGGCTGCCCGGCGACATGGAGTACCTCGAATACCCGGTGCTGACCGGTGTGTTCATGGAGGTCGCCGCCTGGCTCACGCCCGGCTCGGGCAGCATCCAGGACCAGGAACAGTGGTACTGGATGGTCAACGCCGGGATGCTGATGGCGTGCACGGCGGTCATCGCCGTCTGCGTCACGCGTACCCAGGCACGACGGCCCTGGGACGGACTGCTGGTCGCCCTGGCACCTGCCTTCGCGCTCACCGCCACCATCAACTGGGACCTGCTGGCGGTTGCTCTGACGGCCGCGGCGATGCTGATGTGGTCCCGGGGGCGTGCACTGGCCTTCGGTGTCCTGCTGGGGCTCGCCACGGCCGCCAAGCTGTATCCGGTCTTCCTTCTGTGGCCACTGTTCGTCCTGTGTGTGCGGGCGGCCAGATGGCGCGACCTCGCCAAGGCACTCGGCGGTACCGCCGCCGCCTGGCTGGTGGTGAACCTGCCGGTGATGCTGTTCGCCTTCGACGGCTGGTCGAAGTTCTACCGTTTCAGTCAGGAGCGGGGTGTCGACTTCGGTTCCTTCTGGCTGATCCTGGCCCAGAACTCCAACGACCCCTTGGAGACCGAGACCGTCAACACCCTGGCGATGCTGCTGGTGTTGCTGTGCGCCGCCGGTGTCGGCACCCTCACGCTACTGGCGCCGCGCCGTCCCCGGTTCGCCCAGCTGGCCTTCCTGATGGTCGCCGCGTTCATCCTCACCAACAAGGTCTACTCGCCGCAGTACGTGCTGTGGCTGGTGCCGCTCGCCGTGCTGGCCCGGCCCAAGTGGCGGGACTTCCTGATCTGGCAGGCGTGCGAGGTCGCCTACTTCCTCGGCATCTGGATGTACCTCGCGTACACGACCAGCGGCGACGCCCACAAGGGTCTGCCGACCGACGGCTATCACTGGGCGATCGGGGTGCATCTGGCGGGCACGGTCTACCTGTGCGCCGTCGTGATCCGCGACATCTTCCTGCCGGAGCGCGACGTGGTGCGCCGGGACGGCGACGACGATCCCTCGGGCGGAGTGCTCGACGGCGCTCCGGACGTCATCGCCCTGGGCGCCGCGGCCCGTTCCTCACGGTACTCGGCACACTTCGCCGAGACTCAGGTGGCGTGGGGCGCGGCGGAGGGGACCGCCGCGGACAGGACCGACGGCCCCGCGAAGAGGCTCCCGGACGAACGTTCGCTCTGAGCGAACAGGGCTTGAGCGGGCCGTGGACGGACGCTCGGGCGCACGGGAAAGGCCGTACGCGGGAGTTCCGCGTACGGCCTTCTGTGTGGGGGCTGAAGCGCTGCGCTGGGCTTTCCACATGGGGCGTCCAGCCCTGTGCGGGGGACGTGGAAGGTCTGTGTCCGGCCCTCCGCCTGGGCGGGAGCGGCTCGCGTGGCGACGGGACGGTGGTCCCGTGCCGCCAGGCGGGCTCCCGCCCGTACGGCTCAGCTGTCGACGAGCCGGTCGAACTGCGTGGTGGTGTGCCGCAGATGGGCGACCAGCTCGTCGCCGACCTTCGGCTCCGGCGCGTCCGCGGGCACGAACAGGATCGACACCTGCATGTGCGGCGGCTCGGCGAACCAGCGCTGCTTGCCGCCCCAGACGAACGGAGAAAGGTTCCGGTTGACCGTGGCGAGGCCGGCGCGGGCGACGCCCTTGGCGCGCGGCATGACGCCGTGCAGCGCCTTGGGGGCCTCCAGGCCCACTCCGTGCGACGTGCCGCCCGCAACGACCACCAGGAAGCCGTCCGAGGCCGCCTTCTGCTGGCGGTAGCCGAAGCGGTCGCCCTTGGCGACCTGGGTGACGTCCAGGACCGCGCCCCGGTACTGGGTGGCCTCGTGGTCCCCCAGCCACAGCCGCGTGCCGATGCGGGCACGGAACCGGGTCTGCGGGAACTGCTGCTGGAGCCGGACCAGTTCCTCGGCCTTGAGGTGGCTGACGAACATGGTGTGCAGCGGCAGCCGGGCCGCGCGCAGCCGGTCCATCCAGCCGATGACCTCCTCGACGGCGTCCGAGCCGTCGGTGCGGTCCAGCGGCAGATGGATGGCGAAGCCTTCGAGACGGATGTTCTCTATGGCGGAGTGCAGCTGGTGCAGGTCCTGCTCGCTGATCCCGTGCCGCTTCATCGAGGACATGACCTCGATGACCACACGGGCGCCGACCAGGCCGTACACGCCGTCCACGGACGACACCGAGCGGATCACCCGGTCCGGCAGCGGCACCGGCTCCTCGCCGCGCCGGTAGGGCGTCAGCACGAGCAGGTCACCCCCGAACCAGTCCTTGATGCGCGCGGCCTCGTACGTCGTGCCGACGGCGAGCACGTCGGAGCCGAGCCGCGTGGCCTCCTCCGCCAGCCGTTCGTGCCCGAATCCGTAGCCGTTGCCCTTGCAGACCGGGACGAGTCCCGGGAACTGCTCCTGCACGTGCTTGTGGTGCGCCCGCCAGCGCGCGGTGTCGACGTAGAGCGTGAGCGCCATGGGGGGACCCGGAACCTTTCTCGTGGCTGCGGTGTATCAGAGGTAGGGAGTTGTCGACGGTACCGAACGGCGTGACGCGCGGTCGGCGACGCGACAGGAAAAGGCTCGGTCAGCGGCGCGACATGTAGATGTCGAGCGCCTTGTGGAGCAGCTTGTTCAGGGGGAAGTCCCACTCGCCGAGGTACTCGGCGGCCTGGCCGCCCGTGCCCACCTTGAACTGGATCAGACCGAAGAGGTGGTCGGACTCGTCCAGCGAGTCGGAGATACCGCGCAGGTCGTAGACGCTCGCGCCGAGCGCGTAGGCGTCGCGGAGCATCCGCCACTGCATCGCGTTCGAGGGCCGGACCTCACGGCCGATGTTGTCGGAGGCGCCGTAGGAGTACCAGACGTGCCCGCCGACGATCAGCATGGTCGCCGCCGACAGGTTCACACCGTTGTGGCGGGCGAAGTACAGCCGCATGCGGTTGGGGTCCTCGTTGTTGAGGGCCGTCCACATGCGCTGGAAGTACGACAGCGGGCGCGGCCGGAAGTGGTCGCGTACGGCCGTGATCTCGTACAGCCGCTGCCACTCCTCCAGGTCGTGGTAACCGCCCTGGACGACCTCGACGCCTGCCTTCTCGGCCTTCTTGATGTTGCGGCGCCACAGCTGGTTGAAGTTCTTGTGGACCTCTTCCAGGGAGCGGTTGGCGAGCGGCACCTGGTAGACGTAGCGCGGCTGTACGTCGCCGAAGCCGGCGCCGCCGTCCTCGCCCTGCTGCCAGCCCATTCGGCGCAGCTTGTCGGCCACCTCGAAGGCACGCGGCTCGATGAAGTCGGCCTCGATGTCGCGCAGCCGCTTCACGTCCGGGTTCTGGATGCCCGCCTTGATCGAGCCCGCCTCCCAACGCCGGATGATCACCGGCGGGCCCATCTTCACGGAGAAGGCGCCCTGCTGCTTGAGATGGGCCAGCATCGGCTGGATCCAGTCGTCGAGGTTCGGCGCGAACCAGTTGATGACCGGGCCCTCGGGGAGATAGGCGAGGTAGCGCTTGATCTTCGGCAGCTGCCGGTAGAGCACCAGGCCCGCACCGACCAGCTCACCGGTCCGGTCGTCGAACCAGCCCAGGTTCTCCGAGCGCCACTCGGCCTTGACGTCTGCCCATGCGGGGACCTGCATGTGGCTCGCCGCAGGCAGGCTCTGGATGTATGCCAGATGCTGCTCGCGGCTGATGGTCCTCAGGGTCAGGCTCATGTCGGGGCGCTCCTCGGGCTGGTGTGTCCCCATGGGTACAGGGGCTCCGGCTCTCGCGCCGAAGCCTACTGCGCCCGGCGAGCAGGCCGACTGGGCGTGCGGCACCTTTGCCCCGGCCGCAGGCCCTGTCCGTCCCCTGCTCATGCCCTACGGGCCGCCTGAGAGCGGGCGCCGCACCGATCATGCCGTGGCCCGCGCAGGCCGAAGTTCCGCCTCGGAGGGACCCGCCCCTTGAGCCGGTCGGGCCGCGAGGGCAGGTCCTCCGGGCGGCCGACGGGCGGATGCCCGTCGGGTCCGCGAGAGGGCGGTGCCGGTCAGAATCCGCCGAACAGGCCGCCGTGGGCCATGCCGAGGAAGAAGCCGACGCCGCTGGCACCGAGGCCCAGGATCAGACCGAAGCGCTCACGCGTGGTCTCGGAGATCCACTGCCCGTAGGCGCCGGTGCCGATCCCCACCAGGCCGGTCCAGGAGCTCAGCAGATGGAGGCTGTGGAACTGCGCCGTGATGAACGACACCAGTCCGAGCACCAGGGTCACCGCGAGCAGGGCGTCCTGGACTGGATGGGACTTGCCGTCCGTGGCGAAGAGGGAACCGACTCCGGTGTTGGGTCGCAATACCTGTGCCATGGGGCACCTCCTGCGGAAGGCGGCGCATCGTAGCGCCATACACACCCGACGTGTACAGATTGACGGTCCCGGAGGCCGGATTTCAACCGGAAGCGCTGTGCGGGTACTCTGTACCGTCTGCACCGGTGTCTGCCCAGCCCGCCGACCGGGGTCTCCCCGCGAGAACCCCGATTGTCAGTGGTGGCTGTTTTACTGGCGGAGCACTGTTGCTCAACGCATCACAACCCTCCTGCCACGGAACGACCGTGGCCGCTGAGTCCAGAGGAGGTGGGTTCCACATGCGTCACTACGAGGTGATGGTCATCCTCGACCCCGATCTCGAGGAGCGTGCTGTCTCCCCGCTGATCGAGAACTTCCTTTCTGTCGTCCGTGACGGCGGCGGAAAGGTCGAGAAGGTCGACACCTGGGGCCGTCGTCGTCTCTCGTACGAGATCAAGAAGAAGCCCGAGGGCATCTACTCGGTCATCGACCTGCAGGCCGAGCCTGCGGTCGTCAAGGAGCTCGACCGCCAGATGAACCTGAACGAGTCGGTCCTCCGGACCAAGGTCCTCCGCCCCGAGACCCACTGAGCTCTCCCGCTCAGCTGATCTCGGGTTTCGAGTAGTACCGCAAGCAGCCAGCAGTAAACCCGCCGAGAGGTTCCCCCATGGCAGGCGAGACCGTCATCACGGTCGTCGGCAACCTTGTCGATGACCCCGAGCTGCGCTTCACCCCCTCCGGTGCGGCGGTCGCGAAGTTCCGTGTCGCGTCCACTCCCCGCACCTTCGACCGCCAGACGAACGAGTGGAAGGACGGCGAGAGCCTGTTCCTGACCTGCTCCGTCTGGCGCCAGGCGGCGGAGCACGTCGCCGAATCGCTCCAGCGAGGCATGCGCGTGATCGTGCAGGGCCGGCTGAAGCAGCGGTCCTACGAGGACCGTGAGGGCGTCAAGCGCACGGTCTACGAGCTGGACGTCGAGGAAGTCGGGCCCAGCCTGCGCAACGCCACGGCCAAGGTCACCAAGACCGCCGGCCGCGGTGGCCAGGGCGGTGGCGGCGGCTTCGGCGGCGGTGGCGGCGGCCAGCAGGGCGGCGGCTGGGGCGGCGGCCCCGGTGGCGGCCAGCAGGGCGGCGGCGCTCCCGCTGACGACCCCTGGGCGACCAGCGCTCCCGCTGGTGGCAACCAGGGCGGCGGCGGTGGCTGGGGCGGCGGCTCCGGCTCCGGCAACGGCGGCGGCTACTCGGACGAGCCCCCCTTCTAGACCCTCGGGTCAAGGGCGGGCCGCACCCAAACTTCTTGATCACACAGGAGAAACACCATGGCGAAGCCGCCTGTGCGCAAGCCTAAGAAGAAGGTCTGCGCTTTCTGCAAGGACAAGGTCACGTACGTGGACTACAAGGACACGAACATGCTGCGGAAGTTCATTTCCGACCGCGGCAAGATCCGTGCCCGCCGCGTGACCGGCAACTGCACCCAGCACCAGCGTGACGTCGCCACGGCCGTGAAGAACAGCCGTGAGATGGCGCTGCTGCCCTACACCTCCACCGCGCGCTAAGGGAAGGGTGACCGAAACATGAAGATCATCCTCACCCACGAGGTCTCCGGCCTCGGTGCCGCGGGCGACGTCGTCGACGTCAAGGACGGTTACGCTCGCAACTACCTGATCCCGCGGAAGTTCGCTATCCGCTGGACCAAGGGCGGCGAGAAGGACGTCGAGCAGATCCGTCGCGCTCGCAAGATCCACGAGATCCAGACCATCGAGCAGGCCAACGCTGTCAAGGCCCAGCTCGAGGGCGTGAAGGTCCGTCTGGCCGTTCGCTCCGGCGACGCCGGCCGTCTCTTCGGCTCCGTCACCCCGGCCGACGTCGCCTCGGCGATCAAGGCCGCCGGTGGTCCCGAGGTCGACAAGCGTCGCATCGAGCTCGGTGCGCCGATCAAGACCCTGGGCGCCCACGAGACGTCCGTGCGTCTGCACCCCGAGGTGGCCGCCAAGGTCAACATCGAGGTTGTCGCGGGCTGAATGCCGCGATCGGCTTGAACAGCTGAAGGAAGGGGCCGCACCCGATGGGGTGCGGCCCCTTCCGCATGCGGTGATCCTCGCGGTGTCCAGTCGGCCATGGGCGGCGCCCCATTGGTCATGGCACGTCTGGTCGGCCGGCCGTGGCATCCCTGGCCGGGCAGGGCATCTCCGGGTGAGCCCGATGTTTCACATGAAACGTCGGCCGACGGGCGAAACGCCGAC
This sequence comes from Streptomyces sp. NPDC005017, assembly GCF_042873115.1. Lineage (NCBI taxonomy): Bacteria > Bacillati > Actinomycetota > Actinomycetes > Kitasatosporales > Streptomycetaceae > Streptomyces > Streptomyces sp. NPDC005017. Next base: position 173,427 of record NZ_JBIALD010000005.1, on the reverse strand, counting down.
CGGGAGTGGCAGGCCGCCGCGCCGGGATGGGACGGTGAGCGCGTCCTCCCGGGACGGGAAGGTCAGCGCGTCGTCCTGGGACAGCAGGGTCGCGCGTCACGCCGCGACGGGAAGGTCAGCGCGTCGCGCCAGTTACGATCCACCGGCCCGACCGGGCGCGCAGCCACAGGGTCAGCATGCGCACGGTCATCATCAGCGTCATCGCGACCCACAGCGCGGTGAGTCCGCCGCCCAGGACGGGGACGAGCAGCGCGACCGGGGCGAAGACCGCCAGGGTCAGCAGCATCGCCCAGGCGAGATACGGACCGTCTCCGGCGCCCATCAGCACACCGTCGAGGGTGAAGACCACACCGCAGATCGGCTGGGAGAGCGCCACGATGACGAGCGCGGGCAGCGCGGTGTCCGTCACGGCGGGGTCGCTGGTGAACAGCGGCAGGAAGACGGGCCGGGCCAGGACGACCAGGACGCCGAGCACGAGGCCGACCCCGATGCCCCACTGCACCATGCGGCGGCAGGCGTCGCGGGCGCCCTGGGAGTCCCCGGCGCCCAGACAGCGGCCGATGATGGCCTGTCCGGCGATGGCGATGGCGTCGAGGGCGAAGGCGAGCAGGACCCACAGGGACACGATGATCTGGTGGGCGGCGATGTCGGAGTCCCCGAGGCGGGCTGCGACGGCGGTTGCGATCATCAGGATCGCCCGCAGCGAGAGCGTGCGCACGAGCAGCGGCACACCGGCATGGGCGGAGGATCTGATGCCCGCCGCGTCGGGGCGCAGCGAGGCGCCGTGCCGCCTCGCTCCTCGGATCACCACGGCGAGGTAGGCGGCCGCCATGCCCCACTGGGCGAGGACGGTGCCCCAGGCGGAGCCCGCGATGCCGAGGTCGGCGCCGTAGACCAGGGCCGCGTTGAGGACGGCGTTGGCGACGAAGCCGGCCACGGCGACGTAGAGGGGTGTCCTGGTGTCCTGGAGGCCTCGCAGCACGCCGGTCGCGGCCAGCACGATCAGCATGGCCGGGATGCCCAGGGCGGAGATCATCAGATAGGTGGACGCGTGGGGCGCGGCGGTCGTGGAGGCGCCGAAGAGATCGACGAGGGGTGACGCCGTGGGGAGGACGACGGCGATGACGGCGCCCCCCAGCAGCAGTGCCAGCCAGATGCCGTCCATGCCCTGACGAATGGCGGCCTTGAGGTCACCCGCGCCGACCCGGCGGGCAACGGCTGCCGTGGTGGCGTAGGCGAGGAAGACGAAGACGCTTACGGCGGTCGCGAGCAGGGCCGAGGCGACTCCGAGGCCGGCGAGCTGGGCGGTACCCAGGTGGCCGACGATCGCGCTGTCGGCCATCAGGAACAGGGGCTCGGCGACCAGCGCGCCGAAGGCCGGCACGGCCAGCGCGAGTATCTCGCGGTCGTGCTGTCGTCGGGTGGCCCTGGGGGGCGCGGGAGCCTGGGTCATGAAGGCCAATGTAATCGTCCACAGGTAAGAGATGCAATTGAGTAGTGACCCTTACCTGTCGTCACTGTGGGTGTGCTTTCCCACAGTGCTCGACCTGATCTTGGGCTGACCGGGAAAGTTTTTCTTCTGCACAGCCGGTGGGCGGGAAATCGGCAGGTCAGAGCCGTGGTGGCGGAGTTGATGGGGGCTTGTTCACAGGCCTGTCCACCGAGTCGTGCACAGGTTTCGCGGAGTTCTCCACAGCATCTGGCCGGTCGTCCACATGGCCTGTGGATAACCGGATTGGCTGACGGTGCCCGAGGGCCTACCGTGGTCCGGCGCCCACTCCGTTCGTCGGCCGTGCAAACGACACAAAACCGACGCGCCAGAAACGGAGTTGGGCTTCTCGTTTTGTCGGTGCCGTGCCGTAGAAAGAGGGCATGGCGAGGTCCGCTCGGCGGACGGGAGGAGGTGGCTCGGTGAGCATTTCCGAGCCCTTGGACGACCCGTGGGCCGACAGCGGGCCGGGCGACCGACTGCCTGCCTCCCGCAGGCGCGGCGACGCGCCGCGCGGTCGCGACGAGCAGCACGACCGCGGTGAATGGGAGGGATCGGGAGGTCCTGCCTTCGAGCGGGTGCCGCCCCAGGACCTGAACGCCGAGCAGTCCGTCCTCGGCGGCATGCTCCTGTCCAAGGACGCCATCGCCGACGTCGTCGAGATCCTCAAGGGCCACGACTTCTACAAGCCCGCCCACGAGACGATCTACCAGGCGATCCTCGACGTCTACGCCAAGGGCGAGCCGGCCGACCCGATCACCATCGCCGCCGAGCTCACCAAGCGCGGCGAGATCAACAAGGTCGGCGGTGCCTCGTATCTGCACACCCTCGTCCAGACCGTCCCGACCGCCGCCAACGCCGAGTACTACGCGGAGATCGTGCACGAGCGGGCGGTCCTGCGCCGACTGGTCGAGGCCGGCACCCGCATCACGCAGATGGGATACGCGGCCGACGACGACGTCGACGAGATCGTCAACCGAGCCCAGGCGGAGATCTACGCCGTCACCGAGCAGCGCACCAGCGAGGACTACCTGCCGCTCGGCGACATCATGGAGGGCGCGCTCGACGAGATCGAGGCGATCGGCTCGCGCAGCGGTGAGATGACCGGTGTTCCGACGGGCTTCACCGACCTCGACTCGCTCACCAACGGCCTTCACCCCGGCCAGATGATCGTCATCGCCGCGCGTCCCGCCATGGGTAAGTCCACGCTCGCGCTGGACTTCGCCCGCGCGGCGTCGATCAAGCACAACCTGCCGAGCGTCATCTTCTCCCTGGAAATGGGCCGCAACGAGATCGCGATGCGTCTGCTGTCCGCCGAGGCCCGCGTCGCCCTGCACCACATGCGCTCCGGCACGATGACCGACGAGGACTGGACCCGTCTGGCCCGCCGGATGCCCGAGGTGTCCTCGGCGCCGCTCTACATCGACGACTCCCCGAACCTGTCGATGATGGAGATCCGCGCGAAGTGCCGTCGCCTGAAGCAGCGCAGCGACATCAAGCTCGTGATCATCGACTACCTCCAGCTGATGCAGGCCGGCGGCTCCAAGCGTTCCGAGAGCCGTCAGCAGGAGGTCTCGGACATGTCCCGTAACCTCAAGCTGCTGGCCAAGGAGCTGGAGGTCCCGGTGATCGCCCTCTCGCAGCTGAACCGTGGTCCCGAGCAGCGCACGGACAAGAAGCCGATGGTGTCCGACCTGCGTGAGTCCGGCTCCATCGAGCAGGACGCCGACATGGTCATCCTGCTGCACCGCGAGGACGCCTACGAGAAGGAGTCGCCGCGCGCGGGCGAGGCGGACATCATCGTCGGCAAGCACCGTAACGGCCCCACCGCCACCATCACGGTCGCCTTCCAGGGCCACTACTCGCGCTTCGTGGACATGGCGCAGACCTGAGCGGAGTTCGCAGGGCCTCGGATTTCGCGGCCGAATCTCACGAATGACAGCCAGGCGTTGGCATGTAGACCGTGAGACGGCGTGAAACTGCTCAGCGCTTCGTCTCGTACCTGGTCAGGACCACGCCTTCGGGAAGCGTCCGCGTCTCGACCAGGTTCAGGTTCACCCAGCTGTCCAACGCGGTGAAGAACGGCGTGCCGCCGCCCACCAGGACCGGATGGGTGGCGATCACGTATTCGTCGATCAGTCCGGCGCGCATGGCCGCCCCGGCGAGCGTCGCGCCGCCGATGTTCATCGGAGCCCCCTCCTCGGCCTTGAGCCGGGTGATCTCGGCGATCGCGTCCCCGGTGACCAGGCGGGTGTTCCAGTCGACCTTGTCGAGCGTCGAGGAGAACACGACCTTCGGCGTGTCCCGCCAGTTCCGCGCGAACTCGATCTCCGCCGGGGTGGCGTCGGGCTGCTGGTCTCCGGTCGGCCAGTAGGAGCTCATCGTCTCCCACAGCTTGCGCCCGTACAGGAACAGGCCACTCGCCTGCTCCTGGTCGAGCCACCACTGGAACAGCTCGGGGCTCGGCTTCCCACCCCAGCCGATGTCGTCGCCGGACGCGGCGATGTAGCCGTCCAGGGTCAGGTTCATGCCGTAGACCAGTTTCCGCATGGCGCAGCCTTCCGTCCGTGGGTGTCCGGCGTACGGACCAGCGCCGCGCGGGAAACTCATCGGTGTGCGACCCGGGCTCGCCGGTAGTCCTCGTGCTCGGGGCTCAGCGTGGTGTACTCGGCCGACTCGGGCAAGCCGCCTGATCTCGGCCTCGCCCTCGTGAGGAGGGGCAACGGGCTTGAGACTGATCACGGGTACCAAGGCCGTGAGACAGCCGGGAACGCCCAGGTTGCGCAAGATCGACATGTCACGAGCGGCGAGACCGTGCATGCGGGGCGGGCCGCGCCACGCTCCGGGCGAAACCGCCTCGACGGGAGGCCTCCGGCCGGGTGGACTGGGCTCATGACACCACCCCAGGACGATCTGCTTCCCACCACGCGCCGGGCACTGCTGCACCGCGTCGCCGTCGCCCAGGCCGAGGGGCGTGCCCCCTCCCTCGTGGCGGCCGTCGTACGGGACGGCCGGGCCGTGTGGCACGGGGCACGGACCTCTGTCGACGGGCACGGCCCGGACGAGGACGTGCAGTACCGGATCGGCTCGATCACCAAGACCTTCACAGCGGTGCTGGTCCTGCGGCTGCGTGACGAGGGCGTGCTCGACCTCGGCGACCCGCTGGAGAAGCACCTGCCGGGCACCCGCGCCGGAGCGGCCACCATCCGTGAACTGCTCGCCCACACCGGCGGTCTGGCAGCGGAGACGTCCTCGCCTTGGTGGGAGCGCACGCCGGGCTCGCTGCGCCCCGAGCTGTCCGACGTTCTGGGCGAGTGGCCCGTCCTGCACCCGCCGGGCCGGAGGTTCCATTACTCCAACCCCGGCTACACCCTGCTCGGCTCGCTCGTCGAGAAGCTGCGCGGGGCTCCCTGGGAGGACGTGCTGCGGCGCGAGGTGCTGGAGCCGCTCGGTCTGACCCGGACCAGTGGACAGCCACGGGCGCCGCACGCGGGCGGCTGGGCGGTCCACCCCTGGGCCGATGTGATGATGCCCGAGCCGCTGGAGGACCTCGGTCTGATGGCTCCGGCCGGTCAACTGTGGTCCACCAGCGGAGACCTGGCCCGGTTCGCGGCCTTCCTTGCCCGGGGTGACGAGCGGGTGCTGAGCGTGGGGACCCTTCAGGAGATGCGCACTCCGGCGGCACCGGCCGAGGCCTCGGATCTCGCGGACGGGTCTTCCTACGGGCTCGGGCTCCAGGTCCAGCACCGCGACGGGCGGACGCTCGTCGGGCACTCGGGTTCACTGCCGGGGTTTCTGGCGAACCTCACGATCAGCGTCGCCGACGACGTGGCCGCGATCGTCCTCGTCAACTGCACCTCGGGCCCGGTGATCTCTGCCGTCGGCGCCGATCTCGTCCGGATCGTCGCCGAGGCCGAACCCCGGATTCCCGACCCCTGGCGTCCACTGCGAGAGGCGGATCCGGCCGTGCTCGAGCTCTCCGGACAGTGGTACTGGGGGACGAGTGCCTTCGCGCTGCGTCTGACGGCCGACGGGCTGCTCTCCCTCGGGCCGCTGTCGGGCCAGGGCCGCCGCTCACGGTTCCGTGCGAACGGCGACGGTACCTGGACGGGGCTGGAGGGCTACTACGCCGACGAGACCCTGCGGGCCGTGCGTCGCCCCGACGGCTCGGTGAGCCATCTGGATCTGGCTTCGTTCGTGTTCACCCGCCGACCCTACGACGAGGGTGCCGACGTCCCCGGTGGGGTGCATCCGGAGGGCTGGAGGGGGATCGGCTGAGGGCAGCCGGGACATCACCCGTTCATGACGGCGCGGCTGTGTTTCACGTGAAACACAGTCCCGGGCCGGAGAGCCGCCGCTCTGTCAGAGCCCCAGTTTGAAGCCCACGTGCGAGCCGGTGAATCCCAGCCGCTCGTAGAAGCGGTGGGCGTCGGTGCGCGAGGCGTCCGACGTGAGCTGGACCAGGTGGCAGCCCTGCCGCCGCGACTCCTCGACCGCCCACTCGATGAACTGCGACCCGAGGCCGCTGCCCCGCTCCTCGGCGTGGACCCGGACGGCCTCGATGATCGACCGGGTGGCACCGCGCCGGGACAGTCCGGGGATGACGGTCAGCTGGAGTGTGCCCACGACGCGGCCTTCGCGCACGGCCACCACCTGGTGCTGGTTCGGGTCGGCCGCGAGGCGTTCGAACGCCGCCAGGTAAGGGGTCAGGTCGTCCGGTGACTCCCGCCGGGCACCCAGGGGGTCGTCGGCGAGCATCGCGACGATCGCGGGGAGGTCCTCGGTCGTCGCGTGCCGTATCTCGAGATCTGCCATGGCGGCAGCCTATGCGGGTACCTTCAGCGTCTCCACGACCCTGACGAGCGGGGCCAGTTCGGGGTTCTCGGCGGCTGTGTCGAGTGCCTCGCGCAGCGCGCCGTCGTTGGTCGGCCGCGCCTCCTCCAGGAGCTTCAGCCCGGCCTGGGTGACGTTGGTGTAGATGCCGCGCCGGTCGGTGGGGCACAGATAGCGCTCCAGCAGGCCGCGGTCCTCCAGTCGGGTGACCAGGCGGGTGGTGGCGCTCTGGCTGAGGACGACCGCGTCGGCGACCTGCTTCATCTGGAGATGGCCGCCCTCGCCGTCGTGTTGCCGGCTGAGCACGTCGAGCAGCGAGTACTCGCGCACGCTGAGGTCGTGCCCGGACTGAAGAGCGCGCTCGACATGCGCCTCGATCTTCCCGTGCAGCAGGGAGAGGGCGCACCAGCCCTGGGCCAGGGCGGTGAGCGCGGGGTCTGTCGCGGTCATCGGCGATTTCCTCCTCCGGAGCGGCTGTCTCCAGGGTAGAGCACGAGCGCAATATCCAGCGCTTGCAAATATCAAGCGTACGCAAGTATTGTCATGACGCGTAAAGCGCACTTGCAATCGTATGGAAGGTGTACCCCATGCCTCTCGCTCTTGTGGCCCTCGCGATAGGGGCCTTCGGGATCGGGACGACCGAGTTCGTGATCATGGGCTTGCTGCCCGAGGTCGCCGGAGACTTCGGGGTCTCCATCCCCACCGCCGGATTCCTCGTGACCGGCTACGCACTGGGCGTGATGTTCGGCGCCCCGCTGATGACGGTGCTCGGCACGAAGGTCTCGCGCAAGCGGATGCTGATGGTGCTGATGTGCCTGTTCATCGTGGGCAACCTGCTCTCCGCGATGGCCCCCGTCTTCTCGGTGATGCTCATCGGCCGTGTCGTCGCCTCGCTCGCCCATGGCGCCTTCTTCGGCATCGGCGCGGTCGTGGCCGCCGAACTGGTCGCGCCCGACAAGAAGGCCGGTGCCATCGCGATGATGTTCACCGGCCTGACCGTCGCCAATGTCGTCGGAGTCCCGCTCGGCACCCTCGTCGGGCAGTCCGTGGGCTGGCGCGTCACCTTCGCCGTCGTCGCCGCGCTCGGCGTCGTCGGCCTGCTCGGCATCGCCCGGCTGGTCCCCGACATGCCCAAGCCGGAGGGCGTCAGCCTCCGGCACGAGGTGGCCGCGTTCAAGAACGCGCAGGTGCTGCTCGCCATGGCGATGACCGTCCTCGGCTTCGGCGGCGTCTTCGCGGCCATCACTTACATCGCGCCCATGATGACCCACGTGGCGGGCTTCGCCGAGGGCTCGGTGACCTGGCTCCTGGTCCTGTTCGGTCTGGGCATGGTCGTCGGGAACCTCGTGGGAGGCCGGTTCGCCGACCGGGCCCTGATGCCGATGCTGTACATCTCCCTGGCCGGCCTCGCGGTGGTCCTCGCCCTGTTCACACTGACCGCGCACGACAAGATCCTGTCGGCCGTCTCCATCGCCCTGATCGGCGTGCTGGGCTTCGCCACCGTGCCGCCGCTCCAGAAGCGCGTCCTGGACCAGGCCCACGGTGCGCCCACACTGGCCTCGGCGATGAACATCGGTGCCTTCAACCTCGGCAACGCCCTGTCCGCCTGGCTCGGCGGCATGGTCATCGCGGCCGGTCTCGGCTACACCGCACCGAACTGGGTGGGCGCCGTCCTCGCCGCCGCGGCGCTGGTCCTCGCCGTTCTCTCCGCCGCCCTGGAGCGCCGCGGTGGCGCGCCGAGCACGGTGGTCTCCGGGTCCGTGCCCGCGCAGGAGCGCGCCGCGGTCCACGGCTGACACCGCCGGGCGGACGACTCCCGCCGACGGGACTCCCGCACCGCACCGTGCCGCCGACGAGCGACGCACACGCATCACCCCCGACGCCGAGCGCCGGTCCCCATCAGGGAACCGGCGCTCACGGCTCGGTCGACTCAGCCCGCGGCCACCGTCAGAGGAGCGAACCGTCGGCTCCAGTCGCCGGGCAGTTCCCCGATGCCGTAGGTCATGACCGCGTTGAACGCGACGGACTCCAGCCCGCGCTGCTTGGCCCAGTCGACGAGCTCGGCGTGCCGTACGTCGATGTCGGTGCGCAGGGGCCGGTCGGTGCGGGCCGCCAGCGAGGCGATCAGAGCCTTGGCCGTGTCCGTGTCCCGGGCGATCAGCGGGCCCACGACATGTGTCTCCATGTTGGGCCAGGCGGCGGCGTAGCCGATGATCCGGCCGTCCTCCTCGGCGACATGAAGCAGATCGGCGAACGCGGGCAGCCGGGTGATCATCTGGGTGCGGTCGGTACCGAACACCGGCTCGTCGAGGCGCAACAGCGAGGGCAGGTCCTCGGCGGTGGCCGGCCGGGTCGGGATGTTCGCCGCAGCGGGCTCGGGGCGGAAGACGCCTCGGAGCATCTCGGCGCGCCCGGTGACCTTGAAGCCGAGTTCCTCGTACAGCGGGCGTCCGTTGGGGGTCGCGTGCAGAGTGAGGGGCGTGGTGCTCATGGCCGCCACGATGTGCCGCATCAGACGCCGCCCGACACCCTGACGGGCGTACCGCTCCGACACCAGGACCATGCCGATGGCCGCGAGATCAGGCCGGTCCTGGGGGCCGTACTCGGTGACGACACAGGCGCTCAGCAGTCCGCCGTCGGGGTCGTCGATGCCGTACCCCCTTCCGGCCGTGAGGAGCAGGCCCCACTTGTGCTCCTCGCGCGGCCACCCCCGGTTCTCGGACAAGTCGGCGCAGGCGGTGAGATCACGCAGCGTCAGACGACGAATGGGCAGAGCGGAGAGGGAAGGTGTCGGCACGCAGGTCAGGCTGTCCGACAGGGGCCCTCGGCGTCCACCTGTTTCGGGTGAGATGTACGCGCTTTTGGCCACGCTGTGGCGCACCCCACGGTGGGTCGGCTGTTATGCGGTGTTTCACGTGAAACACCGGCGAACGCCGGTCGACGAACAGCCTGCCACCAGGAAATGGCTGCCCTGGACCGTCATTCGCCGGGACCCACTAGCCTCGGCGTCCATGACGCGCCTTCACCTGTTCGACATGGACGGCACTCTGCTGCACGGCTCGAGTGCGCCGCGGGAGATCTCCCGGCAGCTCGGTCTCGAGGCCGAGACCGTGGAACTCGACCGTGCGATGTCCGCCGGACTCGTCGGGCCGCCGGAGTACGCCGTGCGGGTGCACGCGCTCTGGGCCGAGCTGACCACGGTGCAGGTGACCGCGGCCTTCGAGGGCGCGCCGTGGCTGGCCCGGATCCGTGAGGTGTGGGCCGAGATCAGGAGCCGGGGCGAGTACTGCGCCGTCGTCTCGCTCTCCCCGTCGTTCTTCGTGGAGCGGCTCACGGGCTGGGGCGCCCACGCGGCCCATGGGTCCCGGTTCCCGGCTGTGCCCTTCACCGAGCCGGTGGACCCTGCCGGAGTGCTGAGCGCGGCGGCCAAGGTGGTCGTCGCGGACCAACTGTGCGCGCAGTTCGGCGTGAGCAGGACCGAGTGCGTCGCGTACGGCGATTCGCTGTCGGACCGGGACCTGTTCGCCGCTGTGCCGACGTCCGTCGCCGTCAACGCGGACGACCACCTGGCGGGCCTGGCGACCCACGCGTACGCGGGCCTGGACCTGTGGGACGCCTACGAGCTCGTGCGCTAGCGGCGGGCCGGGCAGCGCCCGCCGACGGACCGGGTCAGCCCAGATCGGGCGCGTGCATCGCGCGCACGCCCTCGATGTTGCCGTCCAGGTAGTGGCGCAGCGACAGCGGCACGAGATGCACGGAGGCGATGCCGACCCGGGTGAAGGGCACCCTGACGATCTCGTACTCACCGATGGGCTCGTCGACCTCGGGGCCGTGGCGCAGCGAGGGGTCCATGGACTCCAGCCGGCAGACGAAGAAGTGCTGCACCTTCACCCCGGTCGCGCCGCCGTCGTCGCCGATGTGCTCGACGGTGTCGACGAAGCAGGGCACCACGTCGGTGATCTTGGCGCCGAGTTCCTCGTGCACCTCGCGGTGCAGGGCGTCGACGACGGTCGGGTCCTCCGGCTCCACACCTCCGCCGGGCGTGAGCCAGTAGGGATCGACGCCGGGTTTGGTGCGTTTGATCAGGATCAGGTCGTCTCCGTCCAGCAGGACGGCGCGCGCGGTGCGCTTGACCACGGGTCGGACGGTCATGGGAGAAATGTGGCCCCGCTGGTTCCACGTGAAACATCGCGAAACGTCACCAGCCGAGCTCACCGCGTGACGGACCGCGGGATCCCGCTCAGGACCAGTCGGCAGCGGTGTGCAGCAGTCCCTCGTACGCGCGGGCTATATGAGGCATCGCCAGCGTTCCGGTCCGTACGACCAGGAAGTACGTCCGCAGCGGCGGAATGGCGGGATCGTGCAGGGCGACCAGGTCACCACGCTCCAGGGCGGACGCGCACAGATAGCGGGGCAGCACCGCGACACCGGCTCCCACGACCGCGCAGGTGAGTACGGCACGGAGGTCGGGCACCACCACCGTGCCCGCGGCGGCGGGACGGCAGTCGAAGACGGAGGCCCAGTAGCGGGAGACGAAGGGCAGCGACTCGTGCACCTCCACGACGGGGAGGTTCTCCAGGGCGGACGCGTCCTTGAGCTGCGGCTCACCGGGGCCGATCTCCTCCAGCCAGCGGGGAGCGGCCACCAGGACATGCTCTTCGTCACACAGCGGAGTCGCGGTGAGTAGAGCACCGCGTGGCCGGGCCGTGCTGATGGCCAGATCGTGATGCCCGGCGGCCAGCCCTTCCAGGGCCTCGTCGGCGTTCCCGAAGGAGACGCGCAGGGCGAAGCCCTGGCCGTCCTCGCCGGTCAGTTCCACGAGGGCGGGCAGCGCCCGTTCGGCCGTGAACTCGGGCGGTCCGGCCAGATGCAGGGTGCGCAGGGAGGACTGCTCGTCGAGCCCGCTCTCGGTGATCTCGACCAGGGCGTCGAGATGCGGCGCGGCCTTGTGGGCGAGCTCGTCGCCGATCGTCGTCGGTGTGACCCCGCGCGCCTGCCGCAGGAAGAGGGGGCGGCCCAACTGCCGCTCCAGAGTGCGGATCTGGGAGGTGACGGCCGGCTGGGACAGACCCAGCAACGCGGCGGCACGCGTGAAGGAACCGGCCCGGTGCACGGTGACGAACGTACGCAGCAAGGCCAGATCCATGGCGCGCCCCTCCCCTTCTCCACCCTTCGCAGGCCTCGGGCAGGGCCCAACTATAAATATGTCGATAGGTCGCTGTCGCTACGGTGATTGGACACTGACACAGAGTCAACTAGCCTTGTTCGCGCGGTTCTTCGCGCGCAGAACCGAGGACGGTCCGAGCCACGAGGGGGGAGGCTCGGACCGTCCGTTCGACGTAGCGCGGACCGCCCGGCATCCGCCCGACGCACTACTCGGCCGACTCCCTCAGCGCCCGCCGTACGTCGGCCACCAGGTCCTCCGGGTCCTCCGCGCCGACGGAAAGCCGTACGAAGCCCTCCGGCACCGCGTCGCCGCCCCAGCGCCCGCGCCGCTCCGCCGTGGACCGTACGCCGCCGAAACTCGTGGCGTCGTCCACGAGCCGCAGCGCCTCCAGGAAGCGCTCCGCCCGCGCGCGCGTGGGCAGCGTGAAGGACACCACACAGCCGTACCGCCGCATCTGCCGCGCGGCGGCCGTGTGCGAGGGGTCGTCCGGCAGCCCCGGATAGCGCACGCCGAGATTCTCGGGCCAGTCGCGGAGCGTCTCGGCGACCGCGAGGGCGGTGGCGCTCTGCCGTTCGGCACGCAGGGCGAGCGTGGCGAGCGAACGGTGGGCGAGCCAGGCCTCCATGGGGCCTGGGATCGCCCCGACGATCTTGCGCCAGCGCCGTACCGCCGTCATCGCCTCGCCCGCGCGGCCCGTCACGTAACCGAGCAGGATGTCGCCGTGCCCGGTGAGCTGCTTGGTCCCGCTCGCCACCGCGAAATCGGCGCCCAGGTGAAGCGGACGCTGCCCCAGCGGTGTGGCGAGGGTGTTGTCGACCGCCACCAGCGCGCCGCGCGCGTGCGCCGCCTCGGCCAGGCGCCGGATGTCGCACACGTCCAGTCCCGGGTTGGACGGCGTCTCGATCCACAGCAGCCTCGCCCCGTCCAGGACGTCGAGCTGCGCGTCGCCGCCGGTGGGCGCGGTGCGCACCTCGATGCCGTACGCCTCCAGCTGGGTGCGGATCAGCGGCAGCGCCTGGTAGCCGTCGCTGGGCAGGACGACGGCGTCCCCGGCGCGCAGTTGTGAGAAGAGCACCGCGGAGACCGCCGCCATCCCGGAGGCGAAGGCGAGCGTCTCCACGCCGTCCAGCCCAGGCGCCTCCAGCTCGCCGATCGCCCGTTCCAGATGGGTCCAGGTCGGGTTCTCGTCCCGGCCGTAGGTGTACGGACCCGTCGGGTCGCCCGGCAGATGAAAGTGCGCGGCGAATACCGGTCCCGGCAGGGTCGGTTCGTACTTCACGGGCTCCGGCAGCCCCGCCCGCACCGCGCGCGTGCCGTCGCCCTGTGCCGCTGGTCCCGCGTCGTTCATGCCGGATGTCCTTCCAGGCGCTCCCGGACGGCGGCGAGCAGGCCGGTGCTCGCCGCCTCCACCATCTCCAGGCACTCCTCGAAGCCGTCCATGCCCCCGTAGTACGGGTCCGGGACGTCCAGGTCGTCGCCGGCGGCGGGGTCGTAGGAGCGCAGCAGACGAACCTTCTCCGCGTCGTGCCCGGTCGGCGCGAGCCGGCGCAGGGCCTTGAGATGGCCGGCGTCCAGGGCTATCACCAGGTCGAGCCGGGAGAACCAGGAGGTCTGGAACTGCCGGGCCGAGTGGCCGCTGTCGTAGCCGTGCTCCTCGAGGACGGCCACGGTGCGCGGGTCGGCCGGATCGCCCTCGTGCCAGCCACCCGTGCCGGCGCTGTCGACCTCGACCTCGCCGTCCAGCCCGGCCCCAGCCACCCGCGCGCGGAAGACGGACTCAGCCATCGGGGAACGGCAGATGTTGCCGGTGCAGACGAAGCAGACGCGGTAGGTCATCGGGCTCAGTCCCCGTCAGGCAGAACGACGTTGAGCGCCCAGGACACGATCGAGATGATCAGACCGCCCAGCACGGCCGTCCAGAATCCCTCGACGTGGAAACTGAGGTCGAACTGGTCCGCCAGCCACGACGTCAGCAGCAGCATCAGCGCGTTCACGACCAAGGTGAACAGGCCGAGCGTGAGAATCATCAGCGGCAGGCTCAACAGCTTCACCACTGGTTTGACCAGGAAGTTCACCAGGCCGAAGAGCAGGGCCACGAGCAACAGGGTGCCGATCTTCTTGCCCGTGCTGTCACCGGTGAGGGTGATTTTGTCGAGCAGCCACACGGCGACCGCCAGGGCGCCCGCGTTGGCGATCGTCTTGACTACGAAATTCATCATGTGTCTGATCGTGGCAGACGAGATCCGTTACGAGCAGGGGCGTGAGGGCCACAAAGCGATGAAGGCATTCCGGCTGGACGAACTGGAGGCGGAGCGCGCCTCCAACGAAGGCGCCTACCTGCAGTTCCTGCGGGAACGGAACATGTCGGTGGGGCTCTACGCGCTCGACGCGGGCGAGCACGACCCCCAGCGCCCGCACGATCAGGACGAGGTGTACTTCGTCGTCAGCGGCCGTGCCTCGATCACCGTGGGCCTGGAGACCACCCAGGTGGCGCGCGGCAGCGTCGTCTATGTGCCGGCCGGGGTGGCCCACAAGTTCCACCACATCAGCGAGGACCTGCGGGTTCTCGTCGTCTTCTCGCCTCCGGAGAGCTGATCCCTGATCCCGGACCCCCGGGTTCCCTAGGGGATCTGTCAGGGGAGGAGCAGGGATGCGAGGGCCCCGCCGGACCCCCTGTCCGTCCTAGCATCGAGGGCAGGACAAACGGAGAACCCGGAGGGCGAACAGAGCCCCGTGGGACAGGAGAGAAGGGCTGGGGCGATGCGAGAGATCTTCGCGGGTCTGCCGTGGTGGGTGAAGTGGGTCGCGGTGCCGGTCATCGCCCTGGTGGTGTTCGGCGGCCTGATAGCGAGCGTCGTCTCCTTCGTGATCGGCCTCCTGTTCAAGCTGCTGATCTTCGTGGCCCTGGTCGGCGGACTCATCTACGTCGTACGGAAGTTCACGTCGAGCTCCTCCTCACGCGGCGACTGGTGACGGCGAGGGGAGCCGGTGGGCGGCAAGCGGCAACCACCGGTTCCCTCGGGCGAGGGAAGTTTTACGGGCAGGGCGTCATGGGGCGGTGACAGGCCGTTAGAGTCCGGAACTCGACACGGGGACGCCCCCGCGACCGGCGTACGCCCCCGTACACCCCTCCCGTGTTCCCCGGCACGGGCAGCACCCTCGCGCTTCGGGAGTGACCCTTGGCCACGGTTGACACCGCCCCCGCTGACCTCCACGCACCCCCCGTCCCGACCGGGACCCTCGCCCGGCCACCCGGGCGCGCGGCCCCCGTCGGCTCCCTCACCCGGCCGCCCGAGCAGCCGGTGCCCCCGGGCGCGCGGCCCCCGCACCCGGTCACCACGACCCTGATCAGCTCGGTGCAGCGGGCGATGCGTCTGCTGGAGAGCGCCGCCGGACACGAACACGGGGCGCCCGCCAAGCAATTGGCCCGTGAGACCGGCCTGGCCCTGCCGACGGCCTACCACCTGCTGCGCACCCTCGTGCACGAGGGCTATCTGCGCCGGGACAAGGGCCTGTTCTTCCTCGGCGAGGCGGCGGAACGGCTGTCCGGCAGCGGTGAGCAGCAGAAACGTCGCAGCACGATGGTCGAGGCTCTCGCGCAATGGCGGGATTCGATCGGTGTCCCGGTGTACTACGCGGTGTACCGGAACGGCGAGATCGAGGTCGTCTGCGTCTCGGACACCCCGGCGAACCCCGCCGTGGAGGAGTGGGCCGACTTCCGCGAGACCGGCCATGCCCACGCCATCGGCCAGTGCCTGCTGTCCCAGCTGGCCCCGGAGGACCGCCGCGACCATCTCGATCGCTACCCGGTGCAGTCCATCACTCCCTACACCATCCGTGACCAGGGCGGTCTGCTGCGCAGGCTGGACCGGATGGGCCGGATGGACCCGGTGATCGAGCGTCAGGAGTACGCGCTGGGCACGGTCTGCGCGGCGATTCCGATCACGATGGGCAGTACGGCCGCCACGATGGCCCTCTCGCTTCCCGCCCAGCAGGCCGGACGGCTGATCCCCGCGGCGCGACAACTGCAGAGCGAGATCGGGCGCCTTCTGGGGTCGCTGGCGATCTCTATCAGTATCTGAAAACTCACTGCTTGTGATCTGGTGTGCACGTTGAGCAAGATGCCACCAGGATCAAGGGATCATTCCCGGCCAGTCGACGGCAAATGACGGGGTAGGCGATGCGCGAGTCGGTGCAGGCAGAGGTCATGATGAGCTTTCTCGTCTCCGAGGAGCTCTCGTTCAGGATCCCGGTGGAGCTGCGCTACGAGAGCTGTGATCCGTATGCCGTGCGACTGACCTTCCATCTGCCCGGTGACGCCCCGGTGACCTGGGTGTTCGGGCGGGAGCTGCTCATCGACGGCGTGGGTCGGCCGAGCGGCGAGGGGGACGTCAGGGTCGCGCCCGTCGAGCCGGAGTCGCTGGGCGAGGTGGTGATCCGGCTTCAGGTGGGCAGTGACCAGGCGCTGTTCCGCTCCTCGACGGCGCCGCTGGTCGCCTTCCTCGACCGCACGGACAAGCTGGTGCCGCTCGGCCAGGAGACCTCGCTCGCCGACTTCGACGCCCACCTCGACGAGGCGTTGGACCGCATCCTGGCCGAGGAGCAGAGCGCGGGGTGAAGCGTCACGGCCGCTGAGGTGCCGTAACGCTTCACCTGGGGCGCTGTTTTCCGGAGTCGGTCCGCCCGACGGGCGGAGTGGTGCCTACCGCTTGCGGCGCCGTCCCCGGCCGGACCGTGCAGCGACGGGTGAGGGTCCCGTCGTCGGCTCGCCGACGCCGGTGGGGGACGGAGCGGGGCGGTCGGCGGCCACCATCAGCGCGGCCAGACCGGTCGTGACCGGAACGGAGGCCACCAGACCGATCGAGCCGACCAGTGTGCGCACGATCTCCTCCGCCACCAGCTCGCTGTTGGCGACCGCGCCCACGCTGCTCTGCGCGATGGAGAACAGCAGGAGCAGCGGCAGCGCCGCGCCCGCGTAGGCGAGGACGAGGGTGTTCACCACGGACGCGATGTGGTCACGGCCGATCCGGATGCCCGCGCGGTACAGGCCGCGCCAGCCCATCGTCGGGTTGGCCTCGTGCAGTTCCCAGACCGCCGAGGTCTGCGTGACCGTCACATCGTCCAGCACACCGAGCGAGCCGATGATGATGCCCGCGAGCAGCAGACCGCTCATGTCGATCGACGGATACAGCCCGTGGATCAGACCGGTGTTGTCGTCCGTGTTGCCGGTCAGCGCGGCCCAGTCGATGAACCACGACCCGAGCACACCGATCAGCAGCAGCGAGATCAGCGTGCCGAGGACGGCCACCGAGGTCCGCGCGGACAGGCCGTGGCAGAGATACAGCGCGATCAGCATGATGGCGCTCGCTCCGACGACCGCCACGACCAGTGGGTTCGACCCCTGGAGGATCGCGGGCAGGATGAAGAAGTTGAGCACCATGAAGCTCAGGGCCAGCGCCACCAGCGCCATCACACCGCGCATCCGGCCCACGAGCACGACCGCGATCGCGAAGATGCCGGCGAGCACGGTGAGGGGCAGCCGCCGGTTCACATCGGCGACCGAGTACTGAAGGTCCTCCGGCGCGGAGGGCTCGTAGGCGACCACGACCTCCTGGCCCTCGTGCAGTTGGCGCGACTGGTCGGGCTGGACGATCTCGGTGAACGTGCGCCCGGTGTTCTCGCCGGTGTCGACCCGGATCGTCGCCTTCTTGCAGTCGCCGTTCGCCTGCTGCACCGCCGAGGAGCCCTCGGCGGTGGAGGTGTCGCCTGTCGGCGGGACGCCGGAGACACCGGCTGTCCTGCAGTCGACCGGCTCGACCTTGGTGACCGTCGCCTGTTCCGTCTGCCGGTCGAAGCCGACGCCGGTGCGTTCGTGCGCGGGCGCACCGCCGGGCCACAGCACGACCAGGCCCACCACGACCGCGGCGGCGAACGGGACCAGGATCGCGGCGATCACCTTCCGCAGATGCCGGGAGACGGGAGCGGCCGGCCCATGGCTGTGACTGTGGCCGTGCGAGGACCCATGGCCGCCCCCGTGCCCGCCACCGTGCGAAGAGCCGTGTCCGCCGCCCTGTGACGGCTCGTGCCCGCCCCCGCGGGAGCTCCCGCCCGCAGGGGAGTTCCCGTGTCCGTGCGGGTCCCCGCGCCCATGGGCGTCCATCTGCCCATGAGAGTCGCCGTGTTCACTCCTTGGACCCGTCCCCTGCCCTCTACCGGAACCAGGGCCTGGGTCGCCAACGGGCCTGTGGCGGCGGGGCTCGGGCGGCGGAAACGGAGGCTGCTGCGGTGTGGTCACCGCCCGATCATCGCAAGAACGGCGGGGGCCCCCTGTTCACCGCGCCCGAAGTGACGCTAGCGTGGGGACACCTTTGTACACGCGGGAGCTCGGAGCACCGGGCTGAGAGGACGCTGACCTCCGTCTACGCGATGTTTCACGTGGAACATGTGTCGTTCCACACGAAACACCGGCAGACGGTGACCGCTGCGTCGACCGCCGAACCTGTTACCGGGTAATGCCGGCGTAGGGAGTAGGTCTCATGACCAGCAAGGACGTACGCACGCCTGCCTCCGCGCAGATCTCCGCCGTATCCGAGGGCGACGACAGCGGCGAGGCCGGGAAGTCCATCGGCTGGCACAAGGCGTATGTCGAGGGCTCGCGCCCCGACATGCGGGTGCCGGTCCGTCAGGTGCATCTCACCAACGGCCGGGCGGTCACGCTCTACGACACCTCCGGCCCGTACACCGATCCATCCGTGGATACGGACGTCCGCAGGGGCCTTCAGCCGCTGCGGGAGAACTGGATCATCGCGCGCGGCGACACCGAGGAGTACGCGGGCCGCCCGGTCCGTCCCGAAGACGACGGGCTGCGGCACACCTCGCCGCGAGGCGGGCTGCGCAACCTCGACGCGGTCTTCCCGGGCCGCCCCCGGCTGCCGCGCCGCGGACGGGACGGCCAGGCCGTCACCCAGCTCGCGTACGCCCGACGGGGCGAGATCACGCCGGAGATGGAGTACGTGGCCATCAGGGAGAACGTTTCTCCTGAGGTGGTGCGCGAGGAGATCGCGGCAGGCCGGGCCGTGCTGCCGGCCAACATCAACCACCCGGAGATCGAGCCGATGATCATCGGCAAGCGGTTCCTGGTGAAGGTCAACGCCAACATCGGCAACTCCGCGGTGACCTCCTCCATCGAGGAGGAGGTGGAGAAGATGACCTGGGCGACCCGCTGGGGCGCCGACACGGTCATGGACCTGTCCACCGGCCGCAACATCCACACCACCCGCGAGTGGGTGCTGCGCAACTCCCCCGTCCCCATCGGCACGGTGCCGCTCTACCAGGCGCTGGAGAAGGTCGACGGCAGGGCCGAGGAACTGTCCTGGGAGATCTACAAGGACACGGTCATCGAGCAGGCCGAGCAGGGCGTGGACTACATGACCGTCCACGCGGGCGTCCGCCTGCCGTACGTGCCGCTGACCGCCAACCGCAAGACGGGCATCGTCTCGCGCGGCGGCTCCATCATGGCGGCGTGGTGCCTGGCGCACCACAGGGAGAGCTTCCTGTACGAGAACTTCGAGGAGCTCTGCGAGATCCTCGCGGCCTACGACATCACGTACTCGCTCGGCGACGGCCTGCGGCCCGGCTCGATCGCGGACGCCAACGACGAGGCGCAGTTCGCGGAGTTGCGGACGCTCGGGGAACTCAACCGGATCGCCAAGCGTTTCAATGTGCAGACGATGATCGAGGGCCCCGGTCACGTCCCGATGCACAAGATCAAGGAGAACATCGACCTTCAGCAGGAGATCTGTGATGAGGCTCCGTTCTATACGCTCGGCCCGCTGACCACGGACATCGCTCCGGCCTACGACCACATCACCTCCGGCATCGGCGCCGCGATGATCGCCTGGTGGGGCACGGCCATGCTCTGCTACGTCACGCCCAAGGAGCACCTGGGCCTGCCCAACCGTGACGACGTCAAGACCGGCGTCATCACCTACAAGATCGCGGCCCATGCCGCCGACCTCGCCAAGGGGCACCCCGGCGCCCAGGAGTGGGACGACGCCCTCTCCGACGCCCGCTTCGAGTTCCGCTGGGAGGACCAGTTCAACCTGGCCCTCGACCCGGACACGGCCCGGGAGTTCCACGACGAGACCCTCCCGGCCGAGCCTGCCAAGACGGCCCACTTCTGCTCCATGTGCGGGCCGAAGTTCTGTTCGATGAAGATCTCCCAGGACATCCGCCGTGAGCACGGCGGGAGCAAGGGGGAGATCGAGGAGGGCATGGCGCAGAAGTCGAAGGAGTTCGCGGCGGCGGGCAACCGGGTGTACCTGCCGATCGCGGACTGATCGACGGCTGATCACGGACGGGCTGGGTGGGCCGTCGACCGGGCGGGCCGTCGGCCGGGTTCGGCTTGGGCCCCCTGGGCGGGGGCGCAAGCCGGGTCAGTCCGGTTGGTGCTCGGGGCCGCCGAAGTCGGGGCTCGTGAAGTCCGGGCTGGTGTAGCTCGGACGGGTGCCCGTGGTGGAGCCTTCACCGGGGCTGGTGAAGCCCGGCCGGCCGTAACCGAGGTGCGGCATACGGCTCGTGGGTGCCGACGAGGTGGTGCGGGGCAGGCGTACCGGGCGCGCGGTGCTGAGCGCGTCCTGGAGGAACGGCAGGATGCCGCGCTCCAGGAGAGCCTCGCGCCAGGCCTGCCTGGCCCGTTCCACCTCTCCGTCGGGCTCGCCGTAGGGGCCGGTCTCCAGTGAGGGACTGTTGCGCAGAGCGGTGAGCAGCAGGCCGGCGCCGGCGACGAGGATCGCCACGGCGGTGACGGCACCGAACACCCAGCCGGTCGTGAGCATGGTCTCGGCGAACGCCCGGTCCGGATCGAGCATCTTCAGGAGGTAGCCGACGAGCAGGAAGATCACGGCGGCCGTTCCGGCGAGGACCGGTGCCAGGACCGCGACGACGGCGACGGCTCCCGCGCCGGCGGTCTCGGCGACCTCGCCCATGGAGGGGGCGAGGCCCACCGTGCCCGCGCCCTGATCGGCGGAGCCGGACTCACGCACGGAGGACGTGGTGGACGGTGGGCGGCGCAGTTCCTCGCGGACCTTCACATAGTGCTGGTACTCGGTCGCCGCGGCGGCCGTGATGAGCGCGGTGGCGTTGAGGGCCATCGTGCGCAGTTGCTCGGGGTTGAGCCGCTGACCGACAGCGGCCAGTTCGGGACGGTGTGGGGCGGAGCGCAGCGCCTCATCGAGGATCCGCTCGTACTCTTGGCGGTCCTCGCTCAGCAGGTGCTGCGGAACGCTGTTCATGTGCATCCCCCGATGCTCCGTAGGGCTTGGGGCTCGCACGCTGACGAGCCGTCGGGCAGAAACGGAGGGGAGCCTGCTACGGATAAGCCGATGGTAGAGCGGCGACGGTGGCCGGTGACAGGGGGTTTGCAGAAATTGGGTCCTGGCCGACGCGGCCGTTCCCCGAGCGCGCTTCTGGGGCGCCTGCCCGGTGAACGCTTACTTATCCAGGGGAAGTTGCTGCACCAGCAGCTTCCCGGCCATGGTCACTCCGCCGTCCATGGCGATGGCGAGACCGCCCGCGTAGACGTGCGGGCCCTCCACGGTCGGGCCGCCGCTGTCCTCGCCCTCCTCCGAGCCGACCTCGCCCAGGAGGTAGGGGATGGGGCTGTGACCGTGGACGACGCGTGTGCCGCCGTAGACGTCGAGCAGCGAGCGCACGGCGTCGCCGCCCTCGTCACGGAAGGAGAAGCGCCTGGTGAACTTGCGGAACAGGTCCCAGACCTCGTCGGCGTTGTTGCGGGTGAGGGCCTCGCGGACGTTGTCGTTGACCTCCTCGATGGAGGCGCCGTAGTCGAGGTAGGCGGTGGTGTCGGAGTGGACGAGGAGATGGCCCTCGACCTCCTCCATCGCGTCGAGGCGGGACATCCACTGGAGGTGGTGGTCCTGGAGGCGGTCCATGTCGGTCTTCTGGCCGCCGTTGAGCAGCCAGGCCGCCTGGAAGGTGGCGGTGCCCGCGCCGGAGTTGACGGGGGTGTCGCCGAACCGTTTGGCGCCGATGAGCAGCAGTTCGTGGTTGCCCATCAGGGCCTTGCAGTAGCCGCCGGCCGCGGCGGCCTCGGCGGACAGCCGCATCACGAGGTCGATGACGCCGATGCCGTCCGGGCCGCGGTCGGTGAAGTCGCCGAGGAACCACAGCCGCGCGGTGCCGGCGCACCACTGACCGGAGGCGTCGATCAGGCCCTTCTCCCGCAGGGCGGCGAGCAGTTCGTCGAGATAGCCGTGCACGTCGCCGACCACGAACAGCGGGCCGGGGCCGGTGGCGGGGCGTTCGACGACCGCGGGCGCGGGGTCCACGGTCACCTGGAGAGTGTCACCCCGATTGATGACAGGCAGATCGCGCTGAGTGGGGGTGTACCCCTCGGGGTAGTCGAGCGGCTCGGCCGTGGGGGCGGCATCACCGGCGGGTTGGGAGCCCTGCGCGGGACGCGGACCGGTCTCGTGGACATACGCGGGCACCCGGAAGTCGCGCACCGTCGCCGTGCGCTCCACCTCGGGTCCCTGACCGGCCCCCTGAGTCATCGACCCCTCCACCATCGCGCCGCACCTGCACCCCATCGGACTGCCTGGTCGCAGCGGCCCGCGGTGCCGTGGGCCCATCATAGGAATGCGGATCGTGCCGTGTGATGACCCAGGGGTGGTGAATCGGAAGAGTACTCAGGTTCACCGCGCCTTTCGCCCCAATTGGGCCGACCTTCGTCCCGGTGACGGCCGCCGCGGAGCCGCGTTTCGGATCATGCCGTGGGCGGTGCGAGAGCGGACGGCCCCGTTCCGTGAGCGGAGCTTGGCCGGATCGGCTCCCTCTCCGCGCCCTGAGCGTCTCGTTCCGGCCCCCTGGAGCGGGGTGCGGTGGCGACGGCGCTTCGGCTTTCGGCGGGTCCGGGGGAGCCGGTCCGGCGTGGCGTGGAGGCGGCCCCGCCGCTCACCCCTGGTCGGGGGAGCGCGGCGGGCTGACCGTGCGGCGGGTCGGGCGGCGCTGGGAGGACGTACGGACGATCAGTTCGGTCGGTATCACCTGCTCGACCGGGTGGTCCGACTCCACGCCCTCGATGGCGTCGATGAGGAGCTGGACCACGGCCGTGCCGATGCGGCGGGGCTTGAGCGAGAGGGTGGTGATGGGCGGCTCGGTGTTGGCGTAGACCGTGGACTCGCTGCAGCAGACCAGCAGCAGGTCCTCGGGGACCCGCAGCCCGTAGCGGCGGGCGGCGGCGAGCAGGTCGGTCCCGTTGGGGTCGAACAGGCCGTAGACCGCGTCGGGGCGGTCGGGGCGGGCGAGCAGCCGGTCGGCGGCGACGGCGCCGGCACAGGGGTCGTGTGCCGGATAGGCCTCGTAGACCGGGTCCTGGCCGACGCGTTCGCACCAGCGCAGATAGGCGGTGGTGGACAGATGCGTGTACGTGTCGGTCGTGGTGCCCGTGAGCAGGCCGATACGGCGGGCCCCGGCGTCGGCGAGGTGGTCGAGGATGCCGAGGACGGCGGCCTCGTGGTCGTTGTCGACCCAGGCGGTGACGGGGAGCGAGCCGGCCGGGCGGCCGTCGGAGACGACCGGTAAACCCTGGCGGACCAGTTCGCTGACGACCGGGTCCTGGTCGGAGGGGTCGATGACGACCGTGCCGTCCAGGGCCACGTTCGACCACACGTCGTGGCGGGAGGTCGCGGGGAGGATGACGAGGGCGTATCCGCGGGCCAGGGCGGCGGAGGTGGCGGCGCGGGCCATCTCGGCGAAGTACGCGAACTCGGTGAAGGTGAAAGGTTCATCCCCGTAGGTCGTCACGGTCAGGCCGATGAGTCCCGACTTGCCGGTACGGAGGGTCCGGGCGGCGGCCGAGGGGCGGTAGCCCAGCCGGTCGGCGACCTCGCGGACGTGGCGACGGGTGGCATCGGGGAGCCGGCCCTTGCCGTTGAGGGCGTCGGAGACGGTTGTGATGGAGACCCCGGCCGCGGCGGCCACGTCTCTGATGCCCGCCCGTCCCGGACGGCTGCCTCGGCGTGAGGTTTCCGCGCGGCTCACCTGGTGCTTCCCTGCTGCTGTCATGGCGAGCCGATAGTAGGGCTCATACGGTGGGGTAGTGCGGACGCATATGCACCTGTTGACAGGCACGTTTCTGCAAGGCGATCCAAGGTTGATTCCCTTTGAAAGCAAGGGAGTTAGTGGGTTCTACCGTGATACGTGGGTTGTCCGCGCGCACCCGCCTGCCAACTGCCTGATGTCTCGAAGAGGTCTCAACTCACCTTCACGAGGGATGCGCGCCACGGCGCAAGCTACCGGCGCATAGATATATGTAGGGCGCGCCCCCGATTCATGCGCCTTCCTCCGATGATGCCCCTGTTGTCGGTGTGAAGTGTGTGGCGCGCCGGTCCGGGGTGGGCGAGCCCGCCGCGCACCGTGGCGGGGGCGGCGGAACGAGGCGGAGCGGCGGTGCAGGGGAGCCGCACGAGGTGCAGGACGTGTGCGCTGGCCCATACGCACGCGGGCCGAATCCTCTTAAGGTGAGAAGCATTGGAAGCCGGCGGTGCGGACGGTCCGCCGGTGATCGCGAGGAGGACTGCGGTGAGCGAGACGAGCCCGAGGCTGCGCGCCGAGTTGGCGGGTATCCCCACTTACAAGCCGGGCAAGCCCGCCGCGGCCGGAGGGCCTGTGGCGTACAAGCTGTCCTCCAACGAGAACCCCTATCCCCCGCTGCCCGGTGTGATGGAGAGCGTCACCGCGGCCGCCACCGCCTTCAACCGCTACCCGGACATGGCCTGCACCGGTCTGATGGAGGAACTGGCCGAGCGCTTCGGGGTGCCGGTGACGCACCTGGCCACGGGCACGGGTTCCGTCGGTGTCGCCCAGCAGCTGATCCAGGCCACCGCCGGCCCCGGCGACGAGGTGATCTACGCCTGGCGGTCCTTCGAGGCGTACCCGATCATCACGCAGATCAGCGGCGCGACCTCGGTCCAGGTGCCGCTGACGTCCGGCGATGTGCACGACCTGGACGCGATGGCGGAGGCGATCACCGAACGGACCCGGCTGATCTTCGTCTGCAACCCCAACAACCCCACCGGGACGGCGGTGCGGCGGGCCGAGCTGGAGCGGTTCCTGGACCGGGTGCCCGGCGATGTGCTGGTCGTGCTCGACGAGGCCTACCGCGAGTTCGTCCGGGACGCCGATGTGCCCGACGGTGTGGAGCTGTACCGGGACCGGCCGAACGTCTGCGTCCTGCGGACCTTCTCCAAGGCCTACGGTCTGGCCGGCCTGCGCGTCGGGTTCGCCATCGCCCATGAGCCGGTCGCGGCGGCGCTGCGCAAGACGGCGGTTCCCTTCGGCGTCAGCCAGCTCGCCCAGGACGCGGCGGTCGCCTCGCTGCGGGCGGAGGACGAACTGCTCGGCCGGGTGGGCTCGCTGGTGTGCGAGCGCACACGTGTGGTCGACGGGCTGCGCGCTCAGGGCTGGACGGTGCCGGACACCCAGGCCAACTTCGTGTGGATGAGGCTGGGGGAGCGCACCGCGGCGTTCGCGGCCGCCTGCGAGCAGGCTGGGGTCGTGGTTCGGCCGTTCCTCGGCGAGGGTGTGCGGGTCACGGTCGGCGAGGTCGAGGGCAACGACATCTTCCTGAAGACGGCGGAAGGCTTCCGCAAGGAGATCTGAGGCCGTTCTTGTCGAGCTGTGACCGCCCCCGGTTCCCGGGGACGGTCACAGCTCGACGCGTTCCACCCGGACCGGGTCCCCGTCGCGGACCGTGGCCAGCAGGCGGGGGTCGCCGCCGAGGCGGCCGAGGACGTTGCAGGGGCTTGCCAGACGGCACTTCTCGCCCTGGGAGATCGGCGTCGGTCCGTAGGGGAGCGCGAGGGCGCCGCCGTCGGTCCAGAAGGCGACCGTGCCCGGGTCGACGACCTGGCGTGCGCCGGTTTCACGTGAAACCGAGACACCTGTGTCGGAGTAGACCTCCTCGCCCCAGGTGGCGGCGGTGCAGACGAGGGGCAGGGCCTTGGCGAGTGTCTCCGCAGCCGGGGTGTTGTCGAGGCTCGCGGTGAGATGACCCGCAGGCCAGGAGATCCGTATGCGTGGCGAAGCGGGCCGTGTCTGCATGGCCGGCAACTCAACAATATGTTGAGTTTGCTGCCAGGGGGTCGACCCTTCGGTCAAGGAGGGACCCCCCTGTCCCGTCCGAAAATCAGTGCGTCATAATTGCTTGTGAATGTGAACGCGTTCACAAGCGTGTCCCGGTTGCTCCCATGGTGTGCGAGACAAAAGGGGCAAACTGCCGCTGTGTCCACGGCGAGTAAGGAGACGACGACGTGGAATTGGCTTTGGCGCCCGAGACCCTGGCGCGTTGGCAGTTCGGTATCACCACCGTCTACCACTTCCTGTTCGTTCCGCTGACGATCTCGCTGGCCGCCCTGACGGCCGGACTGCAGACCGCGTGGGTGCGGACGGAGAAGGAGAAGTACCTCAGGGCGACCAAGTTCTGGGGGAAGCTCTTCCTGATCAACATCGCGATGGGTGTCGTCACCGGCATCGTGCAGGAGTTCCAGTTCGGTATGAACTGGTCGGACTACTCGCGCTTCGTGGGTGACGTCTTCGGCGCACCGCTCGCCTTCGAGGCGCTCATCGCCTTCTTCTTCGAGTCCACCTTCATCGGTCTGTGGATCTTCGGCTGGGACAAGCTGCCCAAGAAGATCCATCTGGCCTGCATGTGGATGGTGTCGATCGGCACGATCCTCTCCGCGTACTTCATCCTCGCGGCCAACTCGTGGATGCAGCACCCGGTCGGCTACCGGATCAACGAGGAGCGCGGCCGGGCGGAACTGACCGACTTCTGGCACGTCCTCACCCAGAACACCGCGCTCGCCCAGGCCTTCCACACCCTCTCCGCCGCTTTCCTCACCGGTGGCGCCTTCATGGTCGGCATCGCCGCCATCCATCTGCTGCGCAAGCGGCACATCCGCGAGATGAGGACCTCGCTGCGGCTCGGCTTGGTCACCGTCGCCATCGGCGGTCTGCTCACCGCGGTCAGCGGCGATGTGCTCGGCAAGATCATGTACGAGCAGCAGCCCATGAAGATGGCCGCCGCCGAGGCGCTGTGGGACGGCGAGGCACCCGCGCCCTTCTCCGTCTTCGCCTACGGCGATGTCGACGCCGGCCACAACAAGGTCGCGATAGAGATCCCCGGCCTGCTGTCCTTCCTGGCCAAGGACGACTTCACCTCGTACGTCCCCGGCATCAACGACATCAACAAGCTCGAGCAGGAGAGGTACGGGCCCGGCGACTACCGGCCCAACATTCCGGTGGCGTACTGGGGCTTCCGCTGGATGATCGGCTTCGGCATGGCGTCGTTCACGATCGGCCTGGTCGGACTCTGGCTGACCCGCAAGAAGTTCCTGCTCCCACAGGCGCTGCGGACCGGTGAGGACGAGGTGCCGAACCTGGTGCTGTTCCGCAAGAAGGCCCTCAGTCCGAAGCTCACCAAGTGGTACTGGCGCATCGCGATCTGGACCCTGGCCTTCCCGCTGATCGCCAACTCCTGGGGCTGGATCTTCACCGAGATGGGCCGCCAGCCCTGGGTCGTCTACGGCGTGCTCAGGACGCGTGACGCGGTCTCCCCCCATGTGTCCCAGGGCGAGGTGCTCACCTCGATGATCGTCTTCACCGCCCTGTACGCGATCCTCGCGGTCGTCGAGGTCAAGCTGCTGGCGAAGTACATCAAGGCCGGCCCGCCCGAGCTCACCGAGGCCGATCTCAATCCGCCCACGAAGATCGGCGGCGACCCCCGGGACGCCGACAAGCCGATGGCCTTCTCGTACTAGGCCGAGGGAGCTGCACAGTCATGGAACTGCACGACGTCTGGTTCGTCCTGATCGCCGTCCTGTGGACCGGCTACTTCTTCCTGGAGGGTTTCGACTTCGGGGTCGGCATCCTCACCAAGCTGCTGGCCCGCGACCGGCTCGAGAAGCGGGTGCTGATCAACACGATCGGCCCGGTCTGGGACGGCAACGAGGTCTGGCTCCTCACGGCGGGCGGCGCGACCTTCGCCGCCTTCCCGGAGTGGTACGCCACCCTCTTCTCCGGCTTCTATCTGCCGCTGCTGCTCATCCTGGTCTGCCTGATCGTCCGGGGTGTCGCCTTCGAGTACCGGGCCAAGCGGCCCGAGGAGAGCTGGCAGCGCAACTGGGAGACGGCGATCTTCTGGACCTCGCTGCTCCCCGCGTTCCTGTGGGGTGTCGCCTTCGGCAACATCGTGCGAGGCGTGAAGATCGACGCCGACATGGAGTACGTCGGCAACGTCTGGGATCTGCTCAACCCCTACGCGCTGCTCGGCGGCCTGGTGACGCTCACCCTGTTCACCTTCCACGGGGCGGTGTTCACGGCGCTGAAGACCGTCGGCGAGATCCGTGAGCGGGCGCGGGCACTGGCGCTGAAGGTCGGGCTCGTGACCGCCGTGGCCGCGCTGATCTTCCTGCTGTGGACCCAGGTCGACAGCGGTGACGGTGAGAGCCTGGTCGCGCTGATCGTGGCGGTCGCCGCGCTGGTCGCCGCGCTCGCCGCGGTCCGGGCCGGGCGGGAGGGATGGGCGTTCGCCCTGTCCGGGGTCACCATCGTGGCCGCGGTGGCGATGCTCTTTCTCTCCCTCTTCCCGGACGTCATGCCCTCCTCGCTCAATGAGGACTGGAGCCTGACGGTCACCAACGCCTCGTCGAGCCCCTACACCCTGAAGATCATGACCTGGTGCGCGGCCGTCGCCACGCCGATCGTCCTGCTCTACCAGGGGTGGACGTACTGGGTGTTCCGCAAGCGCATCGGCACGCACCACATCGCTGTCGAGGCCTCGCACTGAGTCCGCCCGGGAGGGTGTTTCACGTGAAACACCGTCAAACATCCTCTCTGGACCGAAGGGCATGTTTCACGTGAAACCGATCGATCCGCGTCTGATCCGCCACGCACGCGCCACCCGGCTGTTCCTGGCGGCCGTCGTCGCCCTGGGCGCCGTCGGAGCGGTGCTCGTCATCGCCCAGGCGATGCTCATCGCCGAGGTCGTGGTCGGCGCCTTCCAGCGCGGGCTGTCGGTCGGTGAACTGCGTACTCCCCTGCTGCTGCTCGTGGCCGTCGCGGTCGGCCGGTCGGTGATCGCCTGGCTGACCGAGATGGCGGCCCATCGCGCGAGCGCGGCCGTGAAGTCGGAGCTGCGCGGGCGGCTGCTGGAGCGCGCGGTCCGGCTCGGGCCCGGCTGGCTGAGCGGGCAGCGGACCGGATCGCTCGTCGCGCTCGCCACGCGGGGCGTGGACGCCCTCGACGACTACTTCTCGCGCTATCTGCCGCAGTTGGGGCTCGCGGTGGTGGTTCCGGTGGCGGTGCTGGCCCGGATCGTCACCGAGGACTGGGTGTCCGCCGCGATCATCGTCGGCACCCTGCCGCTCATCCCGGTCTTCATGATGCTGATCGGCTGGGCCACCCAGGCGCACATGGACCGTCAGTGGCGGCTGCTGTCCCGGCTGTCCGGCCACTTCCTGGACGTGGTCGCGGGACTGCCGACGCTGAAGGTGTTCGGCCGGGCCAAGGCCCAGGCCGAGTCGATCAGGCGCATCACCGGCGAGTACCGCCAAGCGACCATGCGGACCCTGCGGATCGCCTTCCTGTCCTCCTTCGCGCTGGAACTGCTCGCCACGATCTCGGTGGCCCTGGTCGCCGTGACGATCGGCATGCGACTCGTGCACGGCGAGATGGACCTGTACACCGGGCTGGTCATCCTCGTGCTCGCCCCCGAGGCCTATCTGCCGCTGCGGCAGGTGGGCGCGCAGTACCACGCGGCGGCGGAGGGACTCGCAGCCGCCGAGGAGATCTTCGAGGTCCTGGAGACGCCCGTACCCGACGCCGGCACCGGACCCGCGCCCGCGGGCGCGCTCTCGCTCGACCTCGACGGGGTCCGGGTCCGCTACCCCGGCCGGACGGCGGACGCCGTCACCGACGTCACCCTCACCGTGCGGCCCGGCGAGACCGTGGCGCTCGTCGGACCCAGCGGCGCGGGCAAGTCGACGCTGCTGCACATGCTGCTGGGGTTCGTGCGGCCGGCCGCCGGACAGGTGCGGATCGGCGGGGCGGACCTCGCCGGGACCGACCTGGAGCAGTGGCGGACCCGGGTCGCGTGGGTGCCGCAGCGACCGCATCTCTACGCCGGGACCATCGCGGACAACGTCCGGCTCGCCCGTCCCGACGCCGACGACACGGCCGTACGGCGGGCTCTGCGGGACGCCGGGGCGCTGGAGTTCGTGGACGCGCTGCCTCTCGGTGCCGCGACCGTGCTCGGCGAGGACGGGGCCGGGCTCTCAGCCGGGCAGCGGCAGCGGCTCGCGCTGGCACGGGCGTTCCTCGCCGACCGTCCCGTGCTGCTGCTCGACGAGCCGACGGCCGCCCTGGACGGGGAGACCGAGGCGGAGATCGTGGCCGCGGTGCGGCGGCTGTCCGCAGGGCGCACGGTCCTGCTCGTCGTGCACCGGCCGGCGCTGCTGGCGGTGGCCGACCGGGTCGTACGGCTGGAGGCGCCCGAGGAGCCCGTGGGAGCACCCCGGGAGCGGACCACGGCGACGACCCCCGCGGCCCGCACCGCCGACGACGAGGCACCCGGACACACCCCGGCTCCGGAGCGGGCGGCCGCCGCCCCGTCGACCCGGGCCACGACGCATGTGCTCGACCGGGTCCGTGCCCTGTCCGGCCCCCGGCGCGGCCGCCTCGCCCTCGCCCTGCTGCTGGGCAGCCTCGCCCTCGCCAGTGCCGTCGGGCTCATGGCGACCTCCGGATGGCTCATCTCGCGCGCCTCGCAGCAGCCGCCGGTGCTGTATCTGATGGTGGCCGTGACGGCGACGCGTGCCTTCGGCATCGGACGGGCGGTGTTCCGGTACGGGGAGCGGCTGGTGTCGCACGACGCCGTGCTGCGGATGCTGGCCGACACCCGGGTCGCGGTGTACCGGCGTCTGGAGCGGCTGGCACCCGCCGGACTGCGCGACACCCGCCGCGGCGATCTGCTCAGCCGTCTCGTCGCCGATGTGGACGCCCTCCAGGACTACTGGCTGCGCTGGCTGCTGCCCGCCGGGGCGGCGACGCTGGTGTCCGCGCTGTCCGTGGGCTTCACGGCCTGGCTGCTGCCGGAGGCCGGCGCGGTCCTGGCGGCCGGACTGCTCGCGGCCGGGGCCGGGGTGCCCCTCGCCACGGGCGCGGTCGCCCGCCGGGCCGAGCGCAGGCTCGCCCCCGCCCGGGGCGTGCTCGCCACCCGCGTGACCGACCTGCTGTCCGGCACCGCGGAG
This sequence comes from Streptomyces sp. NPDC005017, assembly GCF_042873115.1. Lineage (NCBI taxonomy): Bacteria > Bacillati > Actinomycetota > Actinomycetes > Kitasatosporales > Streptomycetaceae > Streptomyces > Streptomyces sp. NPDC005017. Next base: position 142,607 of record NZ_JBIALD010000005.1, on the reverse strand, counting down.
CTCACCGTCGCCGGTGCCCTGCCCCGCCGTACCGCCGAGGCCCGGGAGGCGGACCGGGACCTCACCCGGATCGCCTCGCGCACCGCCGCGGCGACCGCGCTCGGCGACGGACTCACCGCGCTGGTCTGCGGGCTGACCGTGGCCGGGGCCGCGCTGGTGGGCGCGCAGGCGGTCGCCGACGGGCGGCTGAGCGGCGTGGCCATGGCCGTGGTCGTGCTGACCCCGCTGGCCGCCTTCGAGGCCGTGCTCGGGCTGCCGCTCGCCGTGCAGTTCCGGCAGCGGGTGCGCAGGAGCGCCGAGCGGGTCTTCGAGGTGCTGGACACCCCCGAGCCCGTGCGCGAGCCGGAGCGGCCACGCCAGGCGCCCGCCTCGCCGTTCCCGCTCGTCCTCAAGGACCTGGGCGCGCGGCACGCCGGACAGGACCGGGCGGCGCTGGCCGGACTGGACCTGCGCCTGGAACCGGGCCGCAGGGTGGCCGTCATCGGGGCGTCCGGCTCCGGCAAGACCACGCTGGCGCAGGTGCTCCTGCGCTTCCTGGACGCGGAGACGGGCTCGTACACGCTCGGCGGCGTGGACGCGTACGCGCTGGACGGCGACGACGTACGGCGGCTCGTGGGGCTGTGCGCGCAGGACGCGCACCTCTTCGACAGTTCCGTACGGGAGAACCTGCTGCTGGCCCGGCGCGGGGCCACCGACGCCGAACTGCGCGACGAGCTGGCCCGGGTGCGGCTGCTCGACTGGGTCGAGGGCCTGCCGGACGGGCTCGACACGCTGGTCGGGGAGCACGGGGCCCGGCTGTCCGGCGGGCAGCGGCAGCGGCTGGCGCTGGCCCGCGCGCTGCTCGCCGACTTCCCCGTCCTGGTCCTCGACGAGCCCGCCGAGCATCTCGACCTGCCGACGGCGGACGCGCTGACCGCGGACCTGCTGGCCGCCACCGAGGGCCGGACGACGCTGCTGATCACGCACCGGCTGGCCGGACTGCGGGACGTGGACGAGGTGATCGTGCTGGCCGGCGGGCAGGTAGTCCAGCGCGGCGGCTTCGCGGAACTGGCCGCCGTGGCGGGCCCCTTGCGGACGATGGCCGAGCGGGAGGCGGCCACGGAGTCCCTGGCGGTGGCGACGCCGTAGGCGCGAGGGCGGCGCAGCTGGACACGCTCCGGACGGCGGGGGCGTGGACCACCCCGGCGCCCAAGCGCCCGCGGCGGCCCAGCGCCCGCGGCGGCCCAGCGCCCGCGGCGCCCCGGCCACCGCAGCACTCCCGAACCCCCAGCGCCCGCAGCGCCAAAGCAACCACAGCACCCCAGAAGCCCCAGCGCTCCGGCACCCCAGCCTCCGGCGGCGGCATGCACCGCCTCCAGGGCTCAGGCGGCCACCGTCTCAGCGACTCGGTGCAGCGACGCCCCATCACCCCGTTCGCAGCAATGCGTCCCCCAGCCGTACGACTTGAACAGGACTCGGGGTGGGGGCCGGGGTCACGATCACTGACATGCCATCACCTCGCCGTCGCCCTCTGATCGTTCCGGTGCTGCTGATCGCGGGCGCCGTCCTCGCCGCCCGCCCCGCGGCCTCCGACCCCGGCGGTGCCGCCGACAGCACGGCGGCGCAGGTGGCCCGGCTGTACGCGGACGCGGCGGTGGCCACCCGGCAGTACGAGGACGGGCGGCGGGCGGCCGAGGGACAGCGAGCCCTGGCGCGGCACTACGAGGCACTGCTGGACCGGCAGCGGAGCGAGATCGCCGTGCTGCACGAGGACCTGGGCCGGATCGCGCGCGCCCAGTACCGCGACGGCGGAGGGCTCCCGGTCGCCGCGCAGATCGTGCTGGCGGGCAGTCCGGAGGAACTGATGCGCGGCCAGCACGTCTTCTCCCAGGCGAACCTGGCGCTCGACAACGCGATCGACAAGAACCGGCGCGCCGAGCGGCGGCTCGCGGCCGACGAGGCGAAGGCCGCGGCGGCCTGGCAGGACCTGGAGAAGCGCAGGGGCGAACTGGCCGCCCTGAAGCAGACCATCGAGGCGAAGCTGGAGGAGGCCCGCTCCAGGCTCCAGGGGGAGGCGGACGCGTCGGCCCTCGCGGGCAGCTGCCGGGGCGCGGTCAGGCTCGAACAGCCGCCCGCCACGGCCACCCGGGGCTGGGTCGCGCCGGTGGAGACGTACGAGCTGTCGGCGGGCTTCGGCAGCGGCGGCGACCGCTGGGCGAACCGGCACACGGGGCAGGACTTCGCGGTGCCGATCGGCACGCCGGTGCGGTCGGTCGGCGACGGCAGGGTGGCGGCCGTGTCCTGCGGGGGCGCCTTCGGCGTCCAGGTGCTCGTCGAACACCCCGGCGGCTACTACACGCAGTACGCCCACCTGGCCTCGGTCGCCGTGGACGAGGGCGAGCGGGTGGGCGCCGGGCAGTGGATCGGCCAGTCCGGCACGACCGGGAACTCGACTGGCCCGCATCTGCACTTCGAGGTCCGGGTCACCCCTGAGCTGGGCTCCGGGGTGGACCCGGTGCCGTGGCTGGCCGCGCGCGGGGTGAACCTGTGACGGCCGGGCGGGGCGCGGCGGGCCGGCCGCGCCGCTCGGGAGCGGGGCCGCGGGCCTGGGCGGACCGGATGCGCGGGGCCCCGGCGGGCCGCCTACGCCTGAGCCTGCGTCAGGAGCTCCTCGATCACCACGGCCACCCCGTCCTCGTTGTTGGCGACCGTGCGGCCCGAGGCCGCGGCGATCACGTCCGGGTGGGCGTTGCCCATCGCGTAGGAGCGGCCGGCCCAGGTGAGCATCTCGACGTCGTTCGGCATGTCGCCGAAGGCCACGACCTCCTCGTGCGAGATGCCGCGCTCGGCGCAGCACAGGGCGAGGGTGCTGGCCTTGGAGACGCCGGGGCCGCTGATCTCCAGAAGGGCGCTGGGGCTGGAGCGGGTGACGTTCGCACGGTCGCCGATCGCGAGGCGGGCCAGGGTGAGGAACGCGTCGGGGTCGATCGTGGGGTGGAAGGCGAGGATCTTCAGCACGGGTTCGCCGGCGCCGGGCGCGTCCTGGCCGAGCAGTTCCTCGGCCGGTGCCAGGTTGTCCGGGATCTCCATGTGCAGCTTCGGGTAGTCCGGCTCCTGGTTGAAGCCGTACGTCTGCTCGACCGCGTACATCGTGCCGGGCGCGGCGTCCCGCAGCAGTCGTACGGCGTCCAGGGCGTTCTCCCGGGCGAGCTCGCGCACCTTGACGAAGCGGTGGGCGCCGGGGCCGCCGTGCAGGTCGACCACGGCGGCGCCGTTGCCGCAGATGGCCAGGCCGTGGCCGTGGACGTGGTCGCTGACGACGTCCATCCAGCGGGCCGGGCGGCCGGTCACGAAGAAGACCTCGATGCCGGCCTCCTCGGCGGCGGCCAGCGCGGCCACGGTCCGCGGTGAGACCGACTTGTCGTCGCGCAGGAGCGTGCCGTCGAGGTCGGTGGCGATCAGTCGCGGCCGGACGACCGGTGCGCCCGCCCGACCGGGCGATATGGCGTCGAGCGAGGTCGAGAGCGGGGAGGAGGCCGAGGGCTCGGGCTGTCGCGTCGCTGAGGTCACCCGGCCATTCTCGCGCATATGCCCGCACGGGCGTGCGGCGGTCCGCACATCTGGGCGGTGCGGGCTCCCGGGCCGCCGCGCCGGTCCGGCCTGCCGGGGCTGTCCGGCTCGGCCGCCGGCCTCCACGAGGTCATTGCGCGCCCCACGAGATCACTGCTCGCCCATAAGGCCACTGCTCGCCGCACGAGGTCACTGTGCGCACCCCGAGGTCGCCACGCACCCCCGCGAGGTCACCGCACGCGGGCGGCCAGCCAAGGCGTGAGCCCCACGAGGACGAACTCCTTGTGCACCCGGTCGCCCGGCAGCGGGACCATCAGGAAGTCTCCCGGGGGGAACCGCCGGGTCCTGACCCAGGCCCCACCGTCGTAGAGGGCGCGTACGAAGGCGGGCACGTCGTCGCGGTCGACGTCGGGGCACTCCACCCCGTCCACGGTGATCAGCGCGTCGTCCTCGGGGTAGAGCCGCACGCTGACGACGGGGAGGCCGCCCAGTTCGACATGGGCCTCGTGCGGTAGCGAGCCGTCCGCGTCGGTGGTGACGCCGACACCCGCGGTCGTCCGCCGGGAGGTCTGGTCGGCGCCTATGTCGTGGGTGACCTCGATCTCGCGGGCGTACTCGTCGGCGATGGCCCGCAGGGCGTCGACGGCCGCCTCGGTGGTGGGCAAATGGTCCATACCAGTGATCATGCCGGGTGCCGGCGCACCGGCATAGCGGCGCGGCCCTGATTCGGCCAGGCCCTGCTTCTCGACCGGACCCGCCCCAGCCCCAGCCCCAGCCACAGCCCGATCCGTGCTCAGCCGCAGCCCTGCCGGTCACGGCCCCGGCCCGGCCCGCGCTCAGCCACAGCCCAGCGCCCCACCGCCTCCGCGCGACCACTCCTCCGCGCGACCACCGCTCCCCGCGATCCCACTCCTCCGCGCGACCACCGCTCCCGCGACCCCACCCCTCCGCGCGACCACCGCTCCCCGCGACCCCTCACCGCGACTCCGAGAACCGCAGATACCCCGGCGGCACGGCCTGTGTCAGCCACACCCCGTTCGCGCTGACGTGGAAGACATGGCCGTCCCGGTGCATGGCGCCCGCGTCCACCGTCAGTACCACGGGCCGCCCCCGACGGGCACCGACCCGCGTGGCGGTCTCCCGGTCCACGGACAGATGCACGTCATGGCGGTTCATCGGCCGCAGCCCCTCCGCCCGGATCGCGTCCAGACTGCGGGCCACGGTCCCGTGGTACAGATACGGCGGCGGGGTCGCCGGCGGCAGGCCCAGGTCCACGTCGACGCTGTGGCCCTGGCTGGCGCGGATCCGGGTGCCCTCGACGGCGAAGCGCTTCTTGTCGTTGGCGGCCACCACGTGGTCCAGTTCCTCGCGCGAGAAGGGGAACCCGTGCCCGGCGGCGGCCGTCATCAGGGTCTCGATCTCCACCCAGCCTCCGTCGTCGAGGGTGAGCCCGATCCGCTCCGGCTGATGACGCAGATGCCTGGAGAGGTACTTCGACACCTTCACGGTGCGTCTTTCGTCCATGCGACCCAGCATGCCGAGCGGGCGACTCTCCCGCACTTTCTTTCCGGCCGAGGTTTGATCCACAAGCAACAGCGTTTATCCACAGGCCAGTTCGCCGATGTGTGGACAACCACTATCCCTTTTAGGGCATTTCGCCAAGTTGCTTAACAGGCATGTAACTTGGCGAACCCGTCATCCATGCACACCTGTTGATGAAACAGCCGCCCCACCAGGCACGTTCGTCCCTACAGGCGCGGCTCCACCCGTGCCAGCCGCCTCAACACACCAGGTGCGAAACGGGACAAGGCGTGCACCCCGCGTGCCTCGGGGGTCACCGGGACGACCGCCTCGTTGCGTACGACGGCCCGCAGGATCGCTTCGGCGACCTTCTCCGGCGGGTAGTTGCGCAGTCCGTACAGACGCGAGGAGTTCTTCTGCCGCCGCCTCTCCTCCGCCTCGTCCACGCCGACGAACCGCGCCGTGGAGGTGATGTTGGTGTTCACCAGGCCGGGGCAGATCGCGCTCACCCCGATTCCCCGGCCCACGAGTTCGGCGCGCAGACACTCGCTGAGCATCAGCACGGCCGCCTTGGAGGTGCTGTAGGCGGGCAGCGCGCGCGAGGGCTGGAACGCGGCGGCGGACGCGGTGTTCACGATGTGTCCGCCCTGCCCGCGCTCGGCCATCTGCCGCCCGAAGAGACGGCAACCGTGGATCACGCCCCACAGGTTGACGTCGAGGACCTTCTTCCAGTCCTCCGGCGTGGTCTCGAAGAAGGAACCGGACAGTCCGATCCCGGCGTTGTTCACCAGCACGTCCACGACGCCGTGTTCGAGCAGGACCTTCTCGGCGAGCTTCTCCATGGCCTGCGCGTCGGCCACGTCCACCGTTTCCGCCCAGGCCCCCGGCGCGCCCACCAGTCGCGCCAACTCGGCCGTGCGCACCGCGCTTTCGGTGTCCCGGTCGACGGCGATGATCCGCGCCCCCGCCTCGGCGAACGCGAACGCCGTGGCCCGGCCGATGCCGCTGCCCGCACCGGTCACCAGCACGAGTTGCCCGCCGAACCGCTCGAAGTGACGCCCGGTCGGCGCGACTTCGGTACGGCCACCCTCGATGCCCGACACGAACTCGTTGATCCAGGAGGCCAGTTGCTCGGGCCTGGTGCGGGGCACCCAGTGCTTGGCCGGCAGGGTGCGCCGGGTCAGCCGCGGTGCCCACAGCTCCAGTTCGTCGTAGAGGCGCTCGGAGAGGAAGACGTCGCCGAGCGGCGTGATGAGCTGCACGGGCGCGTGGGCGTACGCGTCCGGGCGGGGCCTGCGCAGCCGTGCGCGCACGTTGTCCCGGTACAGCCAGGCCCCGCGCGCCGCGTCCGAAGGCAGCGACTGGGTGGGGTAGTTGCCGCCCGGCACCTTCTCCAGCCGCCGCAGGATGCCGGGCCAGCTCCTGCCCAGCGGACCGCGCCAGGCCAGCTCGGGCAGGGCGGGGGTGTGCAGCAGGTAGACGTACCACGACTTGGCGCCCTGGCCGAGGAGTTGGCCGACCCGGCGCGGGGTGGGGCGCCTGAGACGGTTGTTGATCCAGTGCCCGAAATGGTCCAAGGACGGACCGGACATCGAGGTGAAGGAGGCGATACGGCCCTCGGTGCGCTTGACCGTGACGAACTCCCAGGACTGCACCGAGCCCCAGTCGTGCCCGACCAGGTGCACCGGCCGGCCGGGGCTCACCGCGTCCACGACCGCCAGGAAGTCGTCCGTGAGCTTCTCCAGCGTGAAGCCCCCGCGCAGCGGCTCCGGAGCGGTGGACCGCCCGTGGCCGCGGACGTCGTAGAGCACCACGTGGAAGTTCTCGGCCAGGCGCGGCGCGACCTCGGACCAGACCTCCTTGCTGTCCGGGTAGCCGTGCACGAGCACCACCGTCGGGGCCTGCGCGTCACCCAGCTCGGCGACGCACAGCTCGATGCCGCCGGTCCGTACCCGGCGCTCCCGCGCACCCTGGAGCATGCTCACTTCTCCTCCGCCCAGCGCCGCACGTGCGGCAGATCGTCGTCCAGCCAGAAGGCGCTCTCCTCGGGGTCCCGCGAGTCGGTGACGACGAGGATCTCCTCGAACTTCGCGCCGGTGCCCCGGAACCCGAGATGGGGCTCGACCGCCCACAGCCCCGGCTGCGGCGGATGGTCGGAGAAGCGGTACGGCGACCACAGCGGGGACCAGCCGTCCCGGTGGCCGTGCAGGGCGTCGGACGCCAGGCCCTTCAGGGACTGCGTGCCGAAGCCGAACAGAGTCGGGGAGAACCGGCGCGGGGCGACCTTGTCGACCTTGTGCGCGATCACGCCGAAGGGGTAGGCGCGGTGCCGGTTGGCGTAGCCCTGGCCGACCATGAGCCGGTCCACGTCCTCGTAGATCTCCCGCAGCGAGCGGCGTTCGCGCACCTCGCGCAGGATCAGCTCCCGGTGTGCCCGGAGGTCGTCCATCAGCCGGTTCTGCACGGGGTTGAGGCCGAGCGAGCCGGAGTACCCGATGTCCGCGGTGAAGCCCTCGTGGACCGGGGCCATGTCGAGGATGAACGGCATCCCCGGCTCCAGCGCCCGGTTCGTCGGGAAGAACTGGAGCGGGATGCGGAAGCCCGCGAACGCCGTGCGGTCGCCGAACCAGGCGAAGGGCAGGTGGAACCAGTCCCGTACGCCCCGCTCGCGCAGCCACTCCCGCTGCATGCGCGCGGCCTCACGCTCGGTGACGCCGGGCTTCAGCTGCGCCGCAACCGCCTCGGCGCACTCGTAGGCGAGCCGCTGGACCGTCCTGAATCCGCGCAGCTCCGCGGATATCCCGTCTGCCACTGCCGTCGTCATGCCGCCCCGTCCCACCCGAGCCCATCGACTGCGGTACGTGTCCGTAACTTGACACCGCCGAATCTCGCACCTTGTTAGAGTCGGCGTCAATAGGGCGGTCGCAGGCCGTACGGCGCCCTCGGTCGCGGAGCGAGTGTGCGTATGGCCGGGGGCGGCACCGTCTCCCGGTCGCGGACCGCACGGACGGCCGGGCTTCACCCTCGGTCGCAGGCCGTACGGACGACCCTGTTCCACCCCTCTTCGCGAGCCGTCGCCCAAGGCCCGGGCCGCCCCCGCCGAGGCCCGCCTCAGGGTTCCCCCTGGCCCGACCTCAGGGGGACCCCCGGCCTCCCGTACGACTGGAGGCTGACACCAAGACGGCTCTGGAGTCTGACGACCGGCGTGGTCCGCGTCACTACCTTCGTAGACGTGACTGTGATCGCGACCGAAAGCCTGAGCAAGCGGTTCCCCCGGGTGACCGCGCTCGACCGGCTGTCCGTGGACATCGGAGCCGGTGTGACCGGACTCGTCGGAGCCAACGGCGCCGGCAAGTCCACCCTGATCAAGATCCTGCTGGGTCTGTCCCCGGCGAGCGAGGGCCGTGCCTCCGTGCTCGGCCTCGACGTCGCCACCGAGGGCGCCGCCATCCGCGAGCGCGTGGGCTACATGCCGGAGCACGACTGCCTACCGCCCGACGTCTCGGCCACCGAGTTCGTCGTGCACATGGCGCGCATGTCCGGTCTGCCGCCCGCCGCCGCGCGCGAACGCACCGCGGACACCCTGCGCCATGTCGGTCTGTACGAGGAGCGCTACCGTCCCATCGGCGGCTACTCCACCGGCATGAAGCAGCGCGTGAAGCTGGCCCAGGCACTCGTCCACGACCCGCAGCTGGTCTTCCTGGACGAGCCGACCAACGGCCTGGACCCGGTCGGCCGCGACGACATGCTGGGCCTGATCCGCCGTATCCACACCGACTTCGGCATCTCGGTCCTGGTCACCTCCCACCTGCTGGGCGAACTGGAGCGCACCTGCGACCACGTCGTCGTCGTCGACGGCGGCAAGCTCCTGCGTTCCAGCTCCACCACCGACTTCACCCAGACCACCACCACGCTCGCCGTCGAGGTCACCGACTCCGACGCGCACCCCGACGGCACCAGGGCGATGCGCGAGGCGCTGCACGCCCGAGGCGTCACCGTCCAGGACGGCAGCGGCCTGCCCGGCGCCGGCCACGTCCTGCTGCTGACCGCGCAGGGCGAGGAGACCTACGACCTGGTCCGCGACACCGTCGCCGACCTCGGTCTCGGCCTGGTGCGCATGGAGCAGCGCAGGCACCACATCGCGGAGGTCTTCTCCTCCGCCGACGAGCACCGCGACGAGCACGCCGGCGGACACGCCCACGAGAACGCCGACGGACACACCACCGCACCCGCGGACGGGCACGGCGACAAGCAGCCGAAGGAGGCCGTCGGCCATGGCAGCTGAACACCCCCTGGCGGCACCCCCGGGTGACCAGACCCGCATCCACAACATCGGCTACCGCAACTACGACGGCCCCCGCCTCGGCCGCGCCTACGCCACCCGCTCGCTGTACTCGCAGTCCCTGCGCGGCGCCTACGGCCTCGGCCGTTCGGTGAAGTCCAAGGTGCTGCCGATGCTGCTGTTCGTGGTCATGTGCGTGCCCGCCGCCATCATGGTGGCCGTCGCGGTCGCCACGAAGGCCAGCAAGCTCCCGGTCGGCTACACCGAGTACGCGATCTTCCTCCAGGCCGTCATCAGCCTGTACGTCGCCTCCCAGGCCCCCCAGTCCGTCTCCCGCGACCTGCGCTTCAAGACGGTCCCGCTCTACTTCTCCCGGCCGATCGAGACCGCCGACTACGTCCGCGCCAAGTTCGCCGCCCTGGCCTCCGCGCTGTTCATCCTCACGGCGGCCCCGGTGCTGGTGCTCTACATCGGCGCGCTGCTGGCCAAGCTCGACTTCGCCGACCAGACCAAGGGATTCGCGCAGGGACTCGTGTCCGTGACTCTGCTCTCCCTGCTGTTCGCCGGGCTCAGCCTGGTGATCGCCTCCGTCACCCCGCGCCGCGGCTTCGGCATCGCCGCCGTCATCGCGGTGTTCACCATCTCCTACGGCGCGGTCTCCGCCCTCCAGGGCATCGCCGAGCTCCAGGACAGCTCCGGCGCGATCGCCTGGATCGGTCTCTTCTCGCCGGTCACCCTCATCGACGGAGTCCAGTCGGCGTTCCTCGGCGCCCCCTCCTCCTTCCCCGGAGGAGTCGGCCCCTCCCACGGCGAGGGCGCGGTCTACGTCCTGGTCGTCCTCGGCCTGATCGCCGCCTGCTACGGCCTCCTGATCCGCCGCTACAAGAAGGTGGGCCTGTGACCACGCTCCAGATCGACCACGTCTCCCGCTGGTTCGGCAACGTGGTCGCCGTCAACGACATCACCATGAGCATCGGCCCCGGTGTCACCGGCCTGCTCGGGCCGAACGGCGCCGGGAAGTCCACCCTCATCAACATGATGGGCGGCTTCCTCGCCCCCTCCACCGGCTCCGTCACCCTCGACGGACAGCCCGTCTGGCGCAACGAGTCGATCTACAAGCACATCGGCATCGTCCCCGAGCGCGAGGCGATGTACGACTTCCTCACCGGACGCGAATTCGTCGTCGCCAACGCCGAGTTGCACGGCCTGGGCGACAAGGCCGCCCAGAAGGCGCTCGCCACGGTCGAGATGGAGTACGCCCAGGACCGCAAGATCTCCACGTACTCCAAGGGCATGCGCCAGCGCGTGAAGATGGCCTCGGCCCTGGTCCACGACCCCTCGCTGCTGCTGCTCGACGAGCCGTTCAACGGCATGGACCCGCGCCAGCGCATGCAGCTGATGGACCTGCTGCGCCGCATGGGCGACGAGGGCCGCACGGTGCTGTTCTCCTCCCACATCCTCGAAGAGGTCGAACAGCTCGCCTGGCACATCGAGGTCGTCGTGGCGGGACGGCACGCGGCCAGCGGCGACTTCCGCAAGATCCGCCGGCTGATGACCGACCGCCCGCACCGCTACCTGGTGCGCTCCAGCGACGACCGCGCCCTCGCGGCCGCGCTGATCGCCGACCCCTCCACGGCCGGCATCGAGGTCGACGTCGCCGAGGGCGCGCTGCGCGTCCAGGCGGTCGACTTCGGCCGCTTCACCACCCTGCTCCCGCAGGTCGCCCGGGACAACGGCATTCGGCTGCTGACGGTCTCACCGTCCGACGAGTCCCTCGAGTCCGTCTTCTCGTACCTGGTCGCGGCGTAGGAGGCCGAAGATGTACGACCCCACAGTCGCCCGGCTCACCTACCGGGCCCTGCTCGGCCGGCGCCGGGCCCTCATCCTCGGCGCGCTCCCGCTGCTGCTCATCGCCATCTCGGTGGTGGTGCGCGGCCTCGCGGGAGCGGACGACCAGACGGCCTCCGACCTGCTCGGCGGACTGGCACTGGCCACGATGGTGCCGATCATCGGCGTCATCGCGGGCACGGGCGCGATCGGCCCGGAGATCGACGACGGCTCGGTCGTCTATCTCCTGTCCAAGCCGGTGAAGCGGCCCACGATCATCTTCACCAAGCTGATCGTGGCGATCGCCGTGACGATGGTGTTCTCGGCGCTGCCGACCTTCGTCGCCGGGTTCATCCTCAACGGCAACGGCCAGCAGATCGCGGTCGCCTACACGGTCGCCGCGCTGGTCTCCTCCATCGCCTACGCCGCCGTGTTCCTGCTGCTCGGCACGGTCTCCCGGCACGCGGTGGTTTTCGGCCTGGTCTACGCCCTCGTCTGGGAGGCCCTGTTCGGCTCCCTGGTGCCCGGCGCCCGCACCCTCAGCGTGCAGCAGTGGTCCCTGGCCGTGGCCCAGAAGGTCGCGGGCGATGACCTGGTCACCTCCGACGTCGGCCTGACCACGGCCACGGTGCTGCTGGTCGCCGTGACGGTGCTCGCCACCTGGTACGCCGGCCAGAAGCTGCGCTCGCTCACACTCGCCGGCGAGGAGTGACCGGCCCCTCGTAATTCGGTGGCGCGCAACTCGCCGTCCCGGCACAGTGGATGTGTCCACGCCGGGCGCGAGCTGCGCGCCACCGGCGTCACGCACTGGGGAGGAGCACGACGATGTCCATGCACGACAGTCCGTCGAGTTCCCCACAGGGCAGCTCGCGGCAGGCTCCGGAGTAGTTACCCCTCCGTCCGAGCCCGCCGTGCCCAAGCTGCCCGGGCGGCCGCTTCGAGCACGCGAATCCCACTTCGCGTGAGGCCGCCCTCCCGGAGGATTGGCCGAGTGGCAAGGCACCGGCTTGCTAAGCCGTGGTCGGGGGCAACCCCGCGCACGTTCGATCCGTGCATCCTCCGCAAAACGTTTGTCACTGGGACCGAGCAGGACCTGTCACCAAGGTGCGAGAAGACGTACCCAGGGGCGCGGGGAACTGCGCGAGAAGCGACGACGACCCGCACCGTCACGACGGCGCGAGCCCCTCAGGGGCGCGGGGAACTGCGCGAAAGGCGACCACGGCTCGCACCGTCACGACGGTGTCAGCCCAGCAGACGCTCCAGGACCAGCGCGATCCCGTCCTCCTCGTTGGAGGCGGTCACCTCGTCGGCCACAGCCTTCAGCTCGTCATGCGCATTGGCCATGGCCACACCCCACGCCGCCCACCCCAGCATCGGCACATCGTTCGGCATATCGCCGAAGGCAACCGTGTTCGCGGCCTTGACGCCGAGCCGCCGGGCCGCCAGCGACAGCCCCGTCGCCTTGGACAGGCCGAGCGGCAGCAGCTCCACGATTCCCGCACCCGCCAGGGCGACCGTCACGAACCCGCCCGCCGCGCGCCGGGCCGCCTCCACCAACTGGTCGTCCGACAGCGAAGGATGCTGTATGTAGATCTTGTTCAGCGGCGCCGACCACAGGTCCGCCGCGTCGCCGAACGGCGTCGCGGGCAGCGCGCCGGTGAGCGCGTACCCCGGGCCCACCAGCACCTCGCCGTCCAGTCCGTCCCGGCTCGCGGCCAGATACAGCGGACCGACCTCGGCCTCGATCTTCGCGAGGGCGACCCCGGCCAGCTGCCGGTCCAGGGTCACCGAGGTCAGCAGCCGGTGCTCCCCGGCGTGGTACACCTGCGCGCCCTGGCCGCAGACCGCGAGGCCCTGGTAGCCGAGGTCGTCGAGGATGTGCCGGGTCCAGGGCACCGCGCGCCCGGTCACCACGATGTGGGCGGCGCCCGCCGCGGTGGCCGCGGCGAGCGCCTCACGGGTGCGCATGGAGACCGACTCGTCGGACCGCAGCAGCGTTCCGTCGAGGTCGGTGGCGATCAGCCGGTAGGGGAACCCGGTGGTCACTTGGACACCGGCTCCAGCACCTCGCGGCCGCCGAGGTAGGGCCGCAGCACCTCGGGCACACGCACCGAGCCGTCGGCCAGCTGATGGTTCTCCAGGATGGCCACGATGGTGCGCGGAACCGCGCACAGCGTGCCGTTGAGCGTGGCCAGCGGCTTGACCTGCTTGCCGTCACGCATACGCACCGACAGGCGGCGGGCCTGGAAGCTGTCGCAGTTGGAGGCCGAGGTCAGCTCGCGGTACTTGCCCTGGGTCGGGATCCACGCCTCGCAGTCGTACTTGCGGGAGGCGGAGGCGCCCAGATCGCCGGAGGCGACGTCGATGACCTGGAAGGGCAGCCCCAGGCCGGTCAGCCACTGCTTCTCCCACTCCAGCAGCCGCTGGTGCTCGTTCTCGGCGTCCTCGGGAGCGACGTACGAGAACATCTCCACCTTGTCGAACTGGTGGACGCGGAAGATGCCGCGGGTGTCCTTGCCGTAGGTGCCGGCCTCGCGGCGGAAGCACGGGGAGAAGCCCGCGTACCGCAGCGGCAGCCGGTCGGCGTCGAGGATCTCGTCCATGTGGTACGCCGCGAGCGGGACCTCGGAGGTGCCGACCAGGTAGTAGTCGTCCTTCTCCAGGTGGTACACGTTCTCCGCGGCCTGGCCGAGGAAGCCGGTGCCCTCCATGGCGCGCGGGCGGACCAGCGCGGGGGTCAGCATCGGGATGAACCCGGCCTCGGTGGCCTGCGCGATCGCCGCGTTGACCAGGGCCAGCTCCAGCAGGGCGCCGACACCCGTCAGATAGTAGAAGCGCGAGCCGGAGACCTTCGCGCCGCGCTCGACGTCGATGGCGCCGAGGGCCTCGCCGAGCTCCAGGTGGTCCTTGGGCTCGAAGCCCTCGGCGGCGAAGTCACGGATGGTGCCGTGCGTCTCCAGGACGACGAAGTCCTCCTCGCCGCCGACCGGGACGTCCGGGTGCACGAGGTTGCCGAGGGAGCGGGCGAGCCGCTTGGTCTCCTCGTCGGCCTCGTTCTGCGCGGCCTCGGCGGCCTTGACGTCGGTCTTGAGCCGCTCCGCCTTCTGGAGGAGTTCCGCGCGCTCCTCGGGCGTGGCCTTGGGGATCAGCTTGCCGAGCGCCCTCTGCTCGGCGCGCAGCTCGTCGAAGCGGACGCCGGACGACCTGCGCCGCTCGTCGGCAGACAGGAGGGAGTCGACGAGCGCGACGTCCTCTCCACGGGCGCGCTGGGACGCGCGCACACGGTCGGGGTCCTCACGGAGCAGGCGAAGGTCAATCACGCGCTCAAGGCTACCGGTGCGCGGTGAGGGCCCACGACTCACTATTCCGCGCTGCCGTGTACATACCGTTATGGGGGAATTGCCCCCCGTGTCACACGATCTCGCCCAACGGGTTAGACGTCAGGGGGTGTCAATGGAAAAGTGTCTCACTCCCCGGGACGAGGCATGTGAGGTGCGTCCTGTTGACCGGAATCCCTTGTGGACAACGGAACTTGGAGCCCTCTCCGGCTCGCGTTGTCCACAGAGATCCACAGCCGTGAAAAGTTATCCACAGGCTGTGTGGAAGATCTGTGGATGCCGGAATTGATCACTCCGGAACGCTTTGCCGCTCCCTGCGATTCCCTGGAGGAACCGTCATTGGGCCCACCTTCGAGTGGAAATGTGTCGCCCCAAAGGATTGATCGAAGGAAACGCGTGGACGAAGGGCGACTTACGCCCTGGTGGACGCAGTTGGTCGCTCCAGAGTGATTTGTCGACTGCGTGGCGCTTCGTTGTCGACTTGTGCACAGGTCGAGAAGCGGACCTGTGGATAACTCCTGTGGATAACGAAAATGTGCAGGTACGACAGGTGTGATCGGCCGAAAACCGTCCAGAGCCCTGGGGTGGCACAGCTCGGCACGTGAGTCGGCTCGGGCACCCCGCGGCGGGACAGTCCGGCGGACCGTTCCCCCCGAGGGCCCCGCTCAGCAGCCCCGCCGAGCGCCCCCAGCATGCGCCCTTGCCGACCACCTCGCCGAGCGCCCCCGGTGTGCGCTGAGAACGTGCGCCTAGAAGCGGCCGTCCTGGCAGCGAGCCACCCAGTCCGCCGCCTCGACGAACTCCGTGTCCGAGGTCCCCAGCCGCGGCGGACTCACGTCCGCGATCTCCACGTCGGCCCGCGGGTACGAGCCCAGGTACCGCACCTCCAGGCAGATCCGCTTCAGCCCCGTCAGGGCCTCGGCCACCCGCCGGTCGGAGATATGGCCCTCGGCGTCGACGCAGAAGCAGTAGTTGCCGATGCCGGCCCCGGTCGGCCGGGACTGCAGCAGCATCAGGTTGATGCCGCGGGTGGCGAACTCGCCGAGCAGGTCGCGCAGTCCACCCGGGTGGTCGTCGCGCTGCCACAGCACCACGGAGGTCTTGTCGGCCCCGGTCGGCGCGGCGGGCCTGGCCGGCCGTCCCACCAGCACGAAGCGCGTCTGAGCGTTCTCCGCGTCGTGGATCTCGGTCTCCAGGGCCTCGAGGCCGTAGCGGGCCGCCGCGAACTCACCGGCGAAGGCGGCGTCGTACCGGCCCTCCTGGACCAGCCGGGCGGCGTCCGCGTTGGACGCGGCCGACTCCCACTGGGCGTCCGGAAGGTTCTTCTTCAGCCAGTTGCGCACCTGGGGCTGGGCCGCCGGGTGGGCCGAGACCGTCTTGATCTCCGACAGTTTCGTGCCGGGCCGCACCAGCAGTGCGAAGGTGATCGACAGCAGCACCTCGCGGTAGATCATCAGGGGCGCGCCCGCGACCAGCTCGTCCAGGGTGGTGGTGATCCCGCCCTCGACGGAGTTCTCGATCGGCACGAACGCGGCCTCGGCCTCGCCGGTGCGCACCGCGTCCAGCGCGGACTGCACGGACACATAGGGGACCAGCTCCCGGGTCGCCGTCTCCGGGAGCGTGCGCAGGGCGACTTCGGTGAAGGTGCCCTCGGGGCCGAGATACGCATAGCTCGCTGGCATGTCCCTCACCCTAACGGCCGCCCGCATCTCAGGCGTGCCCGTCTCATGGCGACCACTCTTGAGGGTGGTTTGGAACTCGGCAGGCTGCCGAGCCACGCCCCCGTCCGCCCCTCTCACCCCTCCAGCAGCCCCTGACCCACGTACTCCCCCTCCGCCGCCCCGCCCGGCACCGCGAACAGCCCGCTCGCCTCGTGCCGGACGAACCGCGAGAGCGCGTCCCCCCGGTCCAGCTTGCGCTGCACCGGCACGAAGCCGCGCAGCGGATCGGCCTGCCAGCAGACGAACAGCAGCCCCGCGTCCGGGACCCCGTCCGTGCCGATGCCGTCGTGGAAGGAGAACGGGCGCCGCAGCATGGCCGCGCCGCCGTTCTGGTCGGGCCGGCTGATCCGCGCGTGCGCGTCGATCGGGACGACCAGGTTCCCCTCGGCGTCGGTCTTCTCCAGGTCCATCTCGGCCGTCTCCGAGCCCCCGGACAGCGGCGCCCCGTCGGCCTTGCGCCGCCCGATGACATCCTCCTGCGCCTTGACGGACAGCCCGTCCCAGTCGTCCAGGAGCATGCGGATACGGCGTACGACCGCGTAGGAGCCGTTCGCCATCCACGCGGGGTCCTTGGCGCCCGAGTCGGGCACGAAGATCCGCTGGTCGAAGTCGGGCTCGGCCTGTTTGGGATTGCGTGTGCCGTCGACCTGGCCCATCAGATTCCGGGCGGTCATCGGGTGCGCGGTGGCCCCCGGCGACCGGTTGAAGCCGTTCATCTGCCAGCGCACCCGGGCCGCTTCCCCCGCGTCCTTCTGGATCGCGCGCAGGGCGTGGAAGGCGACCAGGGCGTCGTTCGCGCCGATCTGCACCCACAGATCGCCGTTGCTGCGCGCCTTGTCCAGCCGGTCGGAGGAGAAGTCCGGCAGCGGGTCCAGTGACACCGGGCGCTGCTTCTGGAGCCCAGTACGTCCGAAGAAGCTGTGTCCGAAGCCGAAGGTGACCGTCAGCGACGAGGGGCCCGCGTCCAGCGCGATGCCGGTGTCCTCCTGGGCCGCGGGCTCGCCCGCCATCAGCCGCCGGGCCGTGTCCGACCAGCGGCGCAGCAGCGCGGCGGCCTCCCTGCGTCCGGCCCCGGGGGCCAGGTCGAAGGCGACGAGATGACCGCGGGACTGGAGGGCGTCGGTGATGCCCGGCTGATGTTTCCCGTGAAACATCGCCTCCCCGGCGCCGACCGAGGTGAGCGGCGTCGCCCCCGCCGGCGCCGCCGCGTACCCGACGGCACCACCCGCCGCGCCGAGCGCGAGCCCGGTGGCACCCGCGGTGGCGAGCAGGGTGCGCCGCGTGACGCCCCCGCCGGCCGGTGACGCCGGGGCGACGGGGTTCTCCACGGAGGTCCGGGCCTCGGGAAGGGACTGGTCAGCCATGGTGGTTCAGCCGATCTTCGCGTTCTTGTCGACGGTCGTCTGGTCGATGTCGGAGGTCCGTACGGTCACGGCGACCGTCCAGTCACCGGCCATGGGGATCTGCACCCCACTGGCCGACCAGTGTCCGGTGGTGATGTGGTCCGGCACGACGGGCAGCGGGCCCACGTCCCGGGACTTCAGGGTGAACGACAGCTTCACCTCGGGGACGTCGAAGGCGCGGCCGTTGGGCCGTTCCACATAGACGTGCATCTCGTTGCCGCCGACCCGGGCGGGGTCGAGCTCGACGCGTACGAGGCCCTTGCCGTCCTCGCCGCCGGTGTCGAACGGCATGTCCAGGGTGACCGCGCCGGACGTCGGGGCGGTCACGGCCGCGGCGGTGGCGGCCTTGGCCTCCTCCTCGGTGCGGCCCGGCTCGGTGGACGTCAGCATCGTGGTCACGGCGAGCACCACGACGGCGACGGACGCCTCGGCCAGCACCGAGCGGCGCAGTCCGGACCGCTGCGGGTCGGCGTCCCGTGCCTGCTTGCGCCGCGCGCTCTCCTCGGCGGCCCGCTGGCGGGCGAGCTGCGCGGCCCGCGCGGGGGTCGTACCGGGGTCAGACCCGCCGGCGCCCGATCCGTGGGAGTCCGAACCATCGGAGTCCGAGCCGTCGGAGTCCGAGCCGTCGGAATGCGACGTGCCAGAGCCCTCGGAGCCCTGCTCGGTGCCAGCGTCGGTGTCGGTGTCGGCCGCCGCCCCCGCCCCCGTCCGTACGGTGGTCCTCTTCACGATGGCCGTCTCCACCGGCGGCGCCGCCAGCCGGGACGTCCACCGCCGTGAGAGCCACGCGATGCCGACGAGCAGCGCCACGACCCCGAGCTTCACCAGCAGCAACCGGCCGTACCGCGTCCCGGTCAGCGCCGACCAGGTGCCGACCTGCCGCCACGCCTGGTAGGTGCCGGTCGCGACCAGGGCGATCACACAGCCGAGGGCGAGCCGCGAGAAACGGCGCACGGCGGTCGCGTCCAGCGGGGTGTCGGCGGGCGCCCGGTACAGCGCGACCAGCACCGTGCTCAGCCCGCCCAGCCAGAGGGCCACGGCCAGCAGATGGACGATGTCGACCGGCATGGCGATGCCGGGCTGGAGCCCGCTGGAGGCGTGCTCGGCCATCGCCCAGCTCGCCGCGAGACCGGACGCCACGGCACCGCCGCCGATTGCCAGCCCCAACGCCAGGTCCCGCTTCTCCTGCCCCTCCCTCTTGTCGTACGCCCCGAACAGGACGGCGATGAAGAGGGCCCCGGCCGCGAGCAGCAGCAGCCGCGACACCAGCGCGGCACCGGTCTTGGTCTGGAGGACCTGGCCGAGCAGCTCCAGGTCGAAGACGTCGGCGACCTTCGAGGAGGTGGTGTACGAGCCGCGCAGGAGCAGCAGCCCGAGCGTCGCGGCGGTCAGCGCGACCCAGCCGGAGACGACCAGCCGCTGCACCGCGCGCACCCCGGAACCGCGCTGCCAGCAGGCCAGCACGAAGGCGCAGCCGCCGACCAGCACGATGAACCCGGCGTACGACACATAGCGGCCGAGCCCGTAGAGCCGGCCGACCGGGCCGTCGCCCGATGCCTGCTCGACGGACACGGTGGTCGCGGAGGGCGCGCCGACCGAGAAGGTGAAGGCCCCGGAGACGGGATGGCTGTCGGCGGAGACGACCTGGTAGGTCACGGTGTAGGTGCCGTCGGGCAGCCCCGAGTGCAGTCCCACGGCGTACGTCGTGCCGCCGCTGCCCGAAGCCTTGCCGTCGTCCGCGCGCTCGCCCTTGGGGTCGAACACGCGCAGCGAGTCGCCGGTCAGGGAGACGGCCTCGGAGAAGGTCAGCGAGACCTGCCGGGGCGCCTGCTCGACCACCGTCCCCTGCCCGGGGTCGCTGCCGGTGAGCGCGGCGTGCGCGGAGGCCGGTGCGGCACCGGCGAGCAGCGCGCCGGCCACGGCCAGGAGCAGCAGCACCAGCGTGCGGACGCGCGGGGTGACGGTGTGCGCCACGGTGATCCCTCCCTCAGTTCCCGGACGTGGGGCGGTACGTCGCCGGCTTCACCGGCAGGTCGACCTCGACCGGGTCGAGGCCGCTGAAGTGCAGCGTGACGGAGACGGTCTGGCCCTCCTCGGGCCGCTTGACGAGGCCCCCGAACATCAGATGGCTGCCGCCGCTCTCGAGGACGAGCGAGCCGTGCGCGGGCACGTCGAGGGAGGAGACCTCCCGCATGGCCTGTCCGCTGGTCTCGTGGACGGTGACCTCGCCGAGGTCACTGGTCACGGATGTCAGCCGCGCGCCGCGGTCGCCGTCGTTGGCGATGGTCAGGAACCCGGCCGCCATGTCGGAGACCGGCTGGGGCATGTAGGCACCGCTGACGGACAGTTCGGCGCCGGAGGAGCCCTCGTCGCCGCAGCCGGCCAGGGCCAGAGCGCCGGCCAGGGCGAACGCGGTCACCGGAACGGCACGCCTCACGGCCTGGCTCCCTCGATCAGCTTGGGGAGGTCCGCGGTGTAGTCGTCGACGGTGGCGTCCTCGCCGTAGAGCACGTAACCGGCGTCGGTCTTCGGCGAGAAGGCGATGACCTGGGTGCCGTGCATGGAGACGACCTTGCCCTTCTCCTTCTTCGGCGCGTCGATGGAGATGCCGAGGGTGCGGGCGCCGGCCTGGATGGTGGCGAAGTCGCCGCTCAGGCCGACGACCTGGGGGTCGATGCCCTTGAGCCACTTGCCGAGCGCCTCGGGGGTGTCGCGCTCGGGGTCGGTGGTGACGAAGACGATCCGCAGCGCGTCCTGCTGGGCCCTGGACAGCGACTTCTTGGCGACGGCGATGTTGCTCATCGTCAGCGGGCAGACGTCGGGGCAGTTGGTGTAGCCGAAGTAGACCAGCGTCGGCCGCCCCTGGGTCTCCTTGCGGAAGTCGTACCCCTTGCCCGTGGTGTCGGTCAGGATCATGTCCGGCTTCTCGAACGGCTTGTCGAGAACGGTGGCTGCCTTGTCCGAGCCGGTCTCCTCGGAGACCACGGAGACGGGCGAGGCGCTGTCGTCGCCCCCGCCGCACGCGGACAGGGTCAGGGAGGCGGCGGCGAGGAACGCGGCCGCTGCGAGCTGCTTCTTGCGCTTGGAGTGCATGGAGTGATGTCCCGGAGGTGAGGTGCTCCGGTGCGCGCCGGGGCGTTGGCCGTCCCGGCGCGCACCGAGGTTCGGTGTCCGGCGGGCGGGCGGGCACACCGCCCGCCCGCCAGCCGGAGAACGGGTCAGGCGGAGCGGCGGCGTCCGGCCAGGACACCGTAGGCGACGCCGGCCACGCCGACGACGATGCCCACGACGCCGAGGACCCGGGCGGTGGTGTCGGTGCTGTCCTGCGAGGCCTCCCCGGCGGCGGAGGTGTGCGCGGCGGCCTGGTCCGCGCCGGCCGAGGGCTCGGCGGAGGCCTTGTCGTCGGCGCCCGCGCCGTGGTGGCCGTCCTCCTCGGCGGCGGACAGGGCGAGGACCGGCGCCGGGTTCTCCGGCTCCTCGTCACCCTGCTGCACCTCGATCCAGCGCACGACCTCGCCGCCCGAGTACGTCTGGATCGCCTTGAAGACCAGTTCGTCCGTGTCCTCGGGCAGGGCGCCGACGTTCACCGGGAACTTCTGGAAGAAGCCGGGCTTGATGCCACCACCCTTGGCGGCGGTCCAGGTGACCTTGCTGACGACCTCGGTGATCTGGCGGCCGTGCAGGTTCAGCGGCTTGTCCAGCTTGGACTTGGTGACCTTCGCGTCCCAGCCCGGGACCGGCTCCGGCATCACCGAGGCGAGGGGGTGCTCGGCCGGGAAGTTGACCTCGAGCTTGACGGTCGAGGCGTCGTCACGCTCGTTGGGCACCTTGAAGTCGACGACCGCGTAGCCGCCCTTGGCGGCCTTGCCCTCGGGCTGGACGCTCACATGCGCCAGCGCGGGCGATGCCAGGACGAGGACGGTGGTGCCGGCGACGGCAGCGGCGGCGGCGATTCGGGAAACCTGCATGAGAGGAAGCACTCCACTTCGGGTGAGAACCGGTGGTCCGGTGAGGAAGAGGGACACGGGCGCGCGCAGGTGACCCCGGGTCACGGGAGAGCCGTGCCACACACCGCGAGCGTTCTCCGGGGAGAACGTCACGGCGGGCGGGGGAGCGAGGCGCACGCGGACGCGTGCCGCTCGACGACGGCCGTCACCGGGTCACCGGGAACGGGATCACGAGGGATCACCGGGACCCGGATGACCACGGGGGCCACGGGGGCCACGGGGACCCCGAGAGTCACCGGGATCGCCGGGGAGCCGGACCAGCCCGGCAAGGCCGGGCAGAGGCGGGCATGCCCCCGGAAGGTGCGGTCGCGTCAGGCGGCGAGAGCGAGCGCGGCGGCAGGCGGGCCGCGCCGGACCACCGAGTGCTGGAGTGCGGACGTCCCCGGTTCGTCGGGCGCGAGCAGCGCCGTGCGCGGCGGACGCGGCAGGGTGACCGAGGCGTACGGAAGGCCCGCACACAGGGCGCGCACCAGCGCGAACGCCCCGCGCAGGGACCGGACGAGAGCCCCCTCGGCGACCCCGTGCGCGGACAGGCGGGCGAGCCGCAGCAGGGCCAGGTCGCCGTGGCGCAGCAGCCAGCCGACGGCCAGCGCCGCGAGGGTGTGCCCGAGGAGCATCGGCAGCGAAGGCAGCAGGGAGGCGGAGGAAGCGGACGCGGATGAAGCGGCCGCGCTGGACAGCGCCTCCGCCGGGCCGTGCGCGGGGTGCGCTCCTGCCGTGCCGCCGGGTCCCGCGCCGCCGGACGGCAGCAGCCGGGCGTCGGTGAGGATGCGGTGCGCCTGGGCCGGGCTGAGCGCCGCCGCGGTCGTTCCGCACAGCAGGCGCGCGGCCCGCTCGACCACGGCCGCGTCGCTCGTGGCCTGGGTCACGGACTCCGTGCCGTGCTGCCCCAGCCCGAACAGCGTGTGCAGTACGGTCTGTCCGGCCGCCATCAGGGCGACGATCCCGGGCAGCGAGCGTGTGTGCCCGGCGAGCGGTACCGCCACCGCGAGCACGGCCAGGAAACCCGCGCCGAGCGCCCACAACGGCACCGTGGCACAGGACGCCAGGGCGTGCCCGGCCCCGGACAGCACGACACAGACCGCGGCGAACACCGCGGCCCGCAGAATCCGGAGCCTGGCTCCGGAGGGCGTCGTGCGTGGGTGGGGGGCAGACATGGCGGGCTCATCATCGCACCGGGCCCGCGCCCGGCGTACGGCAGGTCCGCAAGATGCCATAGGTCGTATCCGGCCTCACATACACCGAATGGCACGCGGGGCACATCCCCCATATGGGCGGCATCACGTTGATTGAACGCTTACGTCGGGGCACTCGTGGCAATAGGTATCGGTATGTCGAGCCGCGGCCAGGAGGCTGGAGCATGAGCATCTGGTGGTCACTCCATCTGCGGTGCGAGGCTGCGAGCGTTCCGCTCGCGCGGCGCCTGCTGCTCGGCACCATGGAGACCGCGGGCGTGGACCCGGACATCTCCTACGACTTGTCGGTCGCCCTCACCGAGGCGTGCGCCAACGCGGTCGAGCACGGAGGAACCCGTTCGGGGGGAGTTTCCCCGGAGGCCTACAGAGTGACCGCCTACCTCGACGGGGAGAAGTGCCGTATCGAGGTGACCGACTCGGGCCCGGGCTTCACAGGCTCCCCCGCCGCCCGCCCCGCCCGCCACGACGCCGAGCACGGCCGGGGCCTGTGTCTCATCGAGGAACTCGCCGACCACGTCCACATCGACAACAAGCCGGACCGCAGCGGTGCGGTGGTGAGCTTCGACAAGATGCTCAAGTGGCGCGAGAACACCCCACTGGTCACGGCGTCCTGACGCCCGGCCTCATGCCCCGCGCGCCTTTCTGACGCCCGGCCTCACGCCCCGCCCGCCTTCCCGGAGCAAGGCGCCCCGCCCGGTCGGGCACGGCCCGCCGCCCCCGCCCGGATTCCCGCATGTGAGAAGGGCGTTGACCGCGCTCACCGGCGCGCGGGAGGCCGGTGCCGCCGAACCGGGGCACGGCTGGACGCCCTTCTGACGGTGATGTCCACCCTCCAGGACACCGAACTGCTGCACACGGCGGGCCCGGCCGGCCTGCGCCGCATACAGGCGGCCGCCCGCGCCGTACTCGACGCGGGCGGCTCGGCGGCACCGGAGGGCGGGGCGGCCCTGGCCGCTCCGGACACGGACCTGCGTACCCGGGCCCGGAGCCCGAGGGGCAGCGGGCCTGCCGGCGGGCGCCCTGTTCCTGGACGTGCTCCACGACAGGCCCCAGCCAGGGCCCTTCTGATGGATCCCCGCGGCGTCGCGACGCCCGGCACGCCCTCCCCACTGCCTCAAGGGCGTCGGAGGTGCCCCCAGCCGCACGGTGCGGAGGGACAGCTGGCTCCGCCACGCGACCCTCCGCACCGCACGCCGATCGCACGCACCGGACGCCGCTCCTTCTCCCACGGAGAAGGGCCCTGGCCGGCCAACGCTCCGGCGGGCACCTCGGCTCAGCCCTGCTTCAGCGCCGCCATCCAGGCCTCGACCTCGTCGGAGCGCCGCGGCAGACCGTCGGACAGGTTCCGGTTCCCGTCCTCGGTCACCAGGATGTCGTCCTCGATCCGCACACCGATGCCCCGGTACTCCTCGGGCACGGTGAGGTCGTCGGCCTGGAAGTACAGACCCGGCTCCACCGTCAGGCACATGCCCGGCTCCAGCGTGCCGTCGACATACGTCTCGACCCGCGCGGCCGCGCAGTCGTGCACGTCCATACCCAGCATGTGACCGGTGCCGTGCAGCGTCCAGCGCCGCTGCAGCCCGAGCTCCAGCACCCGCTCGACCGGCCCCTCGACGAGGCCCCACTCCACGAGCTTCTCGGTCAGCACCCGCTGGGCCGCGTCGTGGAAGTCGCGGTACTTGCCGCCCGGCTTCACCGCCGCGATGCCCGCCTCCTGGGCCTCGTAGACGGCGTCGTAGATTTTCTTCTGGATCTCCGTGTAGCGCCCGTTGACCGGCAGCGTGCGGGTGACGTCGGCCGTGTAGTACGTGTGCGTCTCGACACCCGCGTCGAGCAGCAGCAGGTCGCCGGAGCGCACGGGGCCGTCGTTGCGCACCCAGTGCAGGGTGCAGGCGTGCGGGCCGGCGGCGCAGATGGAGCCGTAGCCGACGTCGTTGCCCTCGACCCGGGCGCGCAGGAAGAACGTGCCCTCGATGTACCGCTCGGAGGTGGCCTCGGCCTTGTCGAGGACCTTCACCACGTCCTCGAAGCCGCGCACGGTCGAGTCGACGGCCTTCTGCAGCTCGCCGATCTCGAACTCGTCCTTGACCAGCCGCGCCTCCGACAGGAAGGTCCGCAGCTCCTCGTCGCGCTCGGCGGTGACCTTGTCGGTCAGCGCCGCCTCGATGCCGGCGTCGTGGCCGCGCACGACCCGCACCGGGCCGGTCGCCTCGCGCAGGCTGCCGGCGAGCTCGCGCACGTCCGACGCGGGGATGCCGTACAGCTTCTCCGCCTCGGTCAGCGAGTGCCGGCGGCCGACCCACAGCTCGCCCTGGCCGGACAGCCAGAACTCGCCGTTCTCCCGGTCGGAG
Source organism: Streptomyces sp. NPDC005017 (assembly GCF_042873115.1). Classification (NCBI taxonomy): domain Bacteria; kingdom Bacillati; phylum Actinomycetota; class Actinomycetes; order Kitasatosporales; family Streptomycetaceae; genus Streptomyces; species Streptomyces sp. NPDC005017. The sequence continues at coordinate 117,412 of NZ_JBIALD010000005.1, read as the reverse complement.
CGGGGCAGCAGGTAGATCGTCGCCCGGTGGCCGTCCGCGGCCGGCTCCAGGACCAGGACGCCGTCCTCGGTCTGGTTGCCGGTGAGGTACGCGTACTCGACGGACGCGCGGAAGGCGTACTCGGTGTCGTTCGAGCGGGTCTTCAGGTTGCCCGCGGGGATCACCAGGCGCTCGCCGGGGAAGCGCGCGGACAGCGCGGCGCGGCGTGCGGCGGTCTCGGCCGCCTGCGCGATCGGCGCCAGGTCCCGCAGCTCGGTGTCCGCCCAGCCGCTCTTCATGTTCTCGGCCAGCTCGTCGGAGACGCCCGGGTACAGGCCGTTCTTCCGCTGCTTGATCGGCTCTTCCTCAGAGTTTTCCAGGGTCTCCGGAAGCTCTTCGGCCACGGTCATCCTCCTTGATACGGCACTGGACCCCGTCCATCGTACGGTCGTACGGAGAAGGGGGCCCAGGGCCGAAGCGCCTGTTACGCGCAGGCGCGGGCGGGTCACTCGAAGCGCGCCGCCAGCAGGACCACGTCCTCCTCGCTGTCGGAGGTGTCCGCTCCGTCCGGCAGCAGGGTGCGCAGCACATGGTCGGCGAGCGCCCCGGGATCGCGGCGCAGCGCCCTGGGCGCGCCGGACGCGGCCGCGTGCAGCCGGGCGAAGGCGCGGTCGATCGGGTCGCCGGTGCGGTGCAGCAGCCCGTCGGTGTACAGCAGAACCGTCTCTCCCGCATCTGCGTGGATCTCCACGCTCGGCGCCTCCCAGCAGGCCAGCATGCCCAGCGGGGCCGAGACGGAGGTCTCCGCGAACGCGGTGCGGCGCTCCCCGACCAGCAGCGGCGGGCAGTGCCCGGCCCCGGCGAGGGTGAGCTTGCGCCCGGCGGGTTCGCAGTAGGCGAACAGGGCGGTCGCGGAGCGCGCGGGCTCGGTCAGCCGCAGCAGCAGCTCCAGGTCGGACAGGACGGCGACCGGGTCCTCGCCCTCCATCACGGCGTACGCCCGCAGAGAGGCGCGCAGCCGGCCCATCGCGGCGACCGCGCTCGGCCCGGAGCCGGTGACCGAGCCGACGGCGAGGCCGAGGGCCGCGTCGGGCAGCGGCAGGGCGTCGTACCAGTCGCCGCCGCCGCGCGGGCCGGTGCGGTGCCGGGCGGCGAGCTGGACGCCGGGCACGCGGGGGAGCCGGGACGGCAGCAGCTCCTCCGACATGATCGCCATGGACGCGCGGGTGCGCTCGACCTCCAGCAGCCGGGCGAGGTGCTCGGTGGCGTAGCGGGCGTAGAGGCCGACGAGGTGACGCTGGCGCTCCACCGGCTCGGCCGGCTCGTCGTACAGCCACACCACGGCGCCGAGCCGGCCGGCCGCCTCCGTGGACAGCGGGAGCGCGTAGCTGGCGGCGAAGCCGAGGCGGCGGGCCACCTCCCGGTGCCGGGGGTCCAGTCCGTCTTCGGCCAGCAGGTCCGAGCGAACGATCTCGGCCACACCGCCGGGCAGTCCGGCGGGGGTGTCGAGGAGTTCGCCGTACGGCAGCGAGCCGCGCGGCACGGTCTCGATGTGGCCCAGATCGGCCTGGGCGAGGCCGAGGCCGAGGGTGGTGCGGGGGCCGAGGCCGTCGCCGGGTTCCAGGACGACGAGTCCGCGCCGGGCGCCGACCAGAGCGGCTCCCGCCCGCAGGAGTTCCTGGAGCGCTTCGGCGAGGGCGTCCGTGCGGACCAGGCGTTCGGTGAGCTCGTGGAGCGTGGTGAGGTCCGAGACCCAGCCGGCGAGGCGGTCCTGGAGCAGTGCGCCCGGGCCGGTGTGGACCGGGGGGACGCCCGGCGCGGCGGCGGGCGCGGGCGCGACAGTGTGTGCGGGTGCGGGAACCGTTGAATCGATTCCGGCCACTTTCGGAGGGTGCGGGGCGTTCATGGTGTCCGGCTTTCCGACCGGTGCGTTTTGCTCAAAAGCATCGAAAACCCCCAGGTCATTCTGCGCCGCTAGCAGTGTCTCCACATGTACACGCACTCGTGAGGGGATGTCCAGCATTGTCCTGCTGGGATTCCTGGTGTCCATGTGGTTTACGGGTTGGGTGGTGGTTCCTCTTGTAGAAAGGCAAAGTTGGCTTAAAACTGACTCGGGCAAAGCCTCGTTGAGGTCGACTGGGCTTGCTCGCAGGAGCGTCACAACGGTCGTGATGGGTACGTACTCGGAGAAGGCCAGGGGTGGTTGGGGGCTACCCGGAACCTGGCGACGGACCCGGGCGTCTTAGCCACCGACGACCGTGCCCCATCCTCCCGTGGCGGAGGCGGAGAAATACGCGGGACGGCAAAACGCCAGACTTCGCCACCCCACGCCACGCCCGTGCTTTTGATAGACGAGTACGGACGCAGTCGAGTACGGAGAGCACGGTCGGACCGGCCGCCGCGGTCGTCCGGTCGCGCCGGCCGTCGACACGGCCGACGCCCGACCCGCAGGGGATCCCCGCGCTTCTCGCAGGGGTGTGATGCGCCGGCAGGTACGCACAGTGCAGTGATCGACACATGGTGTATGTGGCCCACGGTGTTGCCAGGCGTGCAACGGAAAGGAACGAGCGCTCATGCGCGAGATCCTCGGAAGGCGACGCAGGCTCCTGTCCCGGCGTGCTGACAAGAGGCCTGAGCTGATCGGCGCGGCCCTGACCTTCGCCACACAATGGCAGTGGCCGGTGCTCCCAGGAGTGCCGGCGGACGCGCGGGCCAGGTCCGGCTGCGGCTGCCCCGACCCCGAGTGCACGGTGCCCGGTGCCCACCCCTTCGACCCCGCGCTGCTCGCGGCGACCACGGACGGGCGGATGGTGCGCTGGTGGTGGACCAACCGTCCGGCGGCCCCGATCGTGCTGGCCACCGGAGGCCGGGCGCCCTGCGCGGTGAGCCTGCCGGCCGCGGCCGCCGCCCGCGCGCTCGACGCGCTGGACCGCGACGGCATGCGCCTCGGCCCGGTCGTCGCCTCGCCCGACCGCTGGGCGATCCTGGTCCGGCCGTACAGCATGGAGCAGCTGGGCGAACTGCTCTACGCCAAGGACTTCGTCCCCGGCTCCCTGCGCTTCCACGGCGAGGGCGGCTATCTCGCCCTGCCCCCGTCCTCGACCGGGCAGGGCGACATCCGCTGGGAGCGCGCTCCGCTGCCGGGTTCGGCCTCGCCCTGGGTGCCCGACGTGGAGGCCGTGGTCGACGCGGTGGTCGACGCCCTCACTCGTACGGGTGTGAGCGCGCCCGAGTTGTAGGGGTGTCGGGCGCGCGGCGAACCGGGCGCCCGTTCGGGCTGGTTATCGTCCCCTCCATGAACCTTCGTCTGCTCGCCCTCGCGGGCGTCGCGGTGTGCGCGATCGCGCTGCCGCTGGCCGTGGCGTCCGCGGACCCGGCGGACGACGAGGAGCGCACGACGGTACGGATGCCCGCGCGCGACCCGAAGGTCTCGCGGGAGCCGGACGTCGACGCGAAAGGGCCCGTGACGGCGCCTTCGCGCACCCCTCTGCTGCTCGGGCTCGGCACCGCCACCGCCGCCCGCTGCGGACCCGAACTCACCTCGCCCGAGGGCGTCGAGGCGCAGACCTGTGTGCTGACCCGGGGCGAGGACACCTGGGCGCGCGCCTACTACCGCAACGCCACCGGGGAGCCGCTCCAGGCCGCGCTGAGCCTGCTGGGACCGGGGGACCGGACCGTGCAGACGTACTGCGCGGTGAGCGCCGGGGACGAGCCCGCGTCCTGTGACACGCCCCGCGAGCGCAGCCGGGCGCGGACGGCGGAGTACAGCGCGTTCGCCGAATTCGCGGCGGCGGGGGCCGACGGCCCGCTGCTGCTGCGCTCGGGCAGTAACTCGTAGGGCCCGTCCCGGGGGCCGCGGCACCCGGATTCCGGGCGGTCCCCCGGCCAACTGCCTTGCCCGCACCTCGGGTTGACCTGTGACCGCGTTCCGTGTGCGCGTCCGGACATGAAGAGACCCGGTTGCTGGCGACGGGGGATGCACCAGCAACCGGGCTAATGGAACGGTAACAAGAGATCGGCTGTTCGCAAATTCGATCTCCGTTTTTCCTCGGCTATTCGGACACCGATCCCGCCCTGCCCGAGCGGGAGTTGTGACCGCTCCCACCGCATTCCGCCCGTCCGGGGCGGCTGACCGACCGGTCAGCCGCCCCGGACGGGCCGCGGTACGTCAGCTCAGCGTGACCTGTCGGTTGGTGAGCCCGCCGCGGGCCCGGCGCTCCTCCGGGGTGAGCGGGGCGTCCGTCGCCAGGGCGGCGGCGAGCCGCTCGGCGAACTCGGCGGCCGGCTTCTCCACGTCCTCGGCGCCGACCCCGCTCGGCAGGTCCCACACCGGGACCGTGAGCCCGTGAGCACGGAAGGAGCCCACCAGCCGGGTGCCCTCACCGAGGCTGGAGCGGCCCGCGGCGTGCAGCCGCGCGAGGGCGTCCAGAAGCTGCTCCTCGGCGTGCGGCATGACCCACCGCAGGTGGTTCTTCTCCGGCGTCTCGCACCAGTACGCCGCGTCCACGCCGGTCAGCTTCACCGTCGGGATGGCCGCCGCGTTGGCCCGCTCCAGGGACGCGGTCACGTCCGGGGTGGCGTTCTCAGAGTCCGGGACCCAGAACTCGAAGCCGTCGTGCACGACCGGCTCGAAAGCGCCCTCCGGGTCGAGCAGGTCCTGAAGGCGAGGGCTGTCGGCGGGCGCGCGGCGGCCCTGCACCGGGGTGCCCGGCTGAGCCTCCAGCGCCTGCCGGAGGGTGTCGGCGAGGTCGCGGCTGATGTCACCGGACGCCGTGTCGTTCTGCAGGCCGATCAGCACCGAGCCGTCCTCGCGGCGCAGGGCGGGCCAGGCCATCGGCAGCACCGTGGCGAGCGTGACCGAGGGGACGCCCTCGGGCAGGCCGTCCTTCAGGGTCAGTTCGACCGTGGCGGCCGGCACCAGTTCGCGCAGCGCGACCCAGTCGCACTCGCCCGCCAGGCCCTCGAAGGGGCGCTGCACCAGCTCGGTCGCCGCGTGCGAGGCCGCCCGGCCGTGACAGGCCTTGTAGCGGCGGCCGCTGCCGCACGGGCAGGGCTCACGGGCTCCGACGACCGGGATCTCTCCGTCGGTGATCTGGGGCTGGTTGGCCTTCGTCTGGGGTCGCTTCTTGGCCATCGTGGGGTCTCCCGGTTACGGCTCTTCTCGTACGGGCGGAGCCTAGCCGTTCGGGCCAGTGGCGACGGAACCCTGTGGACAACGGGAGAGTTGTGGACAAGCGGGTCGTCGTACGCGGGACGGTACGGCCGCGTCCGGGCCGGCGGCCCGGACGGGTCAGTCCAGGTCGTCGAAGGCGTCCGCGAAGTCCAGCTCGACGATGGCGGGTACCGACGGGGCGATGACGCGCGTAGCGAAGTCGTCGCGGCGCCGCCCGGCGTCCGGATCGTGAACGTCGTCGTGGACCACGACCCACACGGTCACCTCGCCGCGGGCGTCGTCCCGGACTCCCCAGTCGTCCGCCAGCGCGGTGATGATGTTCAGCCCGCGGCCACCGTGTGCGGTGACCGACGGGGTGGCTGGAGCGGGGCGGGTGGGACCGCCCCCGTCCGTGACCTCCACCACGAGCCGGCCGTCGGGGTCCACGCGCCACGCGGCCCGGACGTCGCCGTCCCCGGCCAGGGCGTCGCCCAGTGGTCGACCGTGTTTGCACGCGTTGCTCAACAGCTCGGAAAGGATCAGTACGGCGTCGTCGACGACCGATTCCGCTACACCGCCCGTGCGCAACTGATCGCGCATGCGGTGCCTCGCTTCCCCCACGCCCGCAGGGCCATGGGGTACGGCCATGCTCGACGACGTGGGCACCTCCTGTGCCACCACCAACGCCACCCCCGAGACCTCCTTCGCCCCACGCCACGGTGTGAATGCCCCATTGGCCTGTACCGGAAACCGGCCAATCACGTTCCGGTGATGCACTCGCCACGAACGATCACGGACCGAACGCGCCGGTGCACACCGTGTGATCATCCGGGGTGCGCCGCCGGTCGGAGGCGGTCGGGAACGGTCACTCGGAGGGGTGTTCGCGCGGGTGCCGGGCTCAGCGGCCGAGGATCTCCGCCACCGCGCGGGGGCGGTTGGTGATGATGGCGTCGATGCCGAGGTCGAGGCAGAGGCGGACGTCCTCGGGGTCGTTCACGGTCCACACGTGCACCTGGTGACCGGCCCGCTGGAGCCGCTCCACATAGGCGGGGTGGTTGCGCACGATCCGGATCGAGGGGCCCGCGATGTGCACCCCGGCGGGCAGTCGGCCGTCGCGCAGCCTGGGTGAGAGGAACTGCACGAGGTAGACCGTCGGCAGGGTCGGCGCCGCGGCCCGTACCCGGTGCAGCGAGCGCGCGGAGAAGCTCATCACGCGCACCCGGGACTCCTCCGGCGAGGCCGGGGCGTCCAGCCCGAACCGTTTCAGCAGATGCAGCAGCCGTTCCTCGACCTGGCCCGCCCAGCGCGTGGGGTGCTTGGTCTCGATGGCCAGTTCCACCCGGCGCCCGGCGTCGGCGACCAGTTCCAGCAGCCGTTCCAGAGTGAGGACGGAGGTGTCGGCCGGGTCCTCCGGGCGGAACTCCCAGTCGGGTTCCTCCGGGCCGCCGCGCTTCCAGGAGCCGAAGTCGAGGGCGGCGAGCTCGGACAGCTCCAGGGCGGACACCGCGCCGCGGCCGTTGGACGTACGGTTGACGCGACGGTCGTGCACACACACGAGGTGTCCGTCCGAGGTCAGCCGCACATCACACTCCAGGGCGTCGGCCCCGTCCTCGATCGCCTTCTTGTAGGCGGCCAGGGTGTGTTCCGGGGCGTCCTCGGAGGCGCCGCGGTGGGCGACGATCTGGGGATGGTGCTGTGGTGCGTGGGTCACCGCGTCATGGTGCCACCGTCCGGGGGTAGGTGTGACGTCCGAGTGGCGTCCTGGCGGCCTCGGCACGGTGGCCGTTAAGTGAAAAAGGTCCTATATAAAGGATGGCCCCGGACGCACAGGCACGGCTTATGGTGCTCTGACGGCCCGTGGGAAAAGCTGACCGCATACAAAATTGCGCCGCGCAGCGACGACAGCAGTGGAACGAGGAGAGAAGCTGTGAGCACCGAGAACGAGGGCACCGCGGTCCCCCCGGCCCCGTCCGCACCTCCTGTGCCGGTGGACACTCCCGCGTCCTCCCCGCAGGCGCCGGAGAGCGCCTCCCCGACGACGCCCATGCCCCAGCCGCCCGCCGCCCCGGCCCCGCAGCCCCCGGCGTACGGCGACTCCGCCCCGACCGCCCAGCTGCCTCCGGTCCACGGCGACCCGGCCCCGGCCGCACAGCAGCCCCCCGCGTACGGCGCCCCCGAGGCCCCGCACTCCCCGGCGTACGGGACACCGGCCGCCCCGGCGGACACGGCCGTGCACCACACCACCCCCTACGGCGCGCACGGCGCGCAGGGCGGCTGGCCGCCCCCGCCCGCCCCGGGGGCGCACGACCCCGCGCACACCACCCCGCTCCCCGGCGGCGGCTCCGGCGACTCCGGCACGGTCTGGGGCGCCTCCTACCAGCCGGGCGCTCCCAAGCCCGAGCGGCGCGGCCGCGGCGGCCTGCTCGCCGCGGTGCTGGCGGCCGCGCTGGTCGCGGGCGGCCTGGGCGGCGGCCTCGGCTACGTCCTGGCGGAGAACAACGACGACACCAGCTCCACCACCGTCAGCGCGGCGGACACCGGCGGCGACCTCAAGCGCGACCCGGGCACGGTCGCGGGCGTCGCCGCCACCGCGCTGCCCAGCACGGTCACGATCCAGGCGGAGTCCAGCGAGGGCGAGGGCGGCACCGGCACGGGCTTCGTGTTCGACACCGAGGGCCACATCGTCACCAACAACCACGTCGTGGCGGACGCGGTCGACGGCGGCAAGGTCTCCGCGGTCTTCCCCGACGGCAAGAAGTACGACGCCGAGGTGGTCGGCCACGCCCAGGGCTACGACGTGGCGGTGATCAAGCTCAAGAGCGCGCCCTCGGACCTGAAGCCGCTCACCCTCGGCAACTCCGACGACGTGGCGGTCGGCGACTCCACGATCGCCATCGGCGCGCCGTTCGGTCTGTCCAACACCGTGACGACCGGCATCATCAGCGCCAAGAACCGTCCGGTCGCCTCCAGCGACGGCTCGGGCAGCCAGGCCTCGTACATGAGCGCCCTCCAGACCGACGCCTCCATCAACCCGGGCAACTCCGGCGGCCCGCTGCTGGACGCCAAGGGCAACGTCATCGGCATCAACTCCGCGATCCAGTCGACCAGCAACGGCGGCTTCGGCGGCTCCGGTCAGTCCGGTTCCATCGGCCTGGGCTTCGCGATCCCGATCAACCAGGCCAAGTACGTCGCCCAGCAGCTGATCAAGACCGGCAAGCCCGTCTACGCCAAGATCGGCGCCTCCGTCTCCCTGGAGGACTCCACCGGCGGCGCGAAGATCACCGACACCGGCGCGGGCGGCTCCGCCGCGGTCGAGTCGGGCGGCCCCGCGGCCCAGGCCGGCCTCAAGCCCGGCGACGTGATCACCAAGCTCGACGACCACGTCATCGACTCCGGCCCGACCCTGATCGGCGAGATCTGGACCCACCAGCCCGGCGACAAGGTCACCATCACCTACGAGCGCGACGGCCGGACGAACACCACCGAACTCACCCTCGGCTCCCGCACCGGCGACAACTGACCCCCGCCCCGCCCGGCCGACCCGTTACTCTTGTCCCCGCGCCGCCCGCCCCACCGTGGGCGACGCGGGGAGGCGTGCCCGAGCGGCCGAAGGGAACGGTCTTGAAAACCGTCGTGGCAGCGATGTCACCGTGGGTTCAAATCCCACCGCCTCCGCCTGACGAGCAGTGAGAAAGGCCCCTGACCAGGAGACTGGCCAGGGGCCTTTCCCATGCCGGGACGGGCACGTCTGGCGTGGTCCGGTTCGGGGCGACACCTGCACGCGGGAGCGGCCCGGCACGACGCCCGGCGGACGTCGGCCCTACAACTTGTCGTCGCGGGCCAGGATCAGGCTGATCGAGCCGTCCTCGAGGCCGAGCCCGTCGTCGAGGTGCTCGTGGTAGCCGTCGTGGAGTCCGGGATCGGCGAGACCGATGAGCCGTTCGGCCAGGGTCCTCAGGCCTGCGGCGTTGGCCGCCACGGTGATCTCCGTGGCCGAGCCGTACACCTTGATCCGCGGTTCGCTCATGTGGCCACGCTACAGCGGCACTTCACGCTCCCGCCCCGGCCGGTGCCGTGCCGCGTCCGTAAAGGCGCTCACGCGCAGCAGCGGACCGGGGCCTGACGTCCCGCGCGTCCGGGCCGCGCCCCGTCACCGCCCCGTCGCTCCTTCCGCGGCGGGTGACGGACATGTCCCGGAACGGTGACGTAAGGGGTTGCTGTATCGCACCTGGTCAACACCGTTGCTACGGTCGCCCCGACCATCGGTCACGGCCGGTTCGGGCCGTGCGGAACTGGGGGACGAGATGATGAACACCCGACGCCGTCGCAGATCCGTCGCCGTCGCGCTCGCGGCCGTGGCGCTGGGCGCCGCGCTGACGGGATGCAAGGGCGACGAGGCCAAGGCCGTCGGGGGCGACGCGAGCGCGACCCCCGCGACCTCGGCCCCCGCGGGGAAGCCGAGCGCGCCGGCCGACGGCGCCGAGCCCACCGCCTCCGCGCCCGAGGAGGGCGGAAAGGGAGGCGCGTCCGCCCCGCCCTCCGGGGAGCCGGGCGCCGAGCCCGCCGCCGACTGCGTCACCGCGCCGCCGAACCCCGACGACTACGACCCCGACGAGTTCGCCCTGTACGGCTGGGAGGAGATCGACGGCGTCACCGACAAGGTGAACCTGATCGTCCAGCACGGCGCCTGGGGCTGCGGCGAGCCCGACACCGACGGCGCCCCCTTCGTGGGCTCCGGCGAGGAGTCCCGCTGGGCCATGGACCAGGGCGCGTACATCACCGCGACCAACCCGATCGTGGAGAGCACCGAGAACCAGCGGATCGGCGTCCAGGAGCTGCTCGACTGGCTCGACGCCCACCCGGACTCCGGCCTCGTCTTCAAGTACGAGACCGGCGACGACGGCACCGTCCACCGCCTGGACGAGGTCTTCACGCCGTAACGGAGCAGCCGGGGAGTCCGCGGGCCTGTGGGGCGCGGCGGGACCCGGCCCGCCGCGCCCCACAGGCCCGCCGCTCACCCCCTCACGTCCCGCCCCTCCCCGTCATCCGCTCCGCCGACGCGATCGTCGCCCGTGCCTCCCGTTCGGTCAGCCCGGTCGCGCACGCCGCCTCCACCAGCGCGTCGGCCAACTCCCCCGCTATGCCGTTCTCGTGGGCCCGGCAGGCCGCCCAGAACAGCCGGGTGTTGCGCTGCCCCGGATGCGCGGCCAGGACGAACTGGATCAGGCCCTGGCCGTGGCTGCCGCCCGCGGTCGACGGAACCTGCCTGCGCGGGGGCGGCAGCAGCAGACGCAGGAGGGCCACGGGACAGGGCGCCGGGGGCAGATGGCCGCTGCCGGGGGCGGTGGCGTAGACGCCGTGGTCGGTGCGGGAGCCGGGGCCGACGAGATAGCCGCCGGCGCCCCGGATGTCGATGCCGGGGGCGAGGCGGCCGGCCGAGTTGGGGACGACCACGTCCGGCGGGCCGCCGAGCCAGAGATGACGGCCGCCGGAGGGGGTCTGCACGACGACCGTCGGCGGGATCGTGAACAGATGCCGCAGGGCCAGTTCGCGCAGGGCCGCCGAGGAGTCCGTGCCGGACTTGGTGTCCAGGTCGACGCCGATGAGGTGGTGCGGGGGCAGCCCGCAGGCGATGCCGTAGCCGGTGGCCCAGGGCGCGGCGGCGAACATCTCGCGGATGCGCGCCGGTTCGGTGGACGCGTCGTACACGCCGTGGCCGAGGCGGCCGCACTCGCCGCGGCAGGGCGGGAGGCCGGGAGGGTCGTTGCGGTGGGGGGAGCGCAGGGCCGGGAGCTTGGCGCGGGACAAAGGGATGACTGCCAGTCCGCGTTCCGCGGCCGACAGCCCGTGTGCGAGGGCCAGCGTGGTGGCCTGCCGGTCGGTGGTGGCCATGTCCCCATGTTCGTACGAATGTTCGAGGAAGGGAAGAGGGGCCCGCCCCGGCGGCAGGCGGACCGTGCCGCGCGACCGCCGTCGCCCCACGGCCTCGTCCTTGACACGCCCCCCGATCTGACGGACAGTCAGAAACCGTCGTACGTAAGGCCCGACGCCCGAAGGAGGTGTGCCGTGTCCGACGGCGACCTGGCCGCGCGGCTGAAGGCCTTCGAGGGGCTGCCCGCCGTCTCCGAGGCCACCGGCAAGGACCCCGTCGACGCCGCGATGATCCGCCACTGGTGCGAGGTGCTCGGCGACACCCACCCCGCCTACACCGGCCCCGACGCCGTCGCCCCGCCCGCGATGCTCCAGGTGTGGACGATGGGCGGACTCAGCGGCCACGACCGGCGCACCGACGCCTACCAGGAACTCCTCGCCCTGCTCGACGAGGCCGGCTGCACCTCGGTCGTCGCGACCGACTGCGAGCAGGAGTACGTCCGCCCGCTGCGGGTCGGCGACACCGTCACCTTCGACACGGTCGTCGAATCGGTGACCGGCCCCAAGTCGACCCGGCTGGGCACCGGTTGGTTCGTCACCACCCGCACCGAACTCCGCGTGGCGGGCCTGCTCGCGGGCGTCCACCGCTTCCGCGTCCTCAAGTACGCCCCGAGCCGCCCGGTCCGCGACCCCCGCGACCCCGACCGCCCCCGCGAGCGCCGCCCGCGTCCGGTCGTGGGCCGCGACAACGCCGGGTACTGGGAGGGCGTCGAGCGCCGCGAACTGCTCGTCCAGCGGTGCACGGACTGCCGGCGGCCGCGTTTCCCCTGGCTGCCGGGCTGCCCGGACTGCGGCTCGGCGGGCTGGGACACCGTCCGGGCGGCCGGGAACGGGACCGTCTTCTCGTACGTGGTGATGCACCACCCGCCCTTCCCGGCCTTCACCGCGCCCGGCCCGCCGGGGCCCTACGCCGTCGGCCTGATCGAGCTCGCCGAGGGCGTGCGGATCGTCGCGAACGTGGTCGGGGTGTCCTACGACAAGGTGCGCGTCGGCATGCCGGTGCGGCTGGAGTTCCTGCGCTGCGACGAGGAGTTGACCGTGCCGGTGTTCCGGGCCGAGGAGTCGGGCGGATGAGGGCCGGGGACCGGCTGCCGCCGCTGGAGATCGAGGTGACCCGGACGCTGATCGTGGCCGGGGCCATCGCCTCGCGCGACTACCAGGACGTCCACCACGACCCCGAGGCCGCCCGGCGCGGCGGCGCCCCCGACGTCTTCATGAACATCCTCACCACGAACGGCCTGGTCGGCCGCTATGTCACCGACGCTTTCGGACCCTCCTGCGTGCTGCGGCGGCTCGCCCTGCGGCTCGGCGCGCCCAGCCATCCCGGCGACACCCTGCTGCTGGCCGGCACGGTCGAGGAGTGCGACGGCCACCGTGCCGTCGTCCGGGTGACCGGGGACAACGCCGTCGGGCGCCATGTCACGGCCACCGCGGAGGTGACCTGGTGAGCGCCCCGGCGAGGGCCGCGATCGCCGGGATCGGCGCGACCGGGTTCTCCAAGGACTCCGGGCGCAGCGAGCTGCGGCTGGCCGCCGAGGCGGTGCGGGCCGCGCTCGCGGACGCCGGGCTCACCCCCGCCGACGTGGACGGCATGGTCACCTTCACCATGGACACCAGCCCCGAGATCACCGTGGCCCAGGCCTGCGGCATCGGCGAGCTGTCCTTCTTCTCCCGGGTGCACTACGGCGGCGGCGCGGCCTGCGCGACCGTGCAGCAGGCGGCGATGGCCGTGGCCACGGGCGCGGCCGAGGTCGTGGTCTGCTACCGCGCCTTCAACGAGCGCTCCGGCCGCCGTTTCGGCGCGGGGGTGCGCCACCGCGAGCCGACCGCGGAGGGCGTCGCGCTGGGCTGGGTGATGCCGGCCGGGCTGCTCACCCCGGCCTCCTGGGTGGCGATGGCCGCGCGCCGCTATCTCCATGCGCACGGGCTGACCCCCGAGGTCTTCGGGCACGTGGCCGTCGCGGCACGCCGGTACGCGGCGGCCAACCCGGCCGCGCACTTCCACGGGCGGCCCATCACCCTCGCCGACCACGCCGCCTCGCGCTGGATCGCCGAGCCGCTGCGGCTGCTCGACTGCTGCCAGGAGACCGACGGCGGCCAGGCCCTGGTCGTCACCTCCGTGGAGCGCGCCCGCGACCTGCCCCGCCCGCCCGCCGTGATCGCCGCGGCGGCCCAGGGCGCGGGCCGGGGACAGGAGCAGATGACCGGCTTCCACCGCGGCGACCCGGCCGTACTTCAGGAGGCCCGGGTCGCCGCCCGGCGGCTGTGGCGGGGGGCCGGGCTCGGTCCGGACGACATCGACGTGGGCATCCTCTACGACCACTTCACCCCGTTCGTGCTGATGCAACTGGAGGCGTACGGGTTCTGCGGGCCGGGCGAGGCCGCCGCCCTCGTCGCCGAGGGGCGGCTGCCGCTGAACACCCACGGGGGCCAGCTCGGCGAGGCGTATCTGCACGGCATGAACGGTGTCGCCGAGGCGGTCCGCCAGCTGCGCGGAACCGCGGTGAACCAGGTGCCGGGCGCGGAACGGGTGCTGGTCACGGCGGGGACGGGTGTACCGACCTCGGGCCTGGTCCTGGCGGCGGACGACTGAACCCGGCGCCGCGCACAGCCTCCTGGGGTCGGGGTGGACCCTGAGCCATCCCGTACTGCCTCTCCACCCCCGGTCCACCTACAGGAGGTGCAGTCAGCCCCACCACTACAACCTGAGGGGGACCGCGCTTCGGTCCCTGCGGGCGATCCGCGGGTGCCGCTGCGTCCCTAGCGTTGAGCACATGACCACACTCGTCTGCACCAGCGCCCCGGAGTCCGCCGGACCGGCGAGGCGGGCGCTGCCGTACGCGACGTACCCGTCGTTCTCCTCCTACGTCAGGGCCCGCCGGCCGGTGCTGCTGCGCACCGCGCGGTCGCTGACGTCCAACCCGAACGACGCCGAGGACCTGCTCCAGACCGCCCTCACGAAGACGTACGTCGCCTGGGAGCGGATCGAGGACCACCGCGCGCTGGACGGCTACGTCCGGCGCGCCCTGGTGAACACCCGCACCTCGCAGTGGCGCAAGCGCAAGGTCGACGAGTTCTCCTGCGAGGAGCTGCCCGAGCCGGAGCCGCTGCCCGCCGAGACCGACACCGCCGAGCGGCAGGCGCTGCGGGACGCGATGTGGCGGGCGGTCATGAAGCTGCCCGACCGCCAGCGGGCGATGGTCGTCCTGCGGTACTACGAGGACCTCAGCGAGGCCCAGACGGCCCAGGTGCTCGGCGTGTCGGTGGGCACGGTGAAATCGGCGGTGTCCCGGGCGCTGGGCAAGCTGCGCGAGGACTCCGAGCTGGGATTCGTCCGCTGACGGGCGGCTGACGGAGCCTTCCGGGGACCGGCTTCGGGACGTCCGGGTGCCGAACGTCACCTGATCGATCATTACTCCCTAGTGACATACCGCGCGGTATGTGAGCAGAATCAGCGCACCCCTTACCGCCGCGTAGGCAATGTCGCCCCGGGAGGACGCCGTGCTGAGCACCATGCAGGACGTACCGCTGTTGATCTCCAGGATCCTGGCCCATGGATCGACGATCCACGGGACGTCCCAGGTGACGACCTGGACCGGCGAGGCGGAACCGCAGCGCCGCAGTTATGCGGAGATCGGCGCCCGCGCGGCGCAGCTCGCGCACGCGCTGCGCGACGACCTCGGCGTGAGCGGCGACGACCGGGTCGCGACGCTGATGTGGAACAACGCCGAGCACGTCGAGGCGTACTTCGCGATCCCCTCCATGGGCGCGGTCCTGCACACCCTGAACCTGCGGCTGCCCGCCGAGCAGCTGATCTGGATCGTCCAGCACGCGGCCGACCGGGTCGTCCTGGTCAACGGCTCCCTGCTCCCGCTGCTTGCCCCGGTGCTGCCGCACCTCGAGCCGCTGGAGCACGTGGTCGTGTCGGGCCCCGGGGACCGCTCCCTGCTGGACGGCGCCGCCGTGCAGGTCCACGAGTACGAGGACCTGATCGCGGGCAAGCCGACCTCCTACGACTGGCCGGAGCTGGACGAGCGCCAGGCCGCCGCCATGTGTTACACCTCCGGCACCACCGGCGACCCCAAGGGTGTCGTCTACTCCCACCGGTCGATCTACCTGCACTCCATGCAGGTCAACATGACCGAGTCGATGGGCCTGACCGACCACGACACCTCCCTGGTCGTGGTCCCGCAGTTCCACGTCAACGCCTGGGGTCTGCCGCACGCCACCTTCATGACCGGCGTCAACATGCTGATGCCCGACCGCTTCCTGCAGCCCGCACCGCTCGCCGAGATGATCGAGAAGGAGAAGCCGACCCACGCGGCGGCCGTCCCCACGATCTGGCAGGGCCTGCTGGCGGAGCTCACCGCCCGCCCGCGCGAGGTCAGCCATCTCGGCCAGGTCACCATCGGCGGTTCGGCCTGTCCGCCCGCGCTCATGGAGGCCTTCGACCGGCTCGGCATGCGCGTCTGCCACGCCTGGGGCATGACGGAGACCTCCCCGCTCGGCACGGTCGCCCGTCCTCCGGCCCACGCGGTCGGCACCGAGGACGAGTTCGGCTACCGCCTCACCCAGGGCCGCTTCCCCACCAGCGTCGAGGCCCGCCTGACCGGCCCCGGCGGCGAGCGCCTGCCCTGGGACGGCGAGTCCGCGGGCGAGCTGGAGGTCCGCGGCCCGTGGATCGCCGGCGCCTACTACAACGGCTCCGACTCCGAACCCCTGCGCCCCGCCGACAAGTTCAGCGAGGACGGCTGGCTGAAGACGGGTGACGTCGGCACCATCTCCCCCGAGGGCTTCCTCATCCTCACCGACCGCGCCAAGGACGTCATCAAGTCCGGCGGCGAGTGGATCTCCTCGGTGGAGCTGGAGAATGCCCTGATGGCCCACCCGGAGGTCGCCGAGGCCGCGGTCGTCGCCGTCCCGGACGACAAGTGGGGCGAGCGCCCGCTGGCCACGGTCGTGCTGAAGGAGGGCTCCACCGCGGACTTCGAGTCCCTGCGCACCTTCCTCGCCGACCAGCGCGGCATCGCCAAGTGGCAGCTCCCCGAGCGCTGGACCCTGATCGAGTCCGTGCCCAAGACCTCCGTGGGCAAGTTCGACAAGAAGGTCCTGCGCCGCCAGTACGCCGACGGCGCCCTGGACGTCACGAACCTCGCCTGACCGGCCGTACGACGAAGCAGCCCCTGGTGCCTTGCGTCAGGGGCTGCTTCGTCATGAGGGGGAGGACGGGAGGGGGCGCTGACGAACGTTCCCAGCCCTACTTCGCCCCGCGTCCATCCCGCTTCCCGTACGTGCCGCATGGCCTTGGCCGCGGTCGCGTTCACCACGCCGAACTCCTGCGCGATCTCCAAGGTGGACGGCACACGGCTGCCCGGCGGGTAGGTTCCGCTCTCGATGCGCCGGATGATCTCCGCGGCGATCTGTCGCCACAGGGGGCGTGTGCGGTCGAGGTCCATCAGTCCAGCGTGGGTGACCATGGCAATCCGCGCATCCGTCCGGCCACCGGCAAGGAGGCCTACGCGGTCACCCGCCCCGGCGGCTGCCTCGACGCCCTCGCCGACGCCCAGGCCCAGCACTCCGCGGCGGCGCTGCTGGCGGTCGTCGGCGCCGTACTGGACGCCGGCCAGGCCTCCGACGCCGAACTCGCCGCCTTCGTACCGGCTTTGTGCGCGGCGCTCGGCGAGTGCGCCGGGGTCGAGCCGGGCTTCCGCCCGCGCACTCGGCGGGATTCGAACCCGCAACCTTCTGATCCGTAGCTCTTCGTGAATCGGTCCGTGACGGCCGTACCGGCTGCTTTGCGCCCCTGCGAGGCTCTGTCGGACAGGGGCCGGGCCGGTTGCTGCGGTTGCGGTACTTCGCTGCTGTACTGCTGCAACCCTTCGGCCGATCCCGCATCCGCTGTCAGCGCCCTCTGTTCCGCACTCCACGGAGATGAAGGTGAACAGTCCGGGTCCGGCCCGCACTGCCGTATTTCCCTGCCCGGCAGCGGGGTGGGACGGCCAGCGGCGGCGTGCCGGCAGAGGGCGTCGAGGCCCTCCTCGTCCCCGCCCCCAGGGGTGGAGCGGGTACAGACCACCGGGTCCCGGACGTGCGGGTGAACGGTGTTCGGTGGTCGGTGACGGGCGTGGGGGCAATGCACACGTACAGATGACGGCGACCGAAGCGTCATCACCCGTGCGGGTGAGCGTCGAGGCCGGACGCTCGGGTATGGGTCCGCTGCACCGAGGTCCGCCGAAGGGCGGAATCCGGTGACGGCCATGGTGACGAAAACGCCTGGTGCCAACGGCGTTTCCGAAAGGAAGCACGAATAGCGTTCCGGTCGTCATAGGTCAACAGCGTGAGCGTGTCTACACCGAAGCGAACGACTGGATGTTCAGAATGTTGCCCACTGCCCCGTTTGAAACTATGAAGTTTCGTTGTCGAGGAGCGTGACATGCAGGTTCGCAGGTGGCTCCCAGACCAGCCCACCCGTATCGGCCGGCACGACTGGCCAGACGAGGGTGACAACGGAACGCATCTGCGACTGCGGGCCGACTCCATCGTGGTACTCGACCGGCAGGCCTGGCGGATCCTGGAGATCAAAGGCTATACGGGCGACCGGTGGCCGAAGTCCTACGAGAAGGCTTGGCGCGACCACGTGGAGTTGTGGTGGCACGCCAACGAACTGCGGCGAGCCAACAACCAGGTGGTCAAGCCGGCACCGGAGCGCTCCGAGTTCTACAAGCGCCCGGTGGTCCTGGTACTGCGCAACGAGAACCTGCCCCGCTCCACGCCCAAGCACTGGTGCGCCCCCGCCAGCCATGACTGGCAGGTCCTCCCGGAACACTACGCCGTCTGCCGCGCCTGCGGCGAGCTGCCGCCCTGCCACCACGGGCAGTACCGCTGGGAGGGCGGTCCCCGCTGGCCCGAGCAGAGCGGCGGCATCTCGCTCATCGTGCCGGAGGACTGCTGCATGGGCTGCGCGGAGCCGATCAGGCCCCGGATGCGGACCGTGCGCTTCCCTGGCCCGAACCTCTGGTACCCGGACCTGGGGGAGGACACCGCGGTCTTCCACGCTCGCGCCGCCTGCGCCGACCAGGTCGACTGCTACCGCATGCAGTGGCAGACCGAGTACAACCCGCGCTCCTCCCCGCACTCCACGCACTTCACGCCCCTGGCCTTCCCGGACTTCGAGCACTTCGTGCCCCGGACGCGTCACGCGCCGGACCTGACCCCGCACGCCCCCCAGCTCGCGCCGATGCGACCGGCCGAGGAGGAACACGCCCACTCGGCCGACGACTCCGGCGCCTTCCGCCCTCCGTTCAACGAGTACCGACGGGAACCTGAGACCGGCAAGGGACCGGTCGGCCTGCCGGCATCGGTCCTCTCCGAGCCGGCGCGCCAGATGACCCCCTCGGCTTCCGGCGCACCCACGGCGGACCCCGTCGTGCCGGTCCGGTCCGCCGTACCCATGTCCCCTCCCGTCGCCGAGGCGTCCGCGCCCGCCGCCGCACCCCCCGCCGCCGAGGGCGCCGGGCTGGCCCTCCAGACGGCGGAGGAACTGGGCCTGTCTCTGGCCGGACACCCGGGTTTCCACAACGCGGAGCAGGCAGCCCGGGTGATCGAGGAACTCACCGCCGCGGTCCGGAACATCGCGCTCTGCCTGAACCCCCAAGCCGCCCGCGAGCGCTCCTGACCCACGGACGGCCGGACGCGAGCTCCCCATCGCGGCCGGCCACGGGCCAGAGCCGAGGCCTCCGTTCCCGTCACGGCCGTCACGAGCCGGATCGGTGCGCCGGCGGGGAGCGGACGCGAAGCGGATGACGGCTCCGTGCGACACCGCGGCCATGCCGAACTCCCGTCGTGCCCCCCGTGGACCTCGTCCTTCGCCTCGTCGCCCGAGGAGGCGCTCGCACACTCGGCTGAGGCAAACAGATCGGGGCGTCAGCTCCTGGCTGCGGCTCGGGACACCCGGCTCTGGGCGGCGTACGAGCCGGCGGTACGAGCCTGCCTGCGGCGCGGCGAGCTGCTGGGCCTGCGCTGGTCGGACGTGGATCTGTACGAGGGGTCGTCACCGTCCGGCAGGCGCTTCAGCGCGTGGGCGGAGACCTGTTGATCGCCGCGCCGAAGGCTCAGCGGTCGGCGCGGCGCGTGGTGCTCCCTCCCGAGTGCGCGACGGCCCTCCGGGCCCAGCGGGTGCAGCAGCTCGCTGCCAGGAAAGTGGCCCGTCTGCCCGGCTCCCGAGGGCGGCTGCCGACAAACCGTCAAACACTGCCGTCAACACCAAAAGCCAGAGGCCCTGTGGATTACTCCACAGGGCCTCTGGTCTGCTGTGCACTCGGCAGGATTCGAACCTGCAACCTTCTGATCCGTAGTCAGATGCTCTATCCGTTAAGCTACGAGTGCTTGTTCTGTTTTCCTGTCTTCGCTTCCGGCCCTTTCGGCCCGTTCGCGGCGACAGGAAGAACATTACATGACTGCCGCCGACATGTGAAATCCGTTAAGTAAACCCCTTCTGACCTGCGAAAACGCCGACTCGGGCGAGTGTGGGCCGGGGGCGTGGCGGAGGGCTTCGGCGGAGTGGTTCGGTGCGGCCGTGACTGGGGTCACGGAGTTTCGCGAGGGTGGGTGAACGCGCCGGATCGGGCAATCCGACTCCCGGTCCGCGGCCGGCCGGCTGTCCCCTCGCGCCATGGGCAGATCCCGGCCCGGGCTCTTGGGTGATCACTGCTCACGCGAGTGGACCGTGCACACCGGCGCCGGCTGCACGGGCATCGTCGGCTATCTCCCGGCCGACTGCGTCGGCAACGCCTCCGCCACCTTCAAGAACGCGATCGGCCCGGCCCGCCCCCACATGTGATCCGGGCCCCGGCAAGGGGCCGACCGGCCCGGAAACGACTCAGGGAGTTCAGCCGACATGGGCTGAACTCCCTGAGCACAGAGCGGAGGCGGAGGGATTTGAACCCTCGATGGGCTTTAAGACCCAAACCGCATTAGCAGTGCGGCGCCATAGACCGGACTAGGCGACGCCTCCAGCACAACCACTCGCGCGAGCGCGAACGCTGCGTGCAGATGATGACACAGTCGAGCGTCGTGTCACCAATCGGCTCCCACGGTACTAGGCGGGCGGCCCGCAGGGCAAAGGGCTTCCCGGCGGAACACCCCGGGTGTCCGCAGGTCGCGCGCCCTCACCGCCCCGCCCTCACCGCCCGCCGCGCAACGTACGCCGCCCCGGCGCGTTGGGCAGGGCATGTCCTACGTCTCCTCCCGCGCCCTGCGGCGGTTCGCCGTCGCCGCCGGCCTCTCGCTGGCCGCCTTCGGCACGCTGTCCCCCACGTCCTCGGCAGCCCCCGCCGCACCGTCACCGAGGGTGCCGCCCCCGGTGCGTCACGAGGACCGGCCCGACCACCTCACCGTCACCGTCCAGGAGGGGCCGGAGCGGGCGGCCCGGACGTACGAGCTCGACTGCCACCCCGGCCGCGGCAGCCACCCCGACCCGGCCGCCGCCTGCGCGGCGCTGGACCGCAACACGCACTGGGGCGAGGACCCCTTCGCGCCCGTGCCCGGCGACAGCTTCTGCACGATGCTGTACGGCGGTCCCGCCACCGCCCATGTCACGGGCACCTGGGCGGGGCGGCCCGTCGACGCGCGGTTCGACCGCAGCAACGGCTGTGAGATCGAACGCTGGGACCGGTTCGTCCCCCTGCTGCCCGCGGCTGGCGACTGACCGTCCGCGGCCGGGCTCCGGCCGCACGGCCGCGGACGCCGTGGCCGTGCGGCGGCCCTGTAGAGGCCGGGTGGAGGCGCGGTGCCGGTGCCGTAGCGGCCCCGCGCCCGGCCTCCCCGGGGAGTGCGATGTGTCTCGCATCGGGCGTCGCGAGCGCAACCGCAGCCCTTAGACTCCCTCGCGTGACACCCCGCGGGCCCGTTGGCAAGATGGCCCGAGCGGTTGGCAAGGTGCGGTAACAGGGAGGAAGCGTCTCGTGAGCAGCAGGCCATCCCGAGGCGCTGCTCGCCTCGCAGCCATACTCGACGCCCTTCCCGACGCGTTGCTCCTGGTCAACGCCAACGGGACCGTCGTCAACGCGAACACCATCGCGCTGGAGGCGTTCGAGGCGCCGGGTACGGCACTCGTCGGGCGCGGGCTGCTGGATCTCCTCCCGGAGTTCGATTCCAAGCTGATCCCGGGCTCCATGCGCCGCCCGGACCACGTCGACCCGCGCGCCCGCACCCGGCCCACCCGGATGGCGGCCCGCCGCACCGACGGCTCCGAGTTCCCGGTCGAGGTCACCAGCGCCAACCTGGAGAACGGCCAGCAGGCCTACGACAGCCACGGCTACGCCGCCGACGAACTGCTGATGCTGGTCGTCCGCGACCTGACCGGCACCATCGACACCGAGGCCGAGCTCGCCCGCTCGCAGCGGCAGACCGAGATGATCCTGCGGGCCGCGTCCGAGGGCGTCGTCGGCACCGACACCGACGGCCGGATCGTCCTGGTCAACCCGGCCGCCGCGCAGATCCTCGGCTACCGCGCCAGCGACCTGGGCGGCAAGGAGCTGCACACCCTCGTCCTGCACTCGCGCGCCGACGGCTCGCCCTTCCCGTACGACGAGTCGCCGCTCGCCGACACCCTGCGCTCGGGGCGCAAGCACCGGGTGCGCGGGCAGGTGCTGTGGTCCAAGCCGGGGGACAAGGTCTCGGTCGACCTCACCACCGCCCCCGTGCGCGACGGCGACCAGCTCGTCGGCGCCGTGATGACCTTCGCCGACCGCCGCCCGTACGACGTCCTCGCCGAGGAGAAGGCCGCCGCCGACCAGGCGCACGCCGACGAGCTGGAGCGGCTGTCCGAGGAGCACGCCTCCGACCTCACCGCACTGCGCCAGAAGCACGTGGCCGAGCTGGAGGAGCTGACCGAGGCCCACCAGGAGGAGCTGGCGGCTGGCGAGGACCGGTACGCCGCCCTCGCCGAGCGCGAGAAGGACCGCTACGAGGCCCTCGCCGCCCGGCACGAGCAGTTGCAGACGCTGCTCGGGCAGTCCCTGCGCGGCCCGCTGGACCAGCTGCGCCGCGAGCTGGCCGCGCTCGCCGCCGACGACGCGGGACAGCTGTGGCCCGAGGCCAACCAGGTCCTGCACCACCTCTCCGCGGGCTACTCCCGCATCACCACCCTCATCGACAACGTCCTCGGCTACCAGCGCCTGGACGCGGGCGCCGCGGAGGTGTCCCGTACGAAGGCGATGCTCGACTCCGTCGTGGCCGCCGGGGTCGACGGGGCCGTCGAGCTGATCGGTCCCGGGCGGGTGCAGTTCGCCGTGCACGCGCCGCCGATCGAGGCCGAGGTCGACGCGGCCCTGCTGGCCACCGCGCTGGCGCACCTGGTCGCCGACGTCGCGGGCGTCGACGCCACCGGCAACGCGCCCGTGTCCGCGGGCGGCTACATGGACAACACCGTGGTCGTGGCCGCCGCCCAGCGCGGCGAGGTCGTCCGCATCGAGGTGCGCGGGCCGTACGCCGGGGGAGACCCGGTGCACGAGCCGGTCGTGCGCGGCATCGTGCGGGCCCACGGCGGTGTCCTCCAGACGCACGAGGTGCCTGGCATGAGCGGCAGCGCGTACGTCCTGGAGGTGCCGATCGGCAGCGGCGCCGGCGCGGTCGCCGCGCAGGCGCCGCAGGCCGCTCCCGCCGAGGCGCAGCAGACGTCCGGCGGCGGGCGGCGGCGGGCCCGGCGGTCCTCCGTCGACGCCTTCCTGGAGAGCGAGGTCCCGGGCGCCGCCGACGCGGCGGGCGCCGAGGCCGAGTCCGGCACGCCGACCGGGCGGCGCCGCCGCCGCGCGGCCGCCGGGGAGGACGAACCGCAGCAGCCGGCCCCCGTCGAGACCGCCGAGGCCTCCGGTGGCACCGGCCGCCGTCGCGGGCGTCCCGCTGACGGCGCGGGCGAGGGCGGGCTGCCTCCCGCCCTGCCCGGTGGAGTCTCCGAGGGCGCCGTCGTGACCGCCGCCGAGCACGCCGCGGGCACCGCGGCGGCCGGGAACGGCCTGGGCGGGACCGTGCCGCCGCAGGGTGTGCCCGCAGGGGAGGCGCAGCCCGCCGGGCGGCGGGCCCGCCGTGCCGCCGAGCCGCACGCGCTGCCGCCCGCCCTGCCCGCGGTCGCCTCCGAGCCGGCACAGCCGTCGCAGCCGTCGGGGGCTGCCGCGCTGGAGCCCGCCGGGGCCCAGCAGCCCACCGGCCGCCGTCGCCGTGCCCTCGCCGCCGCGCAGGAACGGGCCGACGCGCAGGAGGCCGCGCCCCGGACCGTGTTCGCGCTGCCGCCGGCCGAGGCCGACCGGCCCGCCGACGTGGAGGAGGCCGCCGCCCAGGGCGCGGCGGCACCCGCCGCCATGGCGCTCCCGGCCGCCGCGCCGGTCCCCGCCCAGGTACCCGCGGCGATGCCCGTCCCGGCCCAGGGTCTGCCCGTCGCCGGGCAGACCGGCGACCACTCCGGCCGGCAGGAGACGCCCGCGCACGGCCAGGCCGACGACCACACCCCGCCGCAGCCTCACCCCACCACCGCGCCCACCGGACGCCGCCGCCGGGCCGTGGCCCAGCAGCCGTCCGCCGAGGGCGCGCCCGCGCAGGCCGTCCGCGGCCGGACCGACACCACCACGGGCCAGGTCACGGTCCCGGCCCAGGGCACGCACGGCGAGCCCGTCCCGGCGGCCGCCGCCCGGACGGCCCCGGCGCAGGGCGTCCCCGCGTCCGCCGCGCACGGCACTCCCGGTCAGGGCACCCCGCTGCCCCCCGCCCAGCCGCTGCCCGCCCCGGGCACCCAGAGCCAGGGCGTCCAGCTCGCGCAGGCCCAGCCCGTCCCGGCGCAGACCGCCGTCGCCCAGCAGGTGCCCGCGCAGAACCCCGCCCTCGGGCAGACCCCGGCCCAGCCGCTCCCGGCCGCCGCCCCGCTCCCCGCCGAGGCCCCGGCCACGCAGGCCACCCCTGCGACGGGCACTCCGGCGGCGGGCACCCCGGCCCAGGCCGCGCCCGCGGCCAGGACGCCCGTCCCGCACCAGACGGGCGCGCTGCCGCTGCCCGCCGAGGCCGCCGCGCCGCTGGACCCGAACTCCACCCAGGGCCGTGCCATAAGCGTGCGCACCCTGGGACAGGGCGTGCCGTTCACCCGCCAGGCGGAGCAGGTGCAGCAGCCGCTCCCGACCGCCACGCCCCTTCCGGGCAGCCCGAACGGTTCCGGACGCCGCCGCAAGCTCGGCACGCCCCCGGACCCGGCCGGGCGCCCCGAGCAGACCGCCGCACGCCCCGAGCAGGCGGCGCGCCCCCACCCGTCCGCCGAGCAGCCGGCCGTGGCCGCCCAGCCCGTTCCGGCCGCGGGCCAGCCGCTGCCGGCCCCGCAGGCGTCCGAGGGCGCCGGACGGTCGTACGCCATAGGCGCGCCCGACGAGAACGCCGCCGAGGGACCCGAGCCGCTGGACGGTCCGGGCGGTGCCGTCGAGGTCGCCGACACCCCGCGCCCGCAGCCGATGGACGACGAGCTGCCGCCCGAGCCGCTGGACAACCCGCGTCGGCTGCTGGTGTGGCCGGCACCGGACGTGGCGACCCAGCAGGCGCTGAGCGACCGTGGCTACCGGCCGGTCGTCGTGCACTCGCGCGAGGAGGTGGACGCGCAGATCGCAGCGTTCCCGGCCGCGCTGTTCGTCGACCCGCTGACCGGGCCGATCACCCGTACGGCACTCCAGTCGCTGCGGCAGGCCGCCGTCGCCGCGGAGGTTCCGGTCATGGTGACGGCCGGGCTGGGACAGGCCACGCGCGAGGAAGCGTACGGCGCCGACCCCGCCGTCCTGTTCAAGGCGCTGGCACCGCGCGACAGCGAGCAGCACCCGCCCCGGGTGCTGCTGATCGAGGAGCACGCGGAGATCGCGCTGGCGCTGACGGCGACGCTGGAGCGGCGCGGGATGCAGGTGGCGCGGGCAGCGAGCGACGCGGACGCGGTCGCGCTGGCCGGGCAGCTCCGCCCGAACCTCGTGGTGATGGACCTGACGCAGGTGCTCCGGCACCAGGCCGGGATCGTGGACTGGCTGCGCGCGAACGGACAGCTCAACCGGACTCCGCTGGTCGTCTACACGGCCGCGGTCGACCCGGCGGACCTGCCGCGGCTGGCGTCCGGCGAGGCGGTTCTCTTCCTCGCCGAGCGCTCCACGAGCGACGAGGTCCAGGAGCGGATCGTCGACCTGCTGGCCCGCATCGGGACGAACTAGTTCCAGGGCGTGCCTCGAAACACGCCCCAAGGGCCTAGGCCCTGTTCCCGCGAAGTGCTGTCGCCCGTCCGATCCCGGCGGTCACCGCGGTGACCGCCGCCGTAACGGCCAGGCCGCCCAGCAGGAGTGTCACCACGCCGACCAGGTAGAGGCCGCTTGCGTCGTCCGACCAGTCGACGTAGGCGGCGAAGGCCAGGCCCAGCGGGACGCCCGCGACCGCCGCGTCGGTGTGCCGCCGCCAGGCCGCCCGGCACAGCGGGCCCACCAGCGTCAGCACCAGGCCGATCACCTGCCATGCCTCGTAGGGGCCGGTCGTCGAGCCGTCGGGGTGCACATCGCGCTGCTGGTCCCACCCCAGCCACCCCGCCCAGGCCCCCACGGCCACCCCCGCCAGCACGAGACCCACCGTCAGTTCCCGCGCACGTTCCGCTCGTCGTCTCTCCATGCCTCCAGCGTGCCGCCCGGGGGGAGGGGCGGAACAGGGTGCGGGTACTCAGATGCGGCCGAGTACGTGCGCGGGGTGTTGTCAGTGGTGGTGTCTACCCTCACGAGTGATGGGACAGGCGTGGAAGTGCTCGGGGCTGCGGTGGTCGGCGGACGGACCGGTGCTCGTGTGGGGCGGCGGGCGGCGCAGTGCGCTGGAGTGGGGGAAGCGGGTCGCGTTCGTCGTCGAGGGGGGTGAGCGGGGGTGCGTCGGGGCCAGGGGGCACGTGTGTCCGGTGGGGGCGGTGGTCTCGGGGCGCAGTACCGGCGCGCGGTGCGAGGAGTGCGCGCGGCTGGACCGGGCGCACTCCGTCGCCGCGGACACGCTCGCGGACGATCCCCGGCCGTACCACGTGTATCTGGCGTGGTTCGGGCCCGGCATGACGAAGGTCGGGATCACGGCCCTGGAGCGCGGCTCCGCGCGGCTGCTGGAACAGGGGGCCGTCTCCTTCAGCTGGCTCGGCTCGGGCCCGCTGATGGCCGCCCGGCGCACGGAGGAGCTGCTGAGGGCGGCCCTGCGCGTGCCGGACCGTGTCCCCTACGCCGAGAAGCGTGCCGTTCGCGCCCTGCTCCCGGCGACCCGGGCCGAGCGGTCCGCCGAGATCGGCCGGCTGCACGCCCGCGCGCTGGCACTGCCCGAGTGGCCGGAGTCGCTGGCCCGCGCGCCCTTCGACCCCGTCGACCACCTGGAGGTCTTCGGCCTGCGGGACGCCCCGCCCGCCCTCGGCGAGATCGCCCGGCTGGTCCCCGGCGGCGCGCTCAGCGGCACCCTGACCGCCGCCGCCGGCCCCGATCTGCATCTGTCGACCGGCCGGGGCGTCGTAGTCCTGGACACGAGACTGATGACGGGCTGGGACCTCGGCGTCGTCACGGGTCCTGTCGAACTGTCCCTCCCGGTCAAGGATTTCAAGTCCTCCCCGCATCAGCAGGACGAGCTGTTCTGAGCGGTGGGCGGCCAACCGGGCGGCCGAGGTAAAGAGTTGGATCCCGCACGGATCCCTTTCGGCAAGATCCCTGGATCACCGGGCCGCCTCCAGGCATCGTGAGGTTCATGAGCGAAGACACCGTCACTCCTGTCGTCACCCCTGCCGTCGTCCCTGTCGCCGCGTACGAACCCCCTTACTACGCCGTCATCTTCACGTCCGTACGGACCCCCGGGGACGACGGATACACCGAGACCGCCGAGCGGATGGGGCAACTCGTGCGGGAGATACCCGGGTTCCTCGGGGAGGACGCGGCGCGTACCGAGGGCGGGCTCGGGATCACCGTCGCGTACTTCAGGGACCTGGCCGGCATCGAGCGCTGGCGGGCGGACGCCGAGCACCGGGCCGCCAAGGAGCGGGGGAGGGCGAACTGGTACGAGCGGTACACCCTGCACATCGCCCGGGTGGAGCACAGCCGCGCCTTCGAGCGGACACCGGGCAGCGCGCCCGCCACCCAAGGGTCCGCCACCCAAGCGCCCGTCCCCCACGCCCCCGACGCCCCGGCGCCTGTGCGTCTCCCGTCCAACTCCTGAGAACCGCCTGTGGGTTTCTAAGGGAATTCACAGCCGGCGGAAAGGGTGCTCTCAGAGGACACCGACATGGTGTCCAGCATGACCACGACCTCGCCCCAGGGGCGCACCGAACTGCTGAGGCCGGACGGGAGCCCCGTCCGCGTGCTGGTGGTGGACGACGAGCAGTCGATCACCGAGCTGCTGTCCATGGCCCTGCGCTACGAGGGGTGGCAGATCAGAAGCGCGGGGGACGGCCAGGGAGCCGTCCGCACGGCGCGGGCGTTCCGGCCCGACGCGGTCGTGCTCGACATGATGCTGCCCGACATGGACGGTCTGGCCGTCCTCGGCCGGCTGCGGCGAGAGCTGCCGGACGTCCCGGTGCTCTTCCTGACCGCCAAGGACGCCGTCGAGGACCGGATCGCCGGGCTCACCGCGGGCGGGGACGACTACGTCACCAAGCCGTTCTCCCTGGAGGAGGTCGTCGCCCGGCTGCGCGGGCTCATCCGGCGCTCCGGCGCGGCCGACCGCCGCTCCGACTCCGTGCTCGTCGTCGGCGACCTCACCCTCGACGAGGACAGCCACGAGGTGACCCGGGGCGGACACGGCATCCACCTCACCGCCACCGAGTTCGAACTGCTCCGCTTCCTGATGCGCAACCCGCGCCGGGTGCTCAGCAAGGCGCAGATACTCGACCGCGTCTGGTCGTACGACTTCGGCGGGCAGGCCAACGTCGTCGAGCTGTACATCTCCTACCTGCGCCGCAAGATCGACGCCGGGCGGGAGCCTATGATCCACACCCGGCGCGGGGCCGGCTATCTGATCAAGCCCGCCGCGTCATGACCGGACGACGGCGGACGCGTCCGCGGCGGCGCCGGGCAGGACAGCCGCGCACCCTGCGGACGCGGCTCGTCGTCGCCTCCGTGACCCTGATCGCTGTCGTCTGCGCGGTGATCGGCACGGTCACCACGCTCGCCCTGCGCTCCCATCTGTACGAACAGCTCGACGGACAGCTCCGCGAGGCCGCGGCACGCGCCGGCGGCTTCGGCAAACCGCCCGGCGTCGATCCGGGCCACGAGCCCGGCCAGGGCATCTCCGACCTCAAGGACACCACCCTCGACCTCGACGCCTTCGTCACGCGCGGCCCCCAGCAGCCCACCGGCACCGTCATAGCCATGGTCCGGGGCGGCCTCGTCACCGACGCCCGGATCGGCGAGAAGTCGGACGACAGCACCGACATCAGCGGCATGGAGGCCGGCGACCTCGACGAGGCCCAGCAGTCCGCGCTCGACTCCGTCGCCCAGGACGGCGACCAGCACACCGTCGACCTGCCCGGCCTCGGCCAGTACCGGGTCGAGTACCGCGCCAGCGCGGACAGCGCGGACGGCAGCCTCGGCTACTACGTCGCCCTGCCGACCGAGGAGGTCAGCGGCACCCTCGGCACACTGATCCTCATCGAGGCCAGTGTCACGGCGGCCGCGCTCGTCGCCGCGGGCATCGCCGGCACGGTCATCGTGGGCGTGGCCACCCGCCCCCTGCGCAGGGTCGCCGCCACCGCCACCCGCGTCTCCGAACTCCCCCTGCACACGGGCGAGGTGAACCTCGACGAGCGCGTGCCCGAGTCGGAGTGCGACCCGCACACCGAGGTCGGCCGGGTGGGCGCCGCCCTCAACCGCATGCTCGACCACGTCCACGGCGCCCTGCACTCCCGCCAGGAGAGCGAGACCCGGGTACGCCGGTTCGTCGCCGACGCCAGCCATGAGCTGAGAACCCCCCTCGCCTCCATCCGCGGCTACGCCGAACTCACCCGGCGCGGCCGTGAGCAGGTCGGCCCCGACACCCGGCACGCCCTCGGCCGCATCGAGTCCGAGGCGGGCCGGATGACCCTGCTGGTCGAGGACCTGCTGCTGCTCGCCCGGCTGGACGCGGGCCGGCCGCTGTCCTTCGAGCGGACCGACCTCGTCCCGCTCGTGGTGGACACCGTCAGCGACGCCCGGGCCGCCGGCCCCGACCACCGCTGGCGCCTCGAACTGCCCGACGAGCCCGCCCTGGTGTCCGCCGACGCCGCCCGCCTGCAGCAGGTGCTGGTCAACCTGCTGGCCAACGCCCGCACCCACACCCCGTCCGGCACGACCGTCACCGCGGCCGTCCGGCGCGCCGGTGCGTGGCTGTGCGTGGACGTGCGGGACGACGGGCCGGGCATCCCGCCCGCGCTGCTGCCGCACGTCTTCGAACGGTTCGCGCGCGGCGACTCCTCCCGCTCGCGCGCCTCCGGGTCGACCGGCCTCGGCCTCGCCATCGTGCGGGCGGTGGTGAGTGCGCACGGCGGCGAGGTGACCGTGGACAGCGTGCCCGGACGGACCGTGTTCACGGTCCGTCTGCCCGCGACACCACAGGCCGGAATGCGCGCCGAAATGGATTCTCAAGGAGACTCACAGGCCGGGCACAGCGTCAGCACATGGGTGGAACAGGGCGTCCGACGAATGTCGTCGTCATGCGAACCGACTCTTCTCCCGGCACCCTGCCGGCGCGGGAGCACCTCCCGGCCGTGACCGCCGGCACGCCGGTCCTGGACGTAGTGATACCCGTCCACAACGAGGAGAAGGACCTCCGGCCCTGCGTGCTGCGGCTGTACGAGCATCTCGGGCGCACCTTCCCCTACCCCTTCCGGATCACCGTCGCGGACAACGCCTCCACCGACAGCACCCCGCAGGTCGCGGGCCTGCTGGCGGACCGGATTCCCGAGGTGCGCTCGGTGCGTCTGGAGCAGAAGGGCCGCGGCCGGGCGCTGCGGGCCGTCTGGTCTGCGTCCGAGGCACCGGTCCTCGCCTATATGGACGTGGACCTGTCCACCGACCTCAACGCGCTGCTGCCGCTGGTCGCGCCGCTCATCTCCGGCCACTCCGACCTGGCCATCGGCTCCCGGCTCAGCCGCAGCTCGCGTGTGGTGCGCGGGGCCAAGCGGGAGTTCATCAGCCGCTCCTACAACCTCATCCTGCGCGGCTCGCTCCAGGCCCGCTTCTCCGACGCCCAGTGCGGGTTCAAGGCGATCCGCCGGGACGTCGCCCGGGTGCTGCTGCCGCTGGTGGAGGACACCGGCTGGTTCTTCGACACCGAGCTGCTGGTGCTCGCCGAGCGGGCGGGCCTGCGCATCCACGAGGTCCCGGTCGACTGGGTCGACGACCCCGACTCCACGGTCCACATCGTGAGGACCGCCACCGACGACCTCAAGGGCGTCCTGCGCGTCGGCAAGGCCCTCGCCACCGGGTCCCTGCCCCTGGACCGGCTCACCCGTCCCTTCGGCGACGACCCCCGCGACCGCGAACTGCCCGGCGTCCCGCGCGGCCTGGCCCGGCAACTGCTCGGCTTCTGCGTGGTCGGCGGCCTGTCCACGCTCCTGTATCTCCTCCTCTACACCGGCTTCCGTGCCTTCACCGGCTCCCAGCTCGCCAACGCCCTCGCGCTGCTGCTGTCCGCCGTCGCCAACACGGCCGCCAACCGGCGCCTCACCTTCGGCGTGCGCGGCCGCGGCGGGGCCGTCCGGCACCAGGCGCAGGGCCTGGTGGTGTTCGGCATCGGGCTCGCCCTGACCAGCGGGTCCCTCGCGGCCCTGAACGCGGCCGGCGGCGACCCCGCGCACTCCACCGAACTCGCGGTCCTCATCGCCGCCAACCTCGCGGCCACCGTGCTGCGCTTCCTGCTCTTCCGGGCGTGGGTGTTCCCCGACCGCCCGTACTCCACCGACGACCACCAGGGGGAAACCCGATGACTGCCCAGCCGGACCATGTCCCCGCGTGGGCCCCGCCCGACGCGTCGGCGGCGAAGCCGCCTCTTCCGCGACGACTGTGGCGCGGCCGCCCCGAGGACCCGAACTGGGTCCGCCCGGCCTTCCTCGGCGCGCTCCTCGTCGTCGGGGCGCTCTACACCTGGAACCTGACGGCCTCCGGCTACGCCAACTCCTTCTACTCCGCCGCCGTACAGGCCGGCAGCCAGTCCTGGAAGGCGTTCTTCTTCGGGTCGCTGGACGCCGCCGACGCCATCACCGTCGACAAGCCCCCGGCCTCGCTGTGGCCGATGGCGCTGTCGGTGCGGATCTTCGGCCTGAACTCCTTCGCGATCCTGTTCCCGCAGGTCCTGATGGCCGTGGCGACCGCCGGCGTGCTCTACGCCGCCGTCCGCCGCCGCTTCACCGCCGCGGCCGGACTGATCACCGTCGCGGTGTTCGCGCTGACGCCGGTCGCCGCGCTGATGTTCCGCTTCAACAACCCCGACGCGGCCCTGGCTCTGCTGATGGCCGTCGCCGTGTACTGCACGCTGCGCGCGCTGGAGAAGGCGCGGACCGGGTGGCTGCTGTGGGCGGGCGTGGCGATCGGCCTGGCCTTCCTGGTGAAGACGCTCCAGGCGTTCCTGATCCTGCCGGTGCTGGCCGCCGCGTACGCGGTGCTCGCCCCGGCGCCGCTGAGGAGGCGGATCGGCCAGGTGCTGCTGGCCGGCCTCGCGACGGTCGTGGCGGGCGGCTGGTGGGTGGCGATCGTCGAACTGTGGCCGGCCTCGTCCCGGCCGTACATCGGCGGCTCGCAGAACAACAGCTTCCTGGAGCTGACCTTCGGCTACAACGGCCTCGGCCGGATCAACGGCGAGGAGACCGGCAGCGTCGGCGGCCGGGGCGGAGGCGGCTGGGGCGAGACCGGCTGGGACCGGATGTTCGGCGCGAGCATCGGCGGCCAGATCTCCTGGCTGATCCCGGCCGCGCTGATCCTGCTCGTCGCCGCGCTCTGGCTGACCAGGAAGGCCCCGCGCACCGACACCGCCCGCGCCGCGTTCGTCCTGTGGGGCGGCTCCCTGCTGATCACCATGGTGGTCTTCAGCTATATGCAGGGCATCTTCCACGAGTACTACACGGTCGCCCTCGCCCCCTACGTCGCGCCGCTGATCGGCATGGGCGCGGTCGTGCTCTGGGAGGAACGCGGCCGGGCCTGGGCCTCGCTGACCCTGGCGGGCGCGATGACGGCGACCGCGGCCTGGGGGTACGTCCTGCTCAACCGGTCCGCCGACTACCACCCGTGGGTGAAGTGGGTGGTCCTGGTCGGCGGTCTGACGGCCGCGCTGGGCCTGCTCTTCGTCACCCGCCTCGGTGCAGGGCTCACCCGGGCCGTGCTGGGCCTCGGGCTGGTCGCCGCGCTCGCCGGGCCGACGGCGTACACGCTGACCACGCTGGGCGAGGGCCACTCGGGCTCGATCGTCACGGCCGGTCCGGCCGTCTCGGGCGGCCGGGGCGGTTTCGGCGGCGGGACGCCCGGCGGCGGAGCCTTCCCCGGCCAGGGAGGCCGGAACCAGCAGGGTGGTCAGGGAGGCCCGCAGGGCGGCCCGATGGGTATGCCCCCGACAGGCGGCTTCGGCGGCGGCTTCCCGGGCGGCCAGAACGGCCAGGGCCAGAACGGGAACGGTCAGAACGGTCAGGCCCTGCCCACCACCCCCGGCGGCACGGGCGGCGAGGGCGGCCCCATGGGCGGCCTCCTCAACGGCGCCGAGGTCGACGACGAGGCCAGGAAGCTGCTGGAGACCGACGCCGACCGGTACACCTGGCCCGCCGCGGCCATCGGCGCCCAGAACGCCGCCGGCTACCAGCTCGCCACCGGCGAACCCGTGATGGCGATCGGCGGCTTCAACGGCACCGACCCGTCCCCGACCCTGGCCGAGTTCAAGGAGTACGTGGCGGAAGGGAAGATCCACTACTTCGTCTCGGGCGGCGGAGCGGGTGGCGTCGCCGGCCCCGGCGGTGACGGCGAGTCCAGCGCGTCCTCCCGGATCAGCGCATGGGTGCGGGCCAACTTCAAGGAGGTCACGGCCGGTTCGGCCACCTTCTACGACCTCACGCAGGAGGCGGGTGACAGCTGACGCGCGGCCGGGTCGCACCCCGTGGAGCGGGTCTTCACGGGGTGCCGCCATGTCCGGCGACCGCGGCCGAGAAGGGCCGCCCGTCCTCGCGACCGCCCCGCCCCGGACCGCCGTACGCCCCGGTTCCCCCGCGCGTCGGCCGCCGCCGTACGCCTACTCCGCCACCAGGCGTGCCGGGAAGCCGCCGGTGGCCACCGGGCCCCAGCGCTCGGGCGTGATCCGGATGATCGACTTGCCCTGCTTCACCATGGCCGCGCGGTACTCGTCCCAGTCCGGGTGCTCCCCGGCGATGTTGCGGTAGTACTCCACGAGCGGCTCGACGGAGTCCGGGGTGTCGATCACCTCGGCGGTGCCGTCCACCTGGACCCAGGGCCCGTTCCACTCGTCGCTCAGCACGATGACGCTGACCCGCTCGTCGCGCTGGGCGTTGCGGGTCTTGGCGCGCTCCGGGTACGTGGAGACCACGATCCGGCCCGAGTCGTCGACACCGCAGGTCAGGGGAGAGCCCTGGGGGCTGCCGTCGGCGCGCCGGGTGAGCAGGATCGCGCGGTGCCGGGGCCGGACGAAGTCCAGCAACTCGTCCAGGGAGACACGGGTGTTGGTCGCGATGTTCGGTGCCATGCCGTCAGCCTAGGGCTCTAGGGGCGGCACGACGGCCCGCACGGCCGTGAGCCGGGGACCCGCCAGGAAGTCGTACGTACGGCCCCGGACCGGAACCGCGGAAGCGGGACCGGCCCGGGGCCGGAAGCCGTCGGCGGCGGCGTCAGGACGTACGACCCGGCGCCGGGGCGGACTCCGCGGCCGCCTGGGCCAGGGCCCCGCTGGTGCGCAGCGGCACCTCCCTGATGAACAGGGTCACCAGGAAGGCGAGGAGGGCGACCGGGGTGACGTAGAGGAAGACGTCGGCGATGCCGTGGCCGTAGGCGCTCTCCAGCCAGTCGCGGACGGGCGTGGGAAGCAGGTCCATGTCGGGGATCTGCCCGGAGCCCGCCGCCTCGGCGGCGGCCGCCTGCTGCTCGGGGCTCAGCTGCCCGATGCTGTCCTGGGCGTAGTGCGTGATCCGGGTGGTCATCACCGAGCCGAGCGCGGAGACGCCGACCGCGCCGCCCAGGGAGCGGAAGAAGGTGACGACCGAGCTGGCGGCGCCGAGTTCGTGCGGGGCGACCTGGTTCTGCGTGGAGAGGACCAGGTTCTGCATCATCATGCCGACGCCGAGGCCCAGGACCGCCATGAACGCGGCGATCTTCCAGTAGTCGGTGTCGTAGCGCATGGTGCCGAGCAGGCCGAGGCCCGCCGTCAGCAGCACTCCGCCGCTGACCAGCCACGCCTTCCAGCGGCCGGTCCTGGTGATGATCTGCCCGGAGACCGTGGAGGAGACGAACAGGCCCGCGATCATCGGGATCGTCATGACGCCCGACATGGTCGGGGACTTGTCCCGGGCCAGCTGGAAGTACTGGCTGAAGAACACCGTGCCCGCGAACATCGCGATGCCGACGAACAGCGAGGCGATCGAGGCCAGCGTGATGGTGCGGTTGCGGAACAGGTGCAGCGGGATGATCGGCTCGGCGGCCCGGGTCTCGATCAGCAGGAACACCAGGGCGAGCGCGACCGCGCCGCCGACCATCGCGTACGTCTGCCAGGACAGCCAGGCGTACTTGTCGTCCGCGAAGGTGACCCAGATGAGCAGCAGGCTGACGGCGGCGGTGATGAAGAAGGCGCCGGCCCAGTCGACCTTGACCTTCCGCCGGGTCTCCGGCAGGTGCAGGGTCTTCTGGAGCACGACCAGCGCGATCAGCGCGAACGGCACCCCCACGTAGAGGCACCAGCGCCAGCCGAGCCACTCGGTGTCGGTGATGACACCGCCGACGAGCGGGCCGCCGACCGTGGCGACGGCGAAGGTCGCGCCGAGGTAGCCGGAGTAACGTCCGCGCTCCCGCGGCGAGATCATCGCGGCCATGATGATCTGCGCCAGCGCGGTCAGACCGCCCGCGCCCAGGCCCTGGATCACCCGGGCGCCGATCAGCATGCCGGGGTTCTGCGCGAGGCCCGCGACGACCGAGCCGAGGATGTAGATGACCAGCGCTATCTGGACCAGCGCCTTCTTGCTGACCAGATCGGCCAGCTTGCCCCACAGCGGGGTCGAGGCGGTCATCGACAGCAGGGCCGCGGTGACGACCCAGGTGTAGGCGCTCTGGCCGCCGCCGAGGTCCTTGATGATCTCCGGCAGGGCGTTGGAGACGATGGTCGAGGACAGGATGGCGGCGAACATGCCGAGCAGCAGCCCGGAGAGCGCCTCCATGATCTGGCGGTGGGACATCGCGGCGCCGTCGGAGGTGCCTCCCCCGTGCTTGGCGTGGGCCCGCACACCGGCTGGTGTGGTCGTTGCCATGGGCTTCCTTCTCTTAGCTTGCTTCCGCGGGTGTACGGGTGGTCTGGAAAGGGCCGGGGCGGACGGACTCGGCGCCCTCGGACACACGGACCCGGCAGTCGCCGAAGCTGTCGCGCAGCCGGGTCATCAGCCGGATGAGCTGGCCGACCTCGTCGTCGGTCCAGTCGTCGAGCCGGGTGGCCAGCAGTCGCGAGGCCCGCCGGGACAGCTCGTCGAGCTGCTCGCGGCCCGCCGCGCTCAGCCGCAGGATGCGTGAGCGCTTGTCCGCCGGGTCGGGGGAGCGCTCGATCCAGCCGCGCGCGGCCACATGGGCCACATGCCTGCTGGTCACGGACATGTCCACGGACAGCAGCTCCGCGAGCCGGCTCATCCGCATGTCCCCGTGCCGGTCCAGCAGCGTCAGCACCGCGGCCGAGCCGGACGGACACTCCGCGGGCATGATCCGCGCGAGCCCCCGCTTCACGGCCCCGATGGCACTGAGCTGGCGGGCCAGTTCCTCGTACAGCCCCTGCTCGGCCACGACCCCTCCGTTTTGTTGCTTAGAGCAACCATAAAGGAAAGATGGTTGCCACAGGCAAGCGAATCCCCCACGAGACCGCAAAATCAAAGCAAAGCGAGGTAACCCACCCGCAAAACCCCACTTCTTCCCCCGCCCGTCGGCAAGCCGCCCTCAAGGGGCGCGGGGCTGTGTCGACATGAGGCTCCGCCGCGCGGGCGCGCCCAGCCCCACAAGCCCGCACCCGGAACCGAACCGGAGCCCACCCCGCCCGCCCTCATACCGCCCGTCGGCGAACCGCCCTGTAGGGGCGCGGGGAACTGCGCGACCAGCCCCCCACAACCCCGCACCCAAAACCAAACCCAAGCCCCCCAACCCCCCGCTTGGGCCCAGCGCAGCGCTCCGCTAGGCTCCCGCCCCATGGCCAACACCCAGAACCCGCAGGGCAACCACGACCCCGCAGGCAGCACCCAGATGTTCCGCGCGTTCGTCGACGAGGCCCCCCAGGGCGGAGCCCGGCAGCAGGCATCCTCCGGCCCGCGCGTCGGCCTCATCCTCGGCGTCGTGGTCGCCATCGCGGTCGTCGCCGCGGTCGCCTGGCTCGCGCTGAAGTAACCGCCCGGCGCCCTCCACCCACCGCCACCGCCTACGGCAGCGGTCAGCTCCACTCCACCGAGACGTCCCGCGTCTCGACATGCATGCCCAGCGGCACCCGCCACGCGTCGACGCACACCATCCAGGGGCGCGCCTCGCGCGCCCCGGGCGCGATCGGCACCGGCAGAGCCTCGGCCGACTCGACCGTGCCCCAGTCGACGCCGAGCGCGCCGATGATGTGCGCACCGAAGGTCACCGCGCCCGAACACACCGTGCTGCCCACGGCGTTGCGCAACTCCAGCGTCACCTTCTCGCACCAGCGTTCGGCCGCCGCCTCCCGCTCGGGCTCGCCCACGCTCAGAACGGCGGGCCCGGCCGGAGTGCCGGGCGCGGAGGGCTCGGGCGTGACCGGCCCGGATGCGCTGGACGGCCCGGTAGGGTCCGGCGCCCCGGACGACCGGGAAGTCCCGGACCCCGCCTCACCACCCGGCGAACCCCCACGCGACGGCACAGCCGGACCGACGGACGCGGCGGCCCCGGAGGCGGCCGCCCCTGAACTCCCCTCACGAACGGCCGAGTTCTCCCGACCTCCGGCGCCAGGAACGGCGGCACCCGGCCCCGCGCCGGCCGGCCGATCACCGTCCCCGACCCCGGCAGGCGCCGTAGCCGTCCGAGGGACCGGCGTCCCCACGGCCGTATAAGCCACCGCCATCGCCGCCGCTCCCGCCGCACCCGGCCAGCGCCGGCGCGCCCGCGCAGACGACGGCCGCCGAGGCGCCCGGCAGGGCGCGTCGACGGCCGGTTGTCGCAGGGGCGCAGGTCGCTCGAAGCATCGCGCCATGATTGCTGACGCTCCGTCGGGCAGGAAGCCTCGTGCGGTACTCCCGCCGGGCTCAGTCCGAGATGAGCCCCTCGCGCAGCTGGGCCAGCGTGCGCGTCAGCAGCCGGGAGACGTGCATCTGGGAGATGCCGACCTCCTCGCCGATCTGGGACTGGGTCATGTTGGCGAAGAAGCGCAGCATGATGATCCGCCGCTCGCGGGGCGGCAGCTTGGCCAGCAGCGGCTTGAGCGACTCGCGGTACTCCACACCCTCCAGGGCCGTGTCCTCGTAGCCGAGACGGTCGGCCAGCGAGCCCTCGCCGCCGTCGTCCTCGGGGGCCGGGGAGTCCAGGGAGGAGGCGGTGTACGCGTTGCCGACCGCGAGGCCGTCGACGACGTCCTCCTCCGACACGCCCAGTACGGCGGCGAGTTCGGCGACCGTGGGCGAGCGGTCCAGCTTCTGGGACAGCTCGTCGCTGGCCTTGGTGAGGGCCAGGCGCAGCTCCTGGAGGCGGCGCGGGACGCGGACCGACCAGGAGGTGTCGCGGAAGAAGCGCTTGATCTCACCCACGACCGTCGGCATCGCGAACGTCGGGAACTCCACGCCCCGTTCGCAGTCGAACCGGTCGATCGCCTTGATCAGCCCGATGGTGCCGACCTGGACGATGTCCTCCATCGGCTCGTTGCGCGAGCGGAAGCGCGCGGCGGCGTAGCGCACGAGCGGGAGGTTCAGCTCGATCAAGGTGTCCCGGACGTAGGCGCGTTCGGGGCTGTCCTCGTCGAGGGCGGCGAGCCGCAGGAAGAGGGAGCGGGAGAGGGTGCGGGTGTCGATGTCCCCCGAGGCCGGCGGTGCGGGGACCGCGGCGGCCTGGAGGTCCTGGGCCGGCGCGGCCACCAGGGCCGCGGCATCGTCGAACGCGGCGTCGGGCGCGGACTCGCTCTTCGTGAGCGTGAGCACCTTCGAGCTGCCCTGATCTGCGGACATGCCACCCCCTTTGGGTCGCGGACGGTCGCGGCCGTGCTCCTCGCGTCGAGGAGCTCAGCCTTCACCTGAATACCGGAGCCGGAGCCACGGCAAACGCGCTTCAGGAAGAATGTCACATGTCGGCAACACGCTGTAGAGACATGTCGACATCCAAGACGCGAATCAGCCCTGCGTGCAGGCGGTGTGACGGTTCTTCAGCGTGATTTTTGAAACAACCGCGCTGGTGGGCGATTCGCTCGCTCAGGTGAAAGATCGTCCGGACGTTCTAGGCGCGCGAGCCGTACGCTCCAGAGGACCGCGAGAACCGGAGCGGGACGGGCGGCCCCGTACGACACGGGCAGCCCGGCGCGGCATGGGGCGGTCCGTGCGAGGGCCGGAAGGCCTACGCCTCGATGCGGTTGGCCATCCGCAGACGCTGGAAGCTGCGCGCCAGCAGCCGGGAGACGTGCATCTGGGAGACGCCGAGCTCGGCGCTGATCTGGGACTGCGTGAGGTTGCTGTAGTAGCGCAGCAGCAGGATGCGCTGCTCCCGCTCGGGGAGCTGCACCAGCAGATGGCGCACCATGTCGCGGTGCTCGACACCGTCCAGGGCGGGGTCCTCGTAGCCGAGCCGGTCCAGCAGTCCCGGCAGGCCGTCGCCCTCCTGGGCGGCTTCGAGGGAGGTCGCGTGGTAGGAGCGGCCGGCCTCGATGCAGGACAGCACCTCGTCCTCGGTGATGCGCAGCCGCCCGGCGATCTCGGCGGTGGTCGGGGTGCGCCCGAAGGCCGTCGTCAGGTCCTCCGTCGCGCTGTTGACCTGCACCCACAGCTCGTGCAGCCGGCGCGGCACGTGGACGGTGCGGACGTTGTCGCGGAAGTAGCGCTTGATCTCGCCGACGACGGTCGGCATCGCGAAGGTCGGGAACTGCACGCCCCGCTCGGGGTCGAAGCGGTCGATGGCGTTGATGAGGCCGATGGTGCCGACCTGGACCACGTCCTCCATCGGCTCGTTGCGGGAGCGGAAGCGGGCGGCGGCGTAGCGCACGAGCGGGAGGTTGGCCTCGATGAGCGCCCCGCGCACCCGGTCGTGCTCCGGCGTGCCCGGCTGGAGGTCCTTGAGCTGGGCGAAGAGCACCTGCGTCAGCGCCCTGGTGTCCGCGCCCCGGCTGCGCTGCGGAGTGGCCGGAGCGGGAGCCTCTTCCTGGGGTGGCGCAGTACTGGCCGACACGGTCAACGCCACCTCTTCTTCGGTCAACCCATCCGTCAAAAGCGGTCATAGCATCACAAGACATGCCCACTGTGTGCAAGCACCGCAAAACTCCGTGTTGGGGGTGAGTTTGGGCATAAGAAGCACAACGGCCCCACACCGTCACGGTGCGGGGCCGGAGTGGCTGAGGTCAGAACTCGTAGTCGGCGATCACCCACGTGGCGAACTCCCGCCACAGGGCCACGCCCGCCTGGTGCGCGGGGTGCTCGACGTACCGGCCGAGCGCCTCGGCGTCCTCGAAGGCGGAGTTGATCGCGAAGTCGTGGGCGATCGGGCGGTCGCTGAGGTTCCAGCCGAGCTCCCAGTGGCGGATCTCGGCGATCTCGCCCTCCAGCGCGCGGAAGGCCTTCTCGCCCTCGGCCACGCGGGGGTCGTCGCGGTCGACGCCCTCGTTCAGCTTGAACAGCACCAGGTGGCGGATCATGAGTCACCTCCGTTGGCGACCCAGGTCATGAAGTCGCCGATGGCCTTGGCGGCCTCCGATATGCCCTCGAACCCTATCTGCACGTAGTCGGCCGCCTTGGCCGGGTCCGTGATGATCAGATACAGGACGAAGACCACGAGTACATAGACGGCGATCTTCTTCGCATTCACCGCCACCGCGGCCTCCCCTGTCGCCTGCCACTGGCCCACGAACCCCTGTTCGCCGGCGGTGAGTGTAACTTCACGCCCTATTTAAGGACCAACGGCCCATGGCCCAGGGCCTTTCGTCACCCGCCCGGAGCCCGGCGCGGGGCACAGTATGGGGCTGTGCCCCGGAGGACCGGCAACGGCCCGGCGGGGTGCGGGAAGGCCCTCACTGCGGGGTGCGCGCCGGGACATTCCCCCGTCGACCGGCGTGCGCTCGAGGGCCGGCCTCCGCCGGAGGGGGCGGTCTCCCCCGGGACCGCCTCCCCCGTCCTCGTGGCGGGTCTCCCGGGCCTCGCGCGCACCGTCGCCCGCCCGCCCCGCGGCGTACGGTGGCCGCCATGGTCACCGTCGACGACGTACGGCGCCTCGCGCTCGCTCTGCCGCGCACCGAGGAGCATCTGATCCACGACCGGGTGAAGTTCCGCGTCGGGCGGATCGTCTACCTGGCCTTCTCCCGCGACGAGACCGTCCTCGGCTTCGCCTTCCCCAAGGAGGAGCACGCGGCCCTGGTCGCCTCGGACCCGGAGAAGTTCCTCCTGCCCCGGGCCTCGGACCTGCGCTACAACTGGGTCGAGGTCCGTGTCGCCGCGCTCGGCGAGGGCGAGCTGGCTGAACTGGTCACCGACGCGTGGCGCATGTGCGTCCCCGCCTCGGTGGCCCGCGCCCACCTGGACCCGGACCCGCCGCTGCCGCACTGACGGCACCGCGGCACCCTTTGCGCGACCTCGTACACGCGAGGCACGACCCCGTACACACGAGAAGGGCCCCGTACACACGAGAAGGGCCCCGTCTTCCGACGGGGCCCTTCTGCGAAGCGGTAGCGGAGGGATTTGAACCCTCGGTGACTTGCGCCACACTCGCTTTCGAGGCGAGCTCCTTCGGCCGCTCGGACACGCTACCGAGGGAGACCCTACAGCACGGGGCGGCCTGGGCAGAAATCGGTATTCGGTGGGACTCCCCGCGCGGTCAGCGGGTCCGGAAGAACTCCGTGAGCTGCCGCGCGCACTCCTCGGCCAGGACGCCCTGGACGACCTCGGGTCGGTGGTTGAGGCGCCGGTCGCGGACCACGTCCCAGAGCGAGCCGGCCGCGCCCGCCTTCTCGTCGCGGGCGCCGTAGACGACCCGGTCGACGCGGGACAGGACGATCGCGCCCGCGCACATCGTGCACGGCTCCAGCGTGACCACGAGCGTGCACCCGGTCAGCCGCCAGTCGCCCGCGCGCCGCCCGCCGACGGCCTCACCGGTGGCGTCCGGCGCCCCGGTCTCCCGCAGCCGTGCGGCCGCCCGCCGGATGGCGAGCACCTCGGCGTGGGCCGTCGGGTCGCCGCCGGCCTCGCGCTCGTTGTGGGCGACGGCGAGCACCGTACGGCCGTCCGCGGCCAGCACGACGGCGCCGACGGGGACGTCCCCGCCCCGGACGGCCAGTTCGGCCTCCTCCAGGGCGAGGCGCATCGGGTCCCGCCAGCGGTCGCGTACCGGGTCGAAGCCCTCGGGGCCCTCGGGACGCCCGGGGGTTCCGGGGTTCCCAGGGGCCTCGGGGGTCCGGCCCTCCTCCCTCGGTGCGGTCAGCGGACGGTCTCCAGGACCTCCGCCGCGCCGAGGGCCTCGGCGATCACACCGAGCGCGTCGTCGGACAACGTCTTCAGCTCCTTCTCGCTGATACCGAGGTCGTCGAGAATGCCCGACTCGCCCACCGGGCCGTGCGGCACGGCCTCGGCGGAGGCGCCGTCGGAGTCGGCGGCGTCGTCGGAGTCCTCGTCCTCGCCGTCCTCGGTGCCGTCGAGGTCCAGGGCGTCCAGGTCGTCGTCACCCGGGTCCCGGCCGAGCAGTTCGTCGGTGAGCAGGATCTCGCCGTACGAGCTGCGGGCGGCGGCAGCGGCGTCGGAGACGTAGACGCGCGGGTCGTCCTCACCGTCCACACGGACGATGCCGAACCACGAGTCCTCCTGCTCGATGAACACGAGGACCGTGTCGTCCTCGTCGCCGGAGGACTCCCGGGCCAGTTCGGCCAGATCGGACAGGCTTTCCACATCGTCGAGCTCTGTGTCGCTCGCTTCCCACCCGTCTTCGGTGCGCGCGAGCAGTGCGGCGAAGTACACCGTGACTCTCCCACTGGTCAGAGGCGTGCCGGTTGGGGGTCCCCCCGGCGGAGGTTGCGGGCGGGGAAGCTCGGGCTCCGAGCCCCACCCACTCGGAATCGTGGCAGAAACGAGGCGTCCAGGGGACGTCTTCGGCTCCCTGTGTCCGGCAGTTTCGATCGCGGCCGTGCCATCGACTCACCAGCGCACTCGTTGCCGCCACGTGCGGATCGTACGCGGGTCCAGTCCGGGTCCACGCACGCCCGACCTGGTCAACACCCGTGACAGGCGCGGATCTTCCCGTTTCCGCCGCCGACTTTCCGACCTGGGATTCTCTACCAGCGGAACGTGCGCATGCGCATCGCGTGGCGCAGCCGGGCGGCCTTCGCCCTGCGCGGCTGGACCCGGTCACGCAGCTCGCGGGCCTCGGCGAGTTCGCGCAGGAACCGGGCGCGTCGCCTCCGGCGCTCGGCGTCGTTCTCCGGCGCGCCCTCCTCGGCGCCGGGCCCGGCCGTACCGCCGGCGCCCTCGCGGCCCTCGTGGTCAGGCAGATCCCGCATCGGCACACCACCCCAGCCCAGTCAGTCCCTCCCACCTTCCCCCGACCGGGCGGTTTGACGCCAGCGCGCGGGGACAGGCCGCGCGGTTACTGTTATGGACATGCGTCTCCACGTCGTCGACCACCCTCTGGTCGCCCACAAGCTCACCACCCTGCGCGACCAGCGCACCGACTCCGCGACCTTCCGGCGTCTCGCCGACGAACTGGTCACCCTGCTCGCCTACGAGGCCACGCGGGACGTACGCACCGAGCAGGTCGACCTCGACACGCCGGTCGCCCGGACCACCGGTGTCAAGCTCTCCCACCCGCGCCCGCTGGTGGTGCCGATCCTGCGGGCCGGTCTCGGCATGCTGGAGGGCATGGTGCGGCTGCTGCCGACCGCCGAGGTGGGCTTCATGGGCATGATCCGTGACGAGGAGACGCTCCAGGCCTCCACGTACGCCACGCGGATGCCGGAGGACCTCTCCGGGCGGCAGGTGTACGTGCTGGACCCGATGCTGGCGACGGGCGGCACGCTGGTCGCGGCGATCCACGAGCTGATCAAGCGGGGGGCCGACGACGTGACCGCCGTCGTGC
This sequence comes from Streptomyces sp. NPDC005017, assembly GCF_042873115.1. NCBI lineage: Bacteria > Bacillati > Actinomycetota > Actinomycetes > Kitasatosporales > Streptomycetaceae > Streptomyces > Streptomyces sp. NPDC005017. Next base: position 73,882 of record NZ_JBIALD010000005.1, on the reverse strand, counting down.
TGCTCGCCGCGCCCGAGGGGGTCGAGGTGATGGAGCGGGAGCTGGCGGGGACGCCGGTGACCGTGGTGACGGCGTCCGTGGACGAGCGGCTCAATGAGCAGGGGTACATCGTGCCGGGGCTGGGGGATGCGGGGGACCGTATGTACGGGGCTGCCGAGTAGGGCGGTGCCCTGCTTTCCTGGGCGGTGAGGGGTGCGGGGTGCCTGCGGCTGGCGGTGCGTTGTGGCCGGTCGCGCAGTTCCCCGCGCCCCTCTTGGCTTTGCGTGGTTCCTCGTGGCCCTGAGGGTTCTGCGGGAGCTGCGTGCGGCTCAGGGCCTTGCGCCGTTCCCGCGCCCCTTAAGGATCGCGCCGTTCCCCGCGCCCCTGGGGGCTGCGTGGTTCCTCGTGGCCCTGACAGTCTTGTGGGAGCCTGGCGCGGCTCAGGGCTTTGCGCCGTTCCCGCGCCCCTTAAGGATCGCGCCGTTCCCCGCGCCCCCAAAGACTGCGCAGTTCCCCTTGGCCCCCAAAGATTGCGCCGTTACCCGCGACCCTGAAGGCCCGCGCCCCTTGAAGACCCCGTCGGGGTCAGCAGGTGCTCTTGTCGGTGGGGGGTGGGGTCTTCAGGTTGGTGAGGGTTTGGGCGGCGGTTGTCGTGGGGGTGAGGGTGCGGAATCTGTCGCCGATGACGAGGTCCAGGGTGGTGTCCTTGCGGGCCGCGTCCGTGCGGGGTTCGGCGCCGGTGAGCTGGGCCGCGAGGACCGGGAGCGCGGTGTCGCGGGCGGAGGCGGGGCCGAGCAGGAGGCCGATGCCCTTGACCTTCTTGTCGAACTCGGCGGCCGCGTTGCCGACGTCGCCGATGCGGAAGCCGCGCTTCTTCAGCTCGTCCGCGGTCTGCTTGGCCAGGCCCGCGCGGGTCGTGGCGTTGAAGACGTTGACGGTGATCCGGCGGGGCTCGGGCAGGACCTTGGCCGCACCGGGCGAGGGACTGGCCTTGGTGGCGCAGTCCGCCTTGGGCCCGGCCGCGCTGGCCTTGTCGCCGTCGCCGCCGGAGAAGACGTCGATGAGCTGCAAGGTGCCCCACCCGGCCGTCCCGAGGACGGTGAGGGTGGCGACGACCGCGAGGACGCGCCGGGCGCGCCGCCGGGGGCGGCGCATTCGCGGGTATTTGTCCCCCGTGATCCGGTACTGGCCGCCCATGCCCGGGGGAGTCAGCATGCTCATGGGCGCAGCGTAGTGCGACGCGGCGACGATGCCTACTAGATGATCATTCGACGCTGCGCGGTCCAACCCGAAAGGGCCAACAGCCGGCCGGCGGGTTGAGGCCCCGAGAGGCCTGGTGAAGCCCTGGAATGCCTCGAAAAGCCCTGGTGCGGGCCCTAGTCCAGCTCCAGCACGCGCGCGTGCAGCACCTGGCGCTGCTGGAGCGCGGCGCGGACGGCGCGGTGCAGGCCGTCCTCCAGGTAGAGGTCGCCCTGCCACTTCACGACGTGTGCGAACAGATCGCCGTAGAAGGTGGAGTCCTCGGCGAGGAGGGTCTCCAGGTCGAGCTGCTGCTTGGTCGTCACGAGCTGATCGAGGCGGACCGGGCGCGGCGCGACGTCCGCCCACTGCCGGGTGCTCTCCCGGCCGTGGTCGGGGTACGGCCGGCCGTTTCCGATGCGCTTGAAGATCACACGGAAAGCCTACCGGTCAAGACCTTCCGGGCGCAGCCATGGAGACGCAGTGCGACCCTGGAAAAGATGCCGTGAACCGGGTCGAATCGGAACAGGGGTCCGCCATGAGCGACCGCGAGACCATGCCCGGGGCCGTCGCGCCCGAGGCTCCGGGCAGTGCCCCGGCGCTGCCCGAGGAGGCGTTGCGGATCGCCGCCGGGTACGCCTTCGCCGGCCCCGTGCTGGACCTGGGCGCCCTGCTCTGGGACGGGCACTGCATGCCCGACGCGCGGGTACGTATCCCGTTGCCCGTGCTCAACCGGCACGGCCTGGTCGCGGGCGCCACCGGCACCGGGAAGACCAAGACGCTCCAGCTGATCGCCGAACAGCTCTCGGCGCAGGGCGTGCCGGTGTTCCTCGCCGACGTCAAGGGCGATCTCTCCGGCGTGTCCGCACCCGGCGCCGAGGGCGACAAGGTCCGCTCGCGGGCCGCCGAGGTCCACCAGCGATGGACGGCGACCGGCTTCCCCGCCGAGTTCTACGCGCTCGGCGGCATCGGCCACGGCATCCCCGTACGGGCCACCGTCACCGGCTTCGGCCCTCTGCTGCTGTCGAAGGTGCTCGGGCTCAACCGGACCCAGGAACAGTCCCTCGGCCTGATCTTCCACTACGCCGACACCAAGGGCCTGGAGCTGGTCGACCTCAAGGACCTGCGCGCGGTGGTCGCCTTCCTCGTGTCCGACGAGGGCAGACCGGAACTGCGGGACATCGGCGGGCTGTCCACCGCCACGGCCGGGGTGATCCTGCGCTCGCTGACCGCCTTCGAGGCACAGGGCACGGGCGACTTCTTCGGCGAGCCGGAGTTCGACACGGCGGAGTTCCTCCGTACGGCGGCGGACGGGCGCGGCGTCGTCTCGGTGCTGGAGCTGCCCGCCGTGCGGGACAGGCCGCAGCTGTTCTCGACGTTCCTGATGTGGCTGCTGGCGGACCTCTTCCACGACCTGCCCGAGGTCGGCGACGCCGACCGGCCGGAGCTGGTGTTCTTCTTCGACGAGGCGCATCTGCTGTTCGACGGGGCCTCGAAGGCATTCCTCGACGCGATCACGCAGACCGTGCGGCTCATCCGCTCGAAGGGAGTCGGGGTGTTCTTCGTGACGCAGTCTCCGAAGGGCGTCCCCTCCGACGTGCTCGGGCAGTTGGGCAACCGGATCCAGCACGCGCTGCGCGCCTTCACCCCGGACGACCAGAAGGCGCTGAGGGCCACGGTGCGGACCTTCCCTGATTCGGCGTACGACCTTGAGGAACTGCTCACCGGCCTCGGCACCGGCGAGGCCGTGGTCACCGTCCTCGGCGAGAGGGGCGCGCCGACACCGGTCGCCGCGACCCGGCTGCGGGCCCCCGAGTCGTTGATGGGGCCGGTCGACGCGGCCGGGCTGGACCGCGCGGTGACGGGCTCGCCGCTGTACGAACGTTATGCACAGGCTGTGGACCGAGAGTCGGCGTACGAGAAGCTGGCCGAGGGGAAGCCGGAGCATCCCGGGGAGCAGGCGGGGGAGAGGCCCGCGGACGCGCCGCGCGGGAAGCGGGAGCGGGAGGAGGGCGGGTCCGCTCCCGGGGGCGAGCGGTCCATGGTGGAGCAGGTCATGGGCAGCAGCATGTTCAGGTCGCTGGCCCGGTCGATCGGTACGCAGATCGGACGGGAGATCACCCGCTCGGTCTTCGGCACGGCCCGTAGACGCCGCTGAGCCGTAGTCGCCGGGGGACGCCACTGAACCGGGGCCGCCGGGGGCCGAGTCGCGCTCCCGGCCTGTCCGCAGCGCGCCGAGCCGCGTTTCCCGGCTCGTCCCGTGTCGCCGAGCCGCGCTTCCCCGGCCTGTCCCGTGTCTCCGAGCCGCACTTGCCGGTCCCGTCCGGTGCCGCGGTGAGCCGGGCGTCCGTGGGGACGCCCGGCCCGCTTCAGCGGGACTCTCGCCGCTTCACCGGAGGCCGCGGCTCGGGCCGCTTGCTCTCCGGCTTGGGCGCGCCGCGTGCGGCCTCGGCGCGCAGCAGGGCGCGCAGTACCGCATAGGGGTCCGAGGGCATCTCGGGTGCTCCTTGTGTCGGGAGGGACGGGGCTGCCTGGGGGAGCGGCCCTGTCAGCAGCGCAGCACCACCGTGCGCAGCCCGCGCAGGGCGTACGGCGGCCGCGGCGACGCCGGGTGGAGCGGGCCGGGTCCGGTGCGGGGCGCCGCCGGGCCGGCCGGGGCGGGGCGCGGGGACGCGGCGGTGCGGCGTGCGGAGCGGGCCGGTGGCCTCAGGGCGGAGTCCAGTACGTCGTACTCGACGCTCTCGCCGGGGACGGTGAGGGCCGGCGCGGTGAGACCGCCCACCCCCGGTGGCGTGCCCAGGAGCAGGGCGAGCACCAGCACGAGCACCCGCGGCCAGCTGAGGCGGCGGGTCGGGCGCGATGTGGTGCTCATGCCGAGTGCTGTGCCCGGCGAGGGCCCGACGTGCAGCACCCGGAGCCAAGATCCGCCTGCTTGGACCACACGCGAGGCCCACCCCGGCCCTCTCCCCCGCAGCCCTCCCCCGCGGCTCACACCGTCCGCGGCTCATACCGTCCCCGGCTCACCCCGTCCGCCGATCACACCGTCCTCGGGGCCCGTCCGGCGCGGCCGCGGATGTAGAACGCCGTGACGATCTCCGTGACGCCGACCACGAGCAGCCAGATGCCCCCGACCAGCGTGAGCACGGCGACCGACTCGAAGGGGGAGTCGATCAGCACGACGCCGGCGACGAACGTGAGCACGCCGAGGGCGATCTGCCAGCCGCGGGCCGGCATCGAGCTGTCCGAGGCGGCGGCCAGCGTCTGGGTGATGCCGCGGAACAGCCAGCCGATGCCGATCCACAGGGCCAGCAGCAGGATCGACTGCATCGGGCCGCGGAAGCAGAACAGGCCCAGCAGGATCGACAGGGCGCCGCTGACGAAGGCCAGGACGCGCAGCGAGGTCGTCCGGTGGGTGCCGAACGCGGCGACGAGCTGGAGGACGCCGCTGACCACCAGATAGACGCCGAAGAGGAGGCCGACGACGAAGAGTGACGCGTCCGGCCAGACCAGGACGAGGACGCCGAGGACCAGCGAGGCGACGCCCGTGAGCAGGACGACCTGCCAGGCGGCCCGGGACAGGACGTGCAGGGGGCCCTCGAGGGGCGGTTCGGGGGCGTGCCGGCCGTGGTGCGGGGGCCCGCCGCCGTGGACGCCGCGGTCGTCGTGGTCGGGGCCCCGGGGGGAGCCCGTAGGTGCCTCGGTCATGGTTCATGCTTCGGTGGTCGGGTGGTTGGGTGCCACCTGGAGGGGGCCACGGGGGTGGCCGTGCCGCCGGGCCGCCGGGGCGTCCGGGGTCAGGCCTTCTTCACGGCACGGGCCGCCTTCGCCGCGGCCTTCACCTCCTGCTTGTGGGCACGGACCTTGGCGAGCGACTCCGGCCCCGTGATGTCCGCCACGGAGCGGAACGCGTCGTCCTCGCCGTAGGGCCCGGCGGCCTCGCGCCAGCCCCGGGGGCGTATGTCGAGCTGTTTGCCGAGCAGGGCCAGGAAGATCTGCGCCTTCTGCTTGCCGAAGCCGGGCAGGTCCTCCAGGCGGCGCAGCAGTTCGGGCCCGTCGCCGACGCCCTTCCAGACGAGTTCGGCGTTGCCGTCGTAGTGCTCGACGAGGTAGCGGCTCAGCTTCTGGACGCGCTGGGCCATGGAGCCCGGGTAGCGGTGGACCGCGGGCTTCTCCGACAGCAGCGCGGCGAAGTCCTCCGGGTCCTGGGCGGCGATGTCGTGGGCGTCCAGGTCGTCCGCGCCGAGCCGGTCGGCGATCGTGCGCGGGCCCTTGAACGCCCACTCCATCGGCACCTGCTGGTCCAGCAGCATCCCCACCAGCGCGGCGAACGGGCTGCGGCCGAGCAGGGCGTCGGCCGTCGGGTCCTGGGCGAGGTGCAGCGTGGCGTCCATGACCCCGATCATCTCTCTCCCCGCGTCAGCTCTCCACGTGAGCGCTGCTGAACGCCGGGCCGGGGCGGGCGCCGGTCCCGGACGGTGACGCGGACACTCCGGACCGTGAGATCCGAGGGGCGATGCCCCTATGTACGCCCCGGGCGCCGGTCCGGCTCCGGGCGGCGACCCCGGCCCCCTGGTGCCCTGCCGGGTCGCGTACGATTCCGGCACACTCCACTTAGGCAAGGCTTACCTAAAACACAAAGGGGCGAGGGTGACCACCGAGATCTACCGGGACGCCTGGGGCATACCCCATCTGCGCGCCGACGGCGTCCTCGCGCTCGCCCGCGCCCAGGGCCGGGTCACCGCACGCGACCGGGCCTGGCAGCTGGAGGTCGAGCGGCACCGGGCCCAGGGCACCACGGCGGCGTTCCTCGGCCCCGAGGCCGTCGCCTGGGACGTCTTCGCCCGCCGGCTGCGCCTCGCCGACACGGCCCGGCGGTGCGCCGCGCACCTGGAGGAGACGGACCCGGAGAGCGCGGCATGGGTCCGGGCGTACGTGGAGGGGGTCAACGAGGGCCTCGCGGAGAGGGCGGACGGTGAGCCCCCGGCCGGGGCACCGGAGTTCGCCCGGGCCGGGCTCGCGCCGGGCCGCTGGGAGCCCTGGACGCCGTACGCGATCTGGCTCAGCGCGCACATCCCGTTCGCCGGGTTCCCCTCCAAGATCTGGCGGGACCGGCTCCGCCGCCACCTCGGCCCCGGGGCCGTCGCCCTGTTCGCCACCGACGGCCCCGGCACCGCGGGCAGCAACGGCTGGCTGCTGACCGGCGACCGCACCGTCACCGGGCGGCCCCTGCTCGCCGGCGACCCCCACCGCTTCATCGAGGACCCCGGCGTCTACCAGCAGATACGCCTCGCCTGCGAGGAGTTCGACGTCGTCGGCCTCGCCGTGCCCGGCGTCCCCGGCATCGCCCACTTCGGCCACGCCGGAGCCGTCGCCTGGTCCATCACCCACGCCATGGCCGACAGCCAGGACCTCTACCGCGAGCGGCTGCGCCGCACCGGCGCCGGTGTCGAGGCGCTCGGCCCCGACGGACTGTGGCAGCGGGCCGCCCTGCACACCGAGACCGTCGAGGTCGCGGGCGAGGAGCCGGTGCGGGTGGAGATCATCGAGACCGACCGGGGTCCCGTCGTCGAGGGCGGCCCCGAGGGCCTCGACGACGGCACCCCGCTCGCCCTCAGCCTGCGCTACGCCGCCCGCGTCACCGCCGACCTGGGCTTCTCCGCCCTGCTGCCGCTGCTGCGCTCGCGCACCGTCGCCGACGTCGACCGGGCCGCCGACCGCTGGGCCGAGCCCGTCAACGTCCTCCAGGCCGCCGACACCGACGGCGGCACCCTCCACCGTGTCGCCGGCCGGGTGCCCCTGCGCCCCGCGTCGCACGGGACCGGCGTCGTCGACGCCTGGGAGGACGGCCACGCCTGGCGGGGCTGGCACGAGACGCCCCACGCGGCCGTACCCCGCCGGGGCGCGGCCGTGATGGCCAACGAACGCGGCCTCGCCGCCCCCCTCGGCGTCGAGTTCGCCCCGCGCCACCGCGCCGACCGGATCGCCGAACTGCTCGCCGGGAAGGAGAAGTGGGCGGTCGCCGACATGCCGGCGATCCACATGGACACCCACCTGGCCTCGGCCGCGGCCCTGCTCGAACAGGTCGAGGGCATCCGCGCACCCCTCGGTCCCGAGGCCGCCGCCCTGCGCGAGCGTCTGCTGCGCTGGGACCGCCGGATGGACGCGGACAGCCGGGACGCCGCCGCCTACGCCGCCCTGCGGACCCGGGTCGTACGGGCCCTCGCCGCACAGCCCGCCTTCGCCGAGCTCGCCCGGCCGACCGCGCACTCCGAGGTCCTGCTGCCCTGGCTCGCCCTCGTCCCGCGCGTCGGGTTCGCGCTGGAGAACATGCTCCGGGCGAAGGACCTGTACGGCATCGACCGCGAGGCGGTCGTCCGCGAGGCCCTGGAGGAGACCGCCGCGCGGCCCGCCGCCGCCTGGGGCGACACCCACCGCCTCGCCCCCTGGCGGGCCCTGCCCGACCCCGCGCCCGACGAACCGGGCCTGTCCGGCGACCACGACTGCGTGCTGTGCACCTCGGCCGTCCCCGGGGTCACCGACCTCGCCGCCCGCGCCCCCGCCGCCCGCTTCGTGTGGGACCTCGCCCGGCGCGAGGACAGCCGCTGGATCGTGCCCTTCGGCGCCTGCGGCGTCCCCGGCTCGCCCCACCACCGCGACCAGCTGCCGCTCTGGCTCGCGGGCGACCTCGCCCCGGTCGTCACCGACTGGGACCAGCTCACCAAGGAGACCGATGTCTGACCAGTACGCCGCCCGCACCGCCGTCCACGAACAGCGCGTCGACGGCTTCGGCCTCTTCCGCGTGCTGCGCCTCGACCCCGCCGCCGACGCCCCGGTCCTGCACGGCTGGGTGAGCGAGGAACGCGCCGAGTTCTGGGGCATGGTCGGCCTGACGGTCTCCCAGGTCGAGGAGATCTACGCCCACATGGACACCCTCGACACCCACCACGCCTTCCTGCTGGAACGGGAGGGCGAGGCCGTCGCCCTCTTCCAGACCTACGAGCCCGAGGCCGACCGGGTCGGCGAGTGCTACGACGTCCTCCCCGGCGACATCGGCGCCCACCTGCTCCTCTCCCCCGCCGGATCCGGCGGCGCCCGGCCGGGCTGGACCCGCGCGCTGACCTCCGTGATCACCTCGTACGTCCTGCTCACCCTGGACCGGCAGCGGGTCGTCGTCGACCCCGACGTCCGCAACGCCAAGGCCGTCGCCCTGTTCGGCAGGCTCGGCTTCGAGAAGGGCCCCGAGGTCGTCCTGCCCGAGATCGACCTCCCGGACGTGTACCTCCCCGAGAAGAAGGCCCGACTCGCCTTCCTCACAAGGGCGGTAGCCTTCCCGGCATGACGCCCCAGGAGCTGGTCGCGCAGTACGGTCTGGAGCCCATCCCGCTCGAGGGGGGACTGTTCCGCCGCACCTGGACCGGCCCCGAACGCCCCGACGGCCGTCCGGAGGGCACGGCCATCGTCGCCCTCCTCGCCGACGGGGACTACTCCGCCCTGCACCGCCTGAAGTCCGACGAGGTCTGGCACTTCTACCTCGGCGACCCGCTCGAACTGCTCCTCCTCGCGCCCGACGGCGGCACCGCCACCCAGGTGCTCGGGCCGGACCTCCGCCGCGGCCAGCGGCCCCAGCTGACCGTCCCCGCGGGCACCTGGATGGGCGGCCGGGTCGCCGAGGGCGGCACGTGGACGTTCTTCGGCTGCACGACCACACCCGGCTTCACCTACGAGGACTACGAGCACGGCACGGCGGCGGACCTGACGGCGCGCTACCCCGCCGAAGCGGACCGGATCATGGCACTGTGCCGGCCATGAACGAGCGGCGCGAAGGACTCCTGCGGGACCAGGTGGCCCTGGTCACGGGCGCGGGCGGCGGCATCGGACGCGGCATCGCGCTCCGGTTCGCCGAGGAGGGCGCGGCGGTGGCGCTGCACTGCCTTACGTCCGTGGAGCGGGCCGGCGAGACCGCCGCGCTGATCCGCGCCTCGGGCGGGCGGGCCGTCGTGCTGACCGCCGAGCTGACCGACGAGTCCGCGTGCCGACGGCTGGTGGACGAGGCCGCGCGGTTCGGCGACGGCCGTCTGGACGCGCTGGTCAACAACGCGGGGGTGCAGCCGGTACGGGCCCTGCCCGGTATGCCGGCGGAGGAGTGGCGGGCCGTCGTGGACACCAACCTCACCGGCGTCTTCGCCTGCACCCAGGCCGCGGCGGAGGTCATGCGGGCCCGGTCCGGGAGCGGTTCGGTCACCCACATCGCCTCGGTCGAGGCCCACCGCCCGGCCATCGGCCACGCCCACTACAGCGCCTCCAAGGCGGCGGTGGTGACGCACGCCCGCGCGGCCGCCGTCGAGTACGGGGAGTGGGGCATCCGGGTCAACAGCGTCTCCCCGGGCCTGATCGACCGCGACGGCCTCGCCGAGGCCTGGCCCGAGGGAACGGCCCGCTGGCAGGCCGCCGCCCCGCTGCGCCGCCTCGGCCGCCCCGAGGACGTCGCCGACGCCTGCGTCTTCCTCGCCTCCCCGCTGGCCTCCTGGATCACCGGCCAGGACCTGGTGGTGGACGGCGGGGTGTCCGCCCGGCCGGGCTGGTGAGGCGGTCCTCCGCCGAAGGCTCCCGGCCGCTTCGGGGGCGCGGGGAACTGCGCGACCGGCCACGACGAACCCGCCCGTCCGAGCGTTCCGGCACCGGTCGGCATCGGATGCTCCCGCGTGCGCGGGCTCCCGGCCGCTACGGGCAGCCCCGCGTCCCCCTGCCGGGGCAACGATCCCGGGCCCGGTTGAACACAACGCCGCCCCCGTACGTACACGTACCCGTGCGCACACGGCATGTCCTCCTGCTGGTCCCCCTCCTGCTGACCCTGCTGTTCGCCCCGGCCACCCCGGCCGCGGCACACGCGGCGCTCCGCAGCACCACCCCCACGGACGGCACGGTCCTCGACACCGCCCCCCGTGACCTCACCCTGACCTTCACCGAGCCGGTCGCCCTGCTCGACGGCTCGATCCGGCTGCTGGACCCCGGCAACCACCGCGTGGAGCTGCCGGAGCCGACGCACGGCCCGGAGGGCGACAGGACGGTCCGGGTCGCCCTGCCCGAGGGTCTCGGCCGGGGCACCTTCACCGTGGCCTGGCGCGTGGTCTCCGCCGACAGCCACCCCGTGTCCGGCGCGTTCACCTTCTCCGTGGGCGAACCCACCCCCACCACGGCCGCGCCGGACCTCGCCCAGCCCGAGCACCCCGCCACCGCGGCCCTGCACAACGCGGCCCGCTACCTCGCCTACCTCGCCGCCGCCCTGCTGCTCGGCACCGCCGTGTTCACCGCCGTGTGCCGTCCGGCCGACCCGGGCCGGCTGCGGCCCCTGCTCCGCACCGGCTGGTGGGCGCTCCTCGCGGCCACGGTCGCCCTGCTGATGCTGCGCGCCCCGTACGAGGCGGGCACCGCCCCCTGGACAGGCCTCGACGCCGACGCCCTGAACCGCACCCTCACCGGCCGCCCGGGCCGGGCCCTGCTCGCCCGGTTGGTCCTGCTGGCGGCCGCGGCCCTCTACCTGAGGAAGCTGTCCGCCCGCCGCACCCCGGCCACGCACGCCGTCGGCGTGGTCCTGGCCACGGGCCTCGCCCTGACCTGGGCGGCGGCCGAGCACGCCTCCGCCGGAATCCAGGTCCCGGCGGCGATGACCTCCTCGGTGCTGCATCTGCTGGCCATGGCCGTCTGGCTCGGCGGCCTCGCCGCCCTGCTCCGCGGCACCCCCTCCGCCGAGACGACCACCCGCTTCTCCCGGCTCGCCCTCACCTGTGTCGGCGTCCTGGTGGTCACCGGGGTCTACCAGTCCTGGCGCGGCCTCGGCTCCCTCGACGCCTTCACCGGTACCGCGTACGGCCGCGTCCTGCTCACCAAGCTGGGCGTGGTCGCCGTACTGCTCACGGCGGCGGCGTTCTCCCGGCGCTGGACGACCCGCCTGGAGCGGACCACGACGACCACGACGACCACGACAGCCGCGGCGACCGCGGCGCCCGTAGCGACCGCGGCGACCACGAAGGCGGCGAAGGCCACGGTGGCGGCGACGGCGGAGTGCGAGGCGGCCGTCCGCGCCCGCACCCCGCAGCCGGTCGGCGGCCCCGCGACGCCCGTCCCGGACGGACCCGACCGAGACGGACTCACCCCGGACGGACCCGCCCCGGAATCGTCGACATCAAAGCCCCCGGCCACCGAACCCCGCACCACCGAACCCCCCACCCCCGACCCCGCCGCCCTGCGCCGCTCCGTCCTCGCCGAGGCCACCCTCGCCGTGCTGGTCCTGGTCGTCACCACCGTGCTCACCAGCACCCTGCCCGGCCGGGCCGTCGCCGAGGCGGCGGCGCCCGCGCGGCAGGAGCAGGTGACCTCGACCGCGACCGTCCCCTTCGACGTCGGCACCCCCGGCGGGCGGGGCAGGGTCCAGGTCTCCCTGGACCCGGCGCGGGCCGGCGCGAACTCGGTCCAGGCCGTGGTGTTCGGGCCGGACGGCGGATTCGCCACCGTTCCCGAACTGCGGATCTCCTTCACCCTGCCCGCCCAGGACCTCGGCCCGATCGACGCGCGGCTGACCGACCGCGGCGGCTACTGGGCCACCGACGACGTCACCCTGCCCCTCGCCGGCACCTGGACGATGAAGGTCACCGTCCGGGTCTCCGAGGTGGACCAGGTGACCGAGAGCACGAAGGTGCGTATCGGAGCCTGACGGGGTCAGCCGAACGGATGACCCGGACGGGCCGAACCAGGGGAACAATGGAGGTGTTTGCCCAGTTCAGCGCAGTCCGGGAAGGCCAGATATGACTCCAGGGGAGGAACGGGACGACACCCGCGTTCTCGCGGTCGTCATGCACACGGCCTTCTTCGTGCTGCTGGCCGCGTCCCTGGCCCGCTATCTCGCCCGGCACGCCGACGAACCCCGCACCCCCTGGGTCATCGCCCTGTCCGTGCTGCTCGCGGCGCTCTACCTGCTCGGCCCGGCGCTCGGCACCCGGCTCACCGCCCGCCGGCTGGTCTGGCTCGGCGCGGTCGTGGCCGCCTGGGCGGTCCTCGTCGTCCTCGCCCCCAGCTTCGCCTGGAGCGCGGTCCCGCTGTTCTACACCGGACTGCGCACCCTGCCGCCGCGCGCCGCGGTGACCCTGGTCGCGCTGCTCACGGCCCTGACCGTGGCCGCCCAGCTGAAACTCGCGGGCTGGGCCGACCCGAACGTCCTGCTCGCGCCGCCCGCCGTGGCCGCCGTCGCCACCGCCGTCTTCGTCGTGATGGAACGGCAGACCGCCCGGCAGCGCGACCTCATCGACGACCTCGTCCGCACCCGCCGCGAACTCGCCGCCACCGAACGCCGCGAGGGCACCCTCGCCGAACGCGAGCGGCTCGCCCGGGAGATCCACGACACCCTCGCCCAGGGGCTGTCCAGCCAGCGCATGCTGCTCCAGGCGGCCGACCGGGTCTGGGACAGCGCCCCGGACACCGCGCGTGGCCATGTCCGCACGGCCGCCTCGATCGCCGAGAGCAACCTCGCCGAGGCCCGCCGTTTCGTGCACGACCTCACCCCGGCCGACCTCGCCGACGCGGGCAGCCTGCCCGAGGCGCTGCGCGCGGTCGCCGAGCGGGAGAGCGGGGCCGGGCTGACCGTACGCGTGCACACCGAGGGCCAGGAGCCCGCGCTCCCGGCGCCCGTCGCGTCGGCGCTGCTGCGGATCGCCCAGGGCGCCCTGGCCAACGTCCGCGAGCACGCGCACGCCACCGCCGCCACGCTCACCCTGACCTGCCTGGACGACCAGATCGTGCTGGACGTCGCCGACGACGGCAGCGGCTTCGACACCGGCGCGGCCGCCGCCGAGCCGTCCACCGCCCGCGGCTACGGCCTGCCCGCCATCCGCGCCCGGCTGCGCCAGCTCGGCGGCACGCTCACCGTGGAGTCCGCCCCCGGCGAGGGCACCGTCCTGTCCGCCGCGATCCCCCTGGAGCCGAAATGACCCGCATCCTCGTCTGTGACGACCACGTCGTGGTCCGCGCGGGGCTGCTCGCCCTGCTCGCCAGCGCCCCGGACATCGAGGTCGTCGGCGAGGCGGGCAGCGGCGAGGAGGCGATCGCCCTGACCCGCAAGCTCGCCCCGGACGTCGTGCTGATGGACCTTCAGCTGGGCCCCGGCATCGACGGCGTGGAGACCACCCGCCGGATCGTCGCCGCCCGCACCGGCGACAGCCCGCACGTCCTCGTCCTGACCACGTACGACACCGACGCCGACATCACGCGTGCCATCGAGGCGGGGGCGACGGGTTATCTGCTGAAGGCCGAACGCCCCGAGGAACTGTTCGCCGCCATCCACGCCGCCGCCGAGGGCCGCACCGCGCTGTCCGCACCGGTCGCCGGCCGGGTCATGGCCCAGATGCGCAGCCCCCGCCCCACCCTGACGCCCCGCGAGCGCGACATCCTGACCCACCTCGCCCAGGGCCTGCCCAACCGTGAGATCGCCCGGGCCCTCTTCATCAGCGAGGCCACCGTCAAGACGCACCTGCGCCGCATCTATGACAAGCTCGGCGTCGACACCCGCGCGGCGGCCGTGTCGGTGGCGAAGGAGCAGCGGCTGGTGCCGTAGGGCGATGCGGGGCGGCACGGGGAGGCGCGGCGCGAGGTGCCGTCAGAGGACGGCGATCCCGAGCGGCCGGCTGCCCGCGGGAAGCCGCCGCGGCCGGCCCGAGGCCAGGTCCACGACCGTGATGCCGTCCCAGTACCCGTCCCGGGTGAACCCGCCGGTGACATAGGCGGTCCGGCCGTCCCGGGACACCGCGACCTCCTCGTGCGGGCCCTGGAGCGGGTGCACGCGCTCCCGTCCGTCGGGCGTACGCACCGTCAGGGACGGCCCCCCGTCGGCCGCCGGGTCGATCGGCCCGGTGCCCACCACGAGCAGCGTCCCGCCGGACGTGACGGCGACTCCGTGCTGATGGGTGTTCGCCGTCATCGGCTCGACCCGGACGCGTCCCGTGCGCGGGTCGACCACGGCCAGCCGCTCCCCCTCGAACGGCAGCAGCAGCCGCCCGTCCGAGGGCCGTACGGCGGCGTAGTGCGGCTTGAGCCAGGAGCCGAGCCCGCCCTCGGTGCCGTACGGCGCGACCTCGATACGGCGCGGACGGCCGCGGGCCGGGACCACGGTGACGTCGAAGGAGTCGTGGCCGGTGACGTACACCTCGGAGCCGTCGGCGGAGACGTCCACGTCGAAGGGCCGCCGTCCGACCGGAACGGTCCGCACGACCTCGCGGGCGGCGGTGTCGACGACCTCCAGGACGCCGTTGTCGCCGGGGACGTTCACCCCGACGTAGGCGTACCGCCCGTCGGGCGCCAGCGCGAGGCCCATGCCGCCGCCCCGGTACTCGCCGTACGCGGGCGGCCCCAGCCGGGAGGGTGGGGTGCGGTACGGGACGAGGGCGAGCCGGCGGCGGGTGCGGGTGTCGATCACGGCCACGCCCTCGGCGGCCGCGGCCCAGGCCCTGCCGTCCGCGCCGACCGCGAGCCCGTAGGGCGCGGTACCGGCCTCGACGGAGCCGACGGGACCCCGGGCCGGATCGACGAAGGTGACGGTGTCCGCGCCGAAGTCGGTGACGAGCAGCAGTTCGCCGGAAGGCGCGGCGGACGGTGTGGACGGAGCGGACGGTGTGGACGGAGCGGGCGTACGGCTTTCCGTCCGGGCCGGGGACGGCGTACGGCCCCGCTGCTCGCTCCCCGCCGGTGTGCAGGCGGAGGCGGCGGCGACGCCGAGGGCGGCGAGGAACGCGCGGCGCTTCACGACGCGCGCCGCAGCAGGGCGGCGATCTCGGTGAAGCCCCGCCGCTCGGCGTGCTCCAGGGGCGTGACACCGTCGCCGTCGGGCAGACCCGGGGTGGCTCCCGCGGCCAGCAGCAGCTCGACGATCTGCTGATGGGCCCGGCCGCCGTCGCCGAGGACGACCGCCTCCAGCAGGGCGGTCCAGCCGAGCCGGTTGACGTGGTCGACGTCGATGCCGGTCTCGTCCAGCACGGCCCGGACGTAGGCGACATGGCCGCGTTCGGCGGCGGGGATGAGGCAGACGCCGCCGTAGCGGTTGTGCAGGGTCAGGTCGGGGCCGTGGGGCAGCAGCAGCCGCATCATGGCGACGCTGCCGGTGACGCCGGTGACCAGCCAGGGGGTGTCCTGCCGGTCGTCCTGCGCGTTCGGGTCGGCGCCGGCGTCGAGCAGCGGCCGGGCGGTGTCCACATGGTCGGCGAGGGCGGCGAGCAGCAGCGGGGTGCGGCCGTGCCCGTCCCGGACGTCCACGGCCGCCCCGGCCTCCAGGGCGAGCCGCACTCCGGCGGTGTCGCCGAGCCCGGCGGCCTGGAGCAGTTCATGGTCGAAGGCGGTCACGGCGCTCCTCCTGGATGCCCTGCGGGCGCGTCCCGGCAGTACGGCTCTGATCATCGTCGTCCTCCGCACGCGGAGCCGGGCCCACCGAGGAGGCGGGCCCGGCCACGGGTCACCTGGCGAGCGAGGCGGCGCCGGCCTGGGCGTACTTCTCGTCCAGGTCGCCGGACGGGGCGCCCGCGACACCGATGCCCGCGACCGGGGCGCCCTTGGCGGTGACGGGCGCGCCGCCGCCGAGGAACAGGGTGCCGGGGATGTCCTTCAGGTTCGGCGCCTGCTCCAGGCGCTCGGCCAGCTCGGAGGTGGGGGCGTTCCAGGAGACGGCGGTGAACGCCTTGCGCTCGGCGGACTCGTAGGACTGCGGGCCGGCGCCGTCGCCGCGCAGGGTGACGATCGTGTTGCCGTTGCGGTCGACGACGGCGACCGAGACGCGCTGGCCCTCCTTCTCTGCGGCGTCCAGCGCGGCCTGCGCGGCCTCGGTGGCGGCGTCGACCGTCAGGTGGGTGGAGGCGGTGGTGTTGCTCTGCGCGGCGGCGACCGGCGCGGCGGACTTCGGGGCGTCGGCGGCGTTGGCCGCGACCGTGCCGAAGGTGCCCGCGGCGAGGGCCGCGACCACGGCACCGCCGCCGAGAACGCGGGCGCGGGTGGACAGGTGCTTCTTACGAACGTGCTGCATGGCGGGGGAGCCCTTCCTCTGTGCCTCGTGCCTGACACGGCCGTCGGCGGTCCGTTCGCTCGGCCTGTCGTCGGCCTCGCCTTGCCTCGATCCTCGGCCCGCCAAGGGCTCCGGCCGGTCGACGGAGAGGCTCGGCACGGGACACGGAACGGATGACGAAGAGGTCGTCCGTTCGGATGAGGAAGGGACGGTGACCTGCGTGAACGCCCAGGGCCAGAGACCCCGCCTCTGACTCTCGCCTCCGCGCGCGACAGGGCCGGAGGCCTCATCGCCGACTGCCGCTTCCGCGCGACACCAGCCGTCGACTGCCGCTTCCGCGCGACACCAGCCGTCGACTGCCGCTTCCGCGCGACACCAGCCGCGGCTGTCGCTTCCGCGCGCGACAGGGCCGGACGCCCCCACCGCCGACTGCCGCTTCCCCGCGACACCGAGGGACACGTCCTCGCCTCACCGGCTGGCCAGCCGCACAACGTCGAAGGGCCCCACCGAGAACGGTGGGGCCCTTCGACATCGTGCCCGGTGAGGCACTGGCGGAGGATACGAGATTCGAACTCGTGAGGGGTTGCCCCCAACACGCTTTCCAAGCGTGCGCCCTAGGCCTCTAGGCGAATCCTCCGCTGGGAACATTACATGACCCGGAGGTGTGCTCGCGAACTCGTTCCCGCTGGCCGCGATCGGGTACTGTGGGCGCAGCCCCTCACGCGGCGCTATCTGACTGAACTCCCCCAGGGCCGGAAGGCAGCAAGGGTAGGTCGGCTCTGGCGGGTGCGTGGGGGGCGTCTGCGTTCCCGGTCCCAGCCGGCTCCGGGGCGGTCCTTCGTGGGGCTTCCTGGTCCTTCGCGGTCCTTCGGTGGGCGAGCCCACCGGCTTCCCGGCTCCGCCCGGCATCCGCCGCCGCTCCCGCGCCCCGGCCGCGCCGCCGCCGCTGCTCCCGCTCCCGCCGGGCGGTCCGCTCTGTCAGTGGGCGCCTATAACCTCGTAGGCGTGTCGTCTCTCGCGCTGTACCGCCGCTATCGCCCGGAGTCGTTCGCCGAGGTCATCGGGCAGGAGCATGTCACCGACCCGTTGCAGCAGGCGCTGCGGAACAACCGGGTCAATCACGCGTACCTGTTCAGCGGTCCGCGCGGTTGCGGCAAGACGACCAGCGCGCGCATCCTCGCCCGCTGTCTGAACTGCGAGCAGGGTCCCACGCCGACGCCCTGCGGCGAGTGCCACTCCTGCCGCGACCTCGCGCGAAACGGCCCCGGCTCGATCGACGTCATCGAGATCGACGCGGCCTCCCACGGTGGCGTGGACGACGCCCGTGACCTGCGGGAGAAGGCCTTCTTCGGGCCCGCCCGCAGCCGCTACAAGATCTACATCATCGACGAGGCCCACATGGTCACGTCGGCCGGTTTCAACGCGCTTCTGAAGGTCGTCGAGGAGCCCCCGGAGCATCTCAAGTTCATCTTCGCCACGACGGAGCCCGAGAAGGTCATCGGGACCATCCGCTCGCGGACCCACCACTACCCCTTCCGGCTCGTGCCGCCGGGCACCCTGCGGGAGTACCTCGGCGAGGTGTGCCGGAAGGAGGACATCCCCGTCGCGGACGGGGTGCTGCCGCTGGTCGTGCGCTCCGGCGCCGGTTCCGTGCGTGACTCGATGTCCGTCATGGACCAGCTCCTCGCGGGCGCGGGGGAGCAGGGTGTGACGTACGCCATGGCCACCTCCCTCCTCGGGTACACCGACGGCTCCCTGCTCGACTCCGTCGTCGAGGCCTTCGCCACGGGTGACGGCGCCGCCGCGTTCGAGGTCGTCGACCGCATCATCGAGGGCGGCAACGACCCGCGCCGCTTCGTCGCCGACCTGCTGGAGCGGCTGCGTGACCTGGTCATCCTGGCGGCCGTTCCCGACGCCGCCGACAAGGGGCTCATCGACGCCCCGGCCGATGTCATCGAGCGGATGCTGGCCCAGGCGGGCACCTTCGGCGCCGCCGAGCTCAGCCGCGCCGCCGACCTGGTCAACGAGGGCCTGACCGAGATGCGCGGCGCCACCTCGCCGCGTCTCCAGCTGGAGCTCATCTGCGCGCGCGTGATGCTCCCCGCCGCCTACGGCGACGAGCGCTCCGTCATGGCCCGCCTCGACCGTATCGAGCGCGGCGTCAGCTTCTCCGCGGGCGTCCCCGCGGGGATGCCCGCGATGGGATACGCCCCCGGCCCCGGGGCGCACGGTTCCGAGGCACCGCAGGGTGCCCCCGCCGTCCCGCCCTCCGCCGTCCCGCCCTCCGCCGTCCCGCCCGGCGGTGGAGCCGCCGCGGCTCGCGCTGCCGTTCGCGGGGCGGCCGGACCGGGCGCTCCCGCCCCGGCGGCTCCCGCGGCCCCGACGGCTCCCGTGGCACCCGCCCCGGCTCCCACGCCCACCGCCCCGGCCTCCGCTCCCGCACCCGCCGCCGAGTACGGCGATCCCGGCGCTGGCCGGCCAGCGCCCGCTGCTCTACCCGCCCCCGAGCAGCCCCAGCCCGCCCCGGCCGCAGCCCCCGGCGCCTGGCCCACGGCCGCGCCCGCGGGCGGCGGCCGACGCCCGGGCGGCTGGCCCACCGCGACCACCCCCGGCGGTGCCTCCCGGCCCGCCGCCGCGGCCCAGGCCCCGGCCCCCGCTCCCTCGGCCCCCGCCCAGGCCTCGCCCGCCCCGGCGGCCGGGTACGCGCACGTCCCCGGCGGCCTCGACCCCCGCGCGCTGTGGCCGAACATCCTGGAGGCGGTGAAGGACAAGCGCCGCTTCACCTGGGCCCTGCTGAACACCCCGAACGCGCATGTGGCGGGCTTCGACGGCACCACTCTCCAGATCGGTTTCATCAACGCGGGCGCCATGGACCGCTTCGTGGGGAGCGGCAGCGAGGACGACCTGAAGGCCGTACTGGCCGAGCGCTTCAACGTCCACTGGAAGATCGACGCGGTCGTCGACACCTCCGGCGGCTCCGCGCCCCCGCAGACGGGCGGCTTCTCCGGCTACGGCGCACCCGCCCCCGCAGCCCCCGGCGGATACGGCGGCGGCCTCGCCGTGCAGCGGCCCGCGCACGCCCCGCCCATGGACCGGCCGGGCCCCGCACCCGCCCCCGCCCAGGCCGCTCCCACTCCCGCCGCCCCGCCGCCGCCCGCTCCGGAGCCCACGCCCGTCCACGTCGCCCCCGAGGACGACATCCCCGAGGACGACGACCCCGACCTCGACGAGTCGGCCCTCTCGGGACAGGAGCTGATCGTGCGCGAGCTGGGCGCGACGGTGATGGAGGAGTTCCAGAACGACCAGTAGTCCAGCGGCCGCTGGTCCTCCGGCCACCAGCTGGTCCTCCCGCCACCAGTCCTCCGGCCACGGCGGACCGCACCCGGCGGCGCACAGAACCCACCTTTTCGGAGGAACCCACAACCACCCCGCCCCCGCCCCCTCGGCGGCCCGCACAAAAGCTCAACCCCGCCTCCGGTTAGGCTGACCCCCGTGAAGGTCCTCGTCATCGGCAGCGGCGCCCGCGAACACGCCCTGTGCCGCTCACTGTCCCTCGACCCCGCCGTCACGGCGCTGCACTGCGCCCCCGGCAACGCCGGCATCGCCGAGGTCGCCGAGCTGCACCAGGTCGACGCCCTGGACGGCACGGCCGTCGCGGCGCTGGCCACCGGGCTCGGCGCCGAACTGGTCGTGGTCGGCCCGGAGGCGCCCCTGGTCGCCGGTGTCGCCGACGCCGTGCGCGAGGCGGGCATCCCGGTCTTCGGCCCCTCCAAGGAAGCCGCCCAGCTGGAAGGCTCCAAGGCGTTCGCCAAGGACGTCATGGCCGCGGCGGGCGTACCCACGGCCCGGTCGTACGTCTGTACGAACGCGGAGGAGGTCGAGGAGGCCCTCGACGCCTTCGGCGCTCCCTACGTCGTGAAGGACGACGGCCTCGCCGCCGGCAAGGGCGTCGTCGTCACCTTCGACCTCGAAGAGGCCAAGGCGCACGCGGCCGGCTGCGACCGCGTGGTCATCGAGGAGTTCCTGGACGGCCCCGAGGTCTCCCTCTTCGCCATCACCGACGGCGAGACGGTCGTCCCCCTCCAGCCCGCGCAGGACTTCAAGCGCGCGCTGGACAACGACGAGGGCCCCAACACCGGCGGCATGGGCGCCTACTCCCCGCTGCCGTGGGCCGACCCGAAGCTGGTCGAGGAGGTACTGGAGACGGTTCTCCAGCCGACCGTCGACGAGCTGCGCCGCCGCGGCACCCCGTTCTCCGGCCTGCTGTACGCGGGTCTGGCGATCACCTCGCGCGGTGTGCGGGTCATCGAGTTCAACGCCCGCTTCGGCGACCCCGAGACCCAGGTCGTGCTGGCCCGTCTGAGGACGCCGCTTGCCGGTGTCCTGCTGGGCGCGGCCAACGGCACCCTCGTCGACCTGGAGCCGTTGCGCTGGAGCGAGGAGGCGGCCGTCACCGTCGTCGTCGCCTCGCACAACTACCCCGGCACCCCGCGCACCGGCGACCCCATCACCGGTCTGGACGAGGTCGCGGCCCAGGACGCCCCGCACGCCTACGTGCTGCACGCGGGCACCCGCCAGGACGGCGACGCCGTCGTCAGCGCGGGCGGCAGGGTGCTGTCGGTGACCGCCGTCGGCGCCGATCTCACCGAGGCCCGCGAGCGCGCCTACCGGGCCGTCGCCCGCGTCGTGCTCGACGGCTCCCAGCACCGTACGGACATCGCGGCCAAGGCCGCCGCCGGGGCGTGAACGAGGTACTCCGCCCGCGCCTATGAACCCTCCAGGCCCCGGATCCGTCTCAGGAACCGGGGCCTGATCCTTGCCCTCCGTCATCCACCTTTCCCCAAAGCCATTCCATCGAGTGACCGATCCCCTATCTGCCTGACCGGGGGCCCGGGGCCCAACTATGGTGCGGCGCAAGCGTTCCGGCACTTGGCCCACCGGCATTGCGATGTCAGTGACGGGTGCCACAGTGGGGGAGTGAGCAACGCCAGGAAAGCACCAGCGCGGCAGCGAGGGGGTGTGGTCCGGTCGTGACCGGGATGGGTGTGGAGGCAGGAGCGCAGGCCGCTCGGGCGCGAGCCCTGGCCGTGCTGCGTGTGCGCGGCAGGGCGCTGGCGGTGGCCCTGCTGCCCGCCGCGGCTGCGGTGATCCTGCTGGCGGGCGGTGCCACGGACCATTTCGTGGGACCCGTCTGGGACACCGCCCGCTGGGTGACCGTGGTCGTCGCGGCGGTGGTGCTGCTCGTGGCAGGGGCCATCGCCCTGGTGGTCGCCCGCGCCCGGCCCGCCCTCAGCCCGACGGTCCCGATCGCCGAGGGCGCGGCGCCCGATCTGTACCGCCTGGTCCGTGAACTGGCCGACCGCCTCGACGTCCCCGCGCCCTCCGCGATAGCGCTCACCCCGGACTGCGACAGCTGGCTCGAGGACCGCACCCACCCGGCGCACGGCCCGCCCGCGCCGACCGGCCGCGACGAGATAGCGGGCCGCCCCGTGCGCCGCACCCCCGCCGCACCCGTGCTGGTCATCGGCTCCCCGTTCCTGTGGTGGATGCGCGTGGGCGAACTGCGCGCCGTCCTCGCCCCGGTGGTCGCCGGTACGGGACCGTCGGCGCACCCCGACATAGCCGCCGCGCGGCGTTTCGTCCGCGGCCTGGACGCCGCGGTGGCGGTCGCCGCGGCCCCGGCCCGCCTCCCCCTGGTACGCGCCCCGAGGGCGGCGGTCGGCTGGGTGGCCCGGCTGATGCTGCGGGGCTGCCGGGAGCACGCGGTGCTGATGGAGCGCGCGGTGGCGTCCGCCGCGGCGGAACGCGCACAGGCCGTGGACTACGGCCTCAGGATCGTCGCCCAGGAGCAGGTCGGCCTCGCCTACGCGGGCTGGGACCGGCTGCTGACCCGCGTCGCGCTGCCCGCCTGGCGCATGGGCCGCTGGCCCTCCCGGCTGGACGCGGGCGTGGTGGCCGCCCTCACCGAGCTCTCCCGCCGGGACCGTCTGGCCGAGGGCTTCGCCTCACGGCTGGGCGAACGCCCCGCGTGCGATCTGCTGGAGGAACCCGGTCTGATCGACGAGGCCGCCTCCCTGCTCGCCGCCCGTCTCTTCCACGGCGGCCCCGCCGAACCGGGCCCCGCCTGGTCCCCCGTCGAGTGGCAGGACTACCCGGACGAGGTCGTGGACCGCAAATGGCGCACCGACGCCGCCCGCCTCCACCGAGTCCTGGACACCCTCGGAGTCCGCCAGGCCGGCCCGCACGCCGAAGGCCCGACCCTGGCCCGGGTCCTGGACCACCTGACGACCGGACAGCAGAGCACCGCCGAGGCCGGCCACGACCCCGACTTGTCACGGACCGCCGCCGACGGCGAGCCCGCGAACGCCCAGCCCGCGAACCCCCAAGCCCCGATCGGCGAAGCCACAGAGCCCGACACCGACGAAGACACCTACCGGCCGCCCCGCGACAACCCCCGCTGCACAGCCCTCGCGAACGGCATCACCACCGAGCTCGCCCGCGAGGAGGCCGAGGCCCACCCCTCGACCGGCGCCTCCGCCCTGGGCGGGTCCAGCGACGCGGCCCTGTGGGACGACGCCCTCCCGCTCTTCCCGCTCCAGCCTCCCCGCACCCCGAGAGAACTCCTCGCCGACCACATCACGGCCATGGTCTGCTGCGCGGCGATGGACACGGCCGGTGCCACCCCCGGCCTGGACTGGCTGGACGGCCCCTCTCTCCTGCTCGACGGCGAACGCGCGTCCGACCTGGCCCCCAAGGTGCTCACCCTGCTGGAGGACGGCGACCCCGCGCCCCTGCGCACCTGGCTGACCGAGGTGGGCATACGCCCGGAGAAACCGGTACGCCTCGTCTGACCGCCCGGCCCCCGGTGGACCCCCGCCGAAGCCGTCGAGCCACCACCCCCCCCAGGCCAGGTCCCGAGCCGACCCCGCCCAACCCGCCGAGCCCACTCCCAGCGAATCCCGGGGCGGACCCCCACCCCCGTCCCAGGCCACCCCACCGCCCCCACCCGCCCGGAGCGCATACTTCCACTTTCGGTCAATCAGAGACGAACAGTGACGGGATCCGTGCGCAATGTGATGTGCTGGGATCCGACGCGCACATGGCAATCGCACACGACATAGGCCAGCCGCGCCCGCACGGGGAACCACCCACCGCACCCGCACCACGCCGCCGCACGACACCTCGAACAACAGCCGACGCGCCGACACACCCGGGGTCCGAGGGAGGGGAGCCACCATGGCATCGGAGCACATCCGCCGCTGGGAGTCGGGAGCACTCGCCCACGCCGTGACGGACCCCTTCGGCCAGGGCCCGGTCCCCTGGCTGCGGGGCAGCGAGACCTACTTCGACGACACCGGCCAGGTCGTCCCCTGGTACGTGGACACGGCCCCCGGCCACACCCCCCGCGAGGGCGCCCCCCGCATCCCGGCTCCGCGCAACAGCCCCGGCCCGCCCGGCGCCCCCCGCTCCGCCGACGACGTCCACCGCCAGATCAAGGGCTTCACCTCCCGCGGCGCGGTCGCCCCCGGTGAGGCACTGGACTTCCACGTCACCGTCGACCCGCCCCAGGAGTTCGGCGTCGACGTCTACCGCATCGGCCACTACGGCGGCGACGGCGCCGCCAAGATCACCACCAGCCCCCGGCTGTCGGGCATCGTCCAGCCCCCGCCGCTCACCGCCGACCGCACGGTCTCCTGCCACCACTGGTGGCTGTCCTGGCGCCTCCAGGTCCCCTCGCACTGGAGCAACGGCGCGTATGTCGCGGTCCTCACCACCGCCGACGGCTACCGCTCCCACATCCCCTTCACCGTCCGTGACAGCCACCCGGCCGACCTGCTGCTGCTCCTGCCCGACATCACCTGGCAGGCGTACAACCTCTATCCGGAGGACGGCCGCACCGGCGCCAGCCTGTACCACGCCTGGGACGAGGCGGGCCGGCTGCTCGGCGAGTCCGACGCCGCCACGACCGTCTCCTTCGACCGCCCCTACGCGGGCGCGGGCCTGCCCCTGCACGTCGGCCACGCCTACGACTTCATCCGCTGGGCCGAGCGCTACGGCTACGACCTCGCCTACGCCGACGCCCGCGACCTGCACGCCGGCCGAGTCGACCCCACCCGCTACCGGGGCCTGGTGTTCCCCGGCCACGACGAGTACTGGTCGGTCCCGATGCGCCGCACGGTCGAACTGGCCCGCGACACCGGTACCTCACTGGTCTTCCTGTCCGCCAACACCATGTACTGGCAGGTCGAGCTGGGCCCCTCCCCGTCCGGCGTCCCCGACCGCCTGCTCACCTGCCGCAAACGCAAAGGGCCGGGCAAGTCCTGGCTGTGGCGGGAAATCGGCCGTCCCGAGCAGCAGGTCGCGGGCATCCAGTACGCCGGCCGCGTCCCCGAGCCCCACCCGATGATCGTCCGCAACGCCGGCCACTGGCTGTGGGAGGCCACCGGCGCACACGAGGGCGACGAGATCGAAGGCCTGGTCGCGGGCGAGGCGGACCGCTACTTCCCGCGCACCCCACTGCCCGAGCACGACGAACGCGTCCTGCTCGCCCACTCCCCCTACGCCGACAGCGAGGGCGTCCGACGACATCAGGAGACCAGCCTGTACCGGGCGCCCTCGGGAGCCTGGGTGTTCGCGTCCGGAACGTTCGCCTGGTCCCCGTCCCTGGACCGGCCGGGCCACGTCGACACCCGTGTGCAGCGCGCCACCGCCAACCTCCTCGACCGCATCTGCAAACACGACTGACCCGAAGCCGCAAACGCGACCGACGGGACCGCCCCCACCGACCCCGTGTCCACGGCCCGTCTCCCGATACGGGAGAATCGAGCCAGTTGGACAGAACCACGGGGAGGAACCGTGTCCGGATTCGTCGAAAAGCCCGAGCCGATCCAGGTGCCCGGCCTGGTGCATCTGCACACCGGCAAGGTGCGCGACCTGTACCGGAACGAGGCCGGCGACCTCGTGATGGTCGCCAGCGACCGCATCTCCGCCTACGACTGGGTGCTGCCCACCGAGATCCCCGACAAGGGCCGGGTCCTCACCCAGCTGTCCCTGTGGTGGTTCGACCAGCTCGCCGACCTGGCGCCCAACCATGTGCTGAGCACCGAGCTGCCCGCCGGCGCCCCCGCCGACTGGGCCGGCCGCACCCTGATCTGCAAGTCCCTCGCGATGGTCCCCGTGGAGTGCGTGGCCCGCGGCTACCTCACCGGCTCCGGCCTCGTCGAGTACGACGCCACCCGCACGGTGTGCGGCCTCGCCCTCCCCGAGGGCCTGGTCGACGGCTCCGAGCTGCCCGCCCCGATCTTCACCCCCGCCACCAAGGCCGAGGTCGGCGAGCACGACGAGAACGTCTCCTACGAGGAGGTCGCCCGCCAGGTCGGCGCCGAGACCGCCGCCCTGCTGCGCCGGACGACCCTCGACGTCTACGGCCGCGCCCGCGACATCGCCCGCGAGCGGGGCATCGTCCTCGCGGACACCAAGTTCGAGTTCGGCTTCGACGGCGACACCCTCGTCCTCGCCGACGAGGTCCTCACCCCCGACTCCTCACGCTTCTGGCCGGCCGACCAGTGGCAGCCGGGCCGCGCGCAGCCGTCGTACGACAAGCAGTTCGTGCGCGACTGGCTGACCTCGGCGGAGTCCGGCTGGGACCGCAGGAGCGAGCAGCCCCCGCCCGCGCTGCCGGAGCAGGCCGTCGAGGCGACCCGCGCCAAGTACATCGAGGCGTACGAGCGGCTGACGGGCACGAGCTGGTCCTGAGCCGGACGGCCCCCGGGCGACCGGGGGCCAACTCCCCGCCGCACACGAAGAAACCCCCGCACACGAAGAAACCCCCCGGCACAGGCCGGGGGGTTTCTTCACAGAGAGCGGACGACGAGGCTCGAACTCGCGACCTCAACCTTGGCAAGGTTGCGCTCTACCAACTGAGCTACGTCCGCAGTGCGCCGTGGCGCGAGAGCAACTATACCCAACCTCGCTCGCGTGCGAGACGCACTGCCGCATGACGGTTCTCCGCGCCCAGTTTCGTGACGGCGGAGGAGAGGTAGTTGCGGACCGTCCCCTGGGACAGCGCGGCCCGCTCGGCGATCTCCGCCACGGACGCGCCGTCCGCCGCCAGTTCCAGCACCTCGGCCTCCCGCACGGTCAGCGGCGAGTCCCCGGCGGCGATCGCGTCGGCCGCCAACTCCGGGTCCACATAGCGGTTTCCCGCGTGCACCGTGCGGATGATCTCGGCGAGCCGCTGCGCGCTGACCGTCTTCGGTACAAATCCGCGCACTCCCGCCGCGAGCGCCCGCTTCAGATGTCCCGGACGTCCATGACTGGTCACGATCAGCACCTTGCAGCCGGGCAGTTCGGCCCGCAGGGATGTGGCGACCTTCACACCGTCGGCGCCCGGCATCTGGAGATCCAGCACCGCCACGTCCGGGGTGTGCGCCCGGGCCATCGCCAGCGCCTCGGGCCCCGTCGCGGCCTCGGCGACGACCGAGAGGTCCTCCTCCAGCGACAACAGCGCCGCCAGGGCGCCCCGGATGAGGTGCTCGTCGTCGGCGAGCAGCAGCCGCACCGCGTCCGTCACGCCAGGACCTCGCTCACACCGGAAGCCGCCAGCGGCACCTGCGCCACCACTCTGAACTCCCCCTTCCCGACCGGTCCGGCCTCCAACGTCCCGTCCACCGCGGCCAGCCGCTCCCGCAGCCCGGCCAGCCCCGAGCCGCCGTGCCCCGGCACGGGTCCGTCCGCCCCGCCGCCCACTCCGTCGTTTCGCACCGTCAGCACCACCCGTCCCTCGGCCAACCGCAGCCCCACCACACACCGCCCGGCGTCCCCGTGCCGCAGCACATTGGTGGTCGCCTCCCGGACGACCCAGCCGAGCGCCGACTGCACCTCGCCCGGCAGCCCGTCTGCCTCCCCGGTCACCTCGCAGTCGATCCCGGCGGCCGTCAGCACGCCCTTCGCCCCGGCCAGTTCGACCCCGAGGTCGGCCTCCCGGTAGCCGCGTACGACATCGCGCACCTCACGTTGCGACTCCTGCGCGATCCGCTGCACCTCGACCATCTGCTCGAGGGCCTCCGGCCGCTCCCGGCGCGCCAACTGCACGGCCAGCTCGCTCTTGAGGGCGATCACGGCGAGGTTGCGGCCCAGCACGTCGTGCAGATCCCGGCCGAACCGCAGCCGCTCCTCGGCCACGGCGAGCCGGGCCCGGGTCTCGCGGCCGGCGTCGAGTTCGTAGACGGCGTCGAGCAGCCAGACCGAGAACATGGCGGTGAAGGCGAAGAACCCGCTGCCGAGCAGCACCACCAGCATGGTGACCAGCGTGGCTGTCGCGGACAGTCCCAGCAGCGCGGCCACGGCCCCCGCGCCCCCGGCGAAGCCGCCGATGACGGCGGGCACCCGTCTGCGGTCGCCCACGCCCAGCGCGATCGTCCCGGCCCCGAAGGCGGTCACGCCTCCGAACACCGCGCCCGCAGCCGCCTCGACGTCCTCGCCGCCGGGACCGTACTCCGAGAGCGCGAGCGCTGCCGTGGCGATCGCCGCGCTCACGGCGGCCATCGCCCACAGCGTGCGCACCGGCTGCTCCCGCCGCCCCCGCGTCCAGTCCAGGGCCCGCGACGCGGTCACCATCATCAGCGCCGCGTGCACACACACCGCGAGCAGCAGCCACACCCCGATAGGCGACCCGGCCTGCCCCAGCGCCGCCACCCCGATCGCCGCGACCTCGGTCACCCCGAAGAAGTGGAACGACCACCGCGTGTACGTCTCGACCTTCGCCGGCGTGCTCTTCCCCCGCCACCAGCCCCCTGGCCTGCGCATACGTACTCCCCCTAGCGCCGAGGCTCCCAGCGGAACCATCGCCGTACAGCAAACACCGCGCCCGCCGTCCAGGCCAGCGCGACCGCGCACGCGGTCAGTGTCTCGGCCGCCGACAGGTCGCCCGACCAGCCGCCGCGTATCAGTGTGATCACCGGGCTCAGCGGCAGCAGGGAGAACGCCGTGGCCAGCCGGTCGGGCATCAGCTCCAGCGGAACCGTGATCCCGGAACCGATCATCGACACGAGCACCAGCGGCAGAGCGGTGGCCTGCGCGCTCTCCACCGTCCGGGTGAAGCTCGCGGTGAAGGCGGCCAGCGCCGCGCACACCACCAGTCCCGCGAGCAGCCCCAGCACGGCCAGCGGGACCGCTTCCGGAGCGGGCACGTCCAGCAGCACCGTGCACCCGGCCACCAGCACCAGCGACTGGAGCAGCCCGGTCACGACGGCCGGCAGCGAGGCCCCGGAAAGGATCTCCGCGTCCCTCAGCTCACCGGTCCGAAGCCGCTTCAGCACCAGTTCCTCGCGCCGCCCCACGAACACGGCGACCAGCGCCGAGTACACCGCGAACAGCAGCGAGAACCCGATCGCCCCCGGCAGCAGCACGAGCCCCACACTGAGCCCGTTCTCCGCGAGGTCCATGTCCTCGACCACCGACCGCACACTGAACGGCAGCACCAGCGGGACGACCAGCGCCCCGATCAGCATGCCCCGGCTGCGCCCGAACAGCGTCAGCTCGGCCCGCCCCAGCGCCGCGATCCGCCCCGCGGCCGTCGTCGGCCGACGGCCCTCCACCACCGCGCCGCTCATGCGGTGACCTCCGTCCGCTCCGAACGCTCCGACTCCCGCGCGATCCCCAGGAACGCCTCCTCCAGCGAGGCGGCCCGTACATCCAGCCCGCGCAGCTCGACCCCGGCGCCCTCCGCCCACACCAGCAGCCGGGTCGCCGCCCGTTGGAGCTCGTGGGTGCGCAGCCGTACGACGCCCGCCTCCACCACGTGCCCGGAGACGCCCAGTTCGGCCAGGGGCGGCAGGTCGCCCGGGAACCAGCCCTCGGGCAGCCGGAAGGAGATCTGCGACGGCTGGGCCGCGGTCACCTCGGCCGGTGTCCCCGCGGCGGCGATCCGCCCCCGGTGCAGGATCGCCAGCCGGTCGGCGAGATCCTCGGCCTCCTCCAGGTAGTGCGTGGTCAGCAGCACGGTCGTGCCCGCGTCGCGCAGCGCCCGCACCAGCTCCCAGGTCTCCCGGCGCCCCTCCGCGTCCAGCCCGGTCGTCGGCTCGTCGAGGAACAGCACCTCGGGATCGCCCAGCAGCGCCAACGCCAGGTCCAGGCGTCTGCGCTCGCCGCCCGACAGCTGCTTGACCCGTACGCCCGTCCGGCGCGACAGGCCGACCCGCTCCAGCACCTCGCCGGGCGGCCGGGCCCCGGACACGCACCCCGCCCACATCCGCGCGGTCTCCGCGACGGTCAGCTCCGACGGGAAGCCGCCCTCCTGGAGCATCACGCCCGTCCGGGGCCGCACCGCGGCCCGCTCGGCGTAGGGGTCGCGGCCGAAGACCCGCACCCGGCCCCCACTGGGCCGGGCCAGTCCTTCCAGCAGCTCGACGGTGGAGGTCTTGCCCGCCCCGTTCGTGCCCAGCAGGGCGAAGATCTCGCCGTGTCCCACCTGGAACGTGATCCCGCGGACCGCTTCGAACCCGCCCCCGTACGCACGCCGCAGATCGGTGACCTCGATCACGTGCTCTGTCGTGTTCATGGATTCAGCTTCGCGGCGGACCGGCGGCGTCAGCAGTGCGCGCTGTCATCACTCCGCATGACAAATGTCAGAGGCAGCCAGGGAACGAAGCCGGAGACCGGAGCCGGGGAAGAGCCAGCCGGACGTAGCCGAAGATCGGAGCCGGGGCGCAGCCAGCCAGAAGACCCAGCCAGCCAGGCACGAGAAACAGACCGCCAGCCAGAAGACCCAGCCAGCCAGACAGAAGAGGGCATGAAAAAACCCCGGTCGAAAGGACCGGGGTTCTTCATCGAGAGCGGACGACGAGGCTCGAACTCGCGACCTCAACCTTGGCAAGGTTGCGCTCTACCAACTGAGCTACGTCCGCATTGCCGCCGACCTTCGGCCGTGAAATACACGGCCCCGATCGGTGCGAGCACCAGCCTACCTGATCCACAAGAGTGGTCGGGACGGTGATGCAGAGCGGGTGACAGGAATCGCACACTGCGCCTTCCCCCTGGAAGGGGGATGTTCTACTACTGAACTACACCCGCATGCCGCTGTGAGCTGGGCTTTTCGGCCCCGCCCCCTTGGCGTGCTCCAGACTCTAGCTGATCAGCGGGGGTGCTGTGCAAGTCGGTAGGCGCCGGAGGCGTGCGAGCGGGTGGTCACGGGGCCCCGGTGGAGCCCCGCGCCATGGCCCTCACTGCGCGGCGGCGAACGCCTCGTAGACCTTCTTGGGGATCCGGCCGCGGGCCGGCACGTCCATCTTGTTCGCCTGCGCCCAGGCCCGGACCGCCGCCGGGTCGGGAGCGACCTCCGTCTGCCGGAAGGCCCGGCCGGACCTCGACCGCTTGCGGCCGGCCTCCACGTAGGGCGCGAGCGCCTCACGCAGTTTCTCGGCATTGGCTTCATTCAGGTCGATCTCGTACGACTTGCCGTCGAGTCCGAAGGCGATCGTTTCCGCCGCTTCCGAGCCGTCGATGTCGTCGAAGAGCGTGACCACGACCTTCTGCGCCACGAATATCGGTCCCTTCGTGCGGCACCCCATACAGCTCAGCTGCCATGACGTGCCGAGTTGTCGGCTTATTGCCAATTCATTTGTACAGTGCCCGGCATTGCAAAGTGAAGCTCGACTAAATCTCCCCGCGTGTCCGTGCGCAATAGGTATCGCGGGCCGCCCGGCGATCTTTCCCGGAACTTTTCCCGAACGCACCCCTCCGATACCGGATCGTGATGCCGGTCACGTAGGTTCCTCCTACTCTACTCGCGTAGAAATTTTGTGCGGGTAGTCTGAAGGAACCTGCTCAGCACCACACACCGGGAGTGCCAGTGGCACGCGTCGTAGTCGACGTCATGCTCAAGCCGGAGATCCTCGACCCCCAGGGCCAGGCGGTGCAGCGCGCACTGCCGCGGCTGGGTTTCGAAGGCATCTCCGACGTCCGTCAGGGAAAGCGATTCGAACTGGAAGTTGACGGGCCGGTCGACGAGGCCGCGCTCGCCCGCATCCACGATCTTGCGGAATCCTTCCTCGCCAACACCGTGATCGAGGACTTCACCGTCAAGGTCGAGGAAGTCGCGGAGGCCGCGAAGTGACCGCTCGTATCGGCGTCGTCACTTTCCCGGGAAGTCTCGACGACCGGGACACCCAGCGCGCGATCCGTCTCGCGGGTGCCGAACCGGTCGCTCTCTGGCACAAGGACAAGGACCTCAAGCAGGTCGACGCCGTGGTGCTGCCCGGTGGTTTCTCCTACGGCGACTATCTCCGCGCCGGTGCCATCTCCCGGTTCTCGCCGGTGATGGAGACGGTGATCGAGCAGGCGAAGGCCGGTATGCCGGTTCTCGGTATCTGCAACGGCTTCCAGGTCCTCACCGAGGCCCACCTGCTGCCCGGCGGCATGCTCGGCAACGACCATCTGCACTTCATCTGCCGCGACCAGAAGCTGCGGGTGGAGAACGCGGACACGGCCTGGACCAGCGACTACGAGGCGGGCCAGGAGATCCACATCCCGCTGAAGAACATGGACGGCCGTTACGTCGCCGACCAGTACACGCTGGACAAGCTGGAGGCGGAGGGCCGGGTCGCGTTCCGCTACCTGGGCTTCAACCCGAACGGCTCGCTCAACGACATCGCCGGCATCACCAACGGGGCCGGCAACGTCGTGGGCCTGATGCCGCACCCGGAGCACGCCGTGGAGCCGCTCATCGGCACCGGCCGCACCGACGGCCTCCCCTTCTTCACCTCGATCCTCAAGAAGCTGGTCAACGCATGAGCCGGACGCCTCTGGACACGGTCGAGCACGCGGCCGCGACCCCCGACGTCGAGCTGCCCTGGGCCGAACTCGGTCTGAAGAAGGACGAGTACGAGCGCGTGGTCGAGATCCTCGGCCGCCGGCCCACCGGTGCCGAGCTCGCCATGTACTCGGTCATGTGGTCCGAGCACTGCTCCTACAAGTCCTCCAAGGTCCACCTCCGCCAGTTCGGCGAGAAGGCCCCCGAGTCCGAGGCGATGCTCGTCGGCATCGGCGAGAACGCCGGCGTCGTCGACGTCGGCCAGGGCTACGCGGTCACCTTCAAGGTCGAGTCGCACAACCACCCGTCGTACGTCGAGCCCTACCAGGGCGCGGCCACCGGCGTCGGCGGCATCGTGCGCGACATCATCGCGATGGGCGCCCGCCCGGTCGCGGTCGTCGACCCGCTGCGCTTCGGCGCGGCCGACCACCCCGACACCAAGCGCGTCCTGCCCGGCGTCGTCGCCGGCATCGGCGGCTACGGCAACTGCCTGGGCCTGCCCAACATCGGCGGCGAGGTCGTCTTCGACGCCTGCTACCAGGGCAACCCGCTGGTCAACGCCGGCGCCATCGGCGTCATGCGGCACGAGGACATCCACCTCGCCAAGGCGTCCGGCGCCGGCAACAAGGTCATCCTCTACGGGGCCCGCACCGGCGGTGACGGCATCGGCGGCGCCTCCATCCTGGCCTCCGAGACCTTCGACGACGCCAAGCCGTCCAAGCGCCCGGCCGTGCAGGTCGGCGACCCCTTCCAGGAGAAGCTCCTCATCGAGTGCACCCTGGAGGCCTTCCAGGAGAAGCTCGTCGTCGGCATCCAGGACCTCGGCGCGGCGGGCCTGTCCTGCGCGACGAGCGAGCTGGCCTCCAACGGCTCCGGCGGCATGCGCGTCACCCTGGACGACGTACCGCTGCGCGACTCCACGCTCTCGCCCGAGGAGATCCTCATGAGCGAGTCGCAGGAACGCATGTGCGCGGTCGTGGAGCCGGAGAAGGTCGACCGCTTCCTGGAGATCTGCGAGAAGTGGGACGTCATCGCCACCGTCATCGGTGAGGTGACCGACGGCGACCGCCTGGAGATCTTCTGGCACGGCGGCAAGATCGTCGACGTCGACCCGCGCACGGTCGCGCACGACGGCCCGGTCTACGAGCGCCCCTACGCCCGCCCCTCCTGGCAGGACGCGCTCCAGGCGGACGACGCGAACAAGCTGCCCCGCCCGGCGACGGGCGAGGAGCTGAAGGACCAGGTCCTGAAGCTGGTCGCGTCCCCGAACCAGGCCTCCAAGAAGTGGATCACCTCGCAGTACGACCACTTCGTGCAGGGCAACACCGTCCTCGCCCAGCCCGAGGACTCCGGCATGATCCGGATCGACGAGGAGACCGGCCTCGGCGTGGCGATCGCCACCGACGGCAACGGCCGGTACGCCAAGCTCGACCCGTACACGGGCGCGCAGCTGGCCCTGGCGGAGGCGTACCGCAACGTCGCCACCACCGGCGCCAAGCCCCTCGCCGTCTCCGACTGCCTCAACTTCGGCTCCCCCGAGGACCCGGCGGTCATGTGGCAGTTCGCCGAGGCCGTACGCGGTCTCGCGGACGCCTGCCTCCAGCTCGGCACCCCGGTGACCGGCGGCAACGTCTCGCTGTACAACCAGACGGGCGAGGCCGCCATCCACCCGACCCCGGTCGTGGCCGTCCTCGGCGTCATCGACGACGTGGCCCGCCGCACCCCGGTCGCCTTCCAGGAGGAGGGTCACCTCCTCTACCTGCTCGGCGACACCCGCGAGGAGTTCGGCGGCTCGGCCTGGTCCCAGGTCGTCCACGACCACCTCGGCGGACTGCCCCCGAAGGTGGACCTGGAGCGGGAGCGGCTGCTCGGCGAGATCCTGATCTCGGCATCCCGCGACGGCATGATCGACTCCGCGCACGACCTCTCCGACGGCGGCCTGATCCAGGCGGTCGTCGAGTCGGCCCTGCTCGGCGGCAAGGGTGCCCGTCTGGTCGTCCCCGACGGCCTGGACGCGTTCACCTTCCTCTTCTCCGAGTCGGCCGGCCGCGCCGTCGTCGCCGTGCCGCGCTCCGAGGAGCTCCGCTTCAACGACATGTGCGGCGCGCGGGGTCTGCCCGTCACCCGCATCGGTGTCGTCGACGGCACCTCCGTGGACGTCCAGGGCGAGTTCGCCCTCCCCCTGGACGAGCTGCGAGAGGCCCACGAGAACACCATCCCGGCGCTGCTGAAGTAGACGACGCCCGTACGACGGTGACGGCCCCGCCCGGTTCTCCGGGCGGGGTCCGCCGTTTCCACGGCCCGGCATAGGCTCGTCCCCATGCCGGCCAAGAAGCGCACCCGCAGCTACGACCCCGCCAAGACCCGTGCCGCGGTGCTCGCGCAGTTCGGGAAGATCCGCGGTGCCGTCGGCACTCTGACGCCCGATCAGCTCGCGGGGCCCACCCGACTCGGCGACTGGACCGTCCGCGACCTGGCCGCGCATCTCACCATGACCGTCGCCGCCGTCAGCCGCGCCCTGGACCGTCCGGAGCCGCCGAAGGCCGACATCGCGCTCCTCGACTACCCGTCCGTGACCGCCCTCTTCGCCGAGGCCGTCGCCGACGGCACCCGGCAACTGGCCGCCGCCGAACCGGACCTCGACGCGCTGTACGACCGCACCGGGGACGAGCTCACCGCCCGCCTCGCCGCGGCCCCCGACTCCCGTGTCCTCGACCTGCGGGCGGGCGCCATGACCCTCACCGACTTCCTGGTCACCCGGACCGTCGAACTCGTCGTCCACACCGACGACCTGAACGCGGCGGTACCCGGTCTGGACATCCCGCTGGAGAAGCAGGCCCTGGCCGCCTGCACCCGGCTTCTGGCCGACGCGCTCGCCGCGAAGGCGCCCGGCGGCGCGACCGAGGTACGCGTCCCGCCGTACGCGGTGGTGCAGTGCGTCGAGGGGCCCCGGCACACCCGCGGCACTCCGCCCAACGTCGTGGAGACCGACCCGCTGACCTGGGTCCGCCTCGCCACCGGCCGGACGACCTGGGCGGACGCGCGGGACGCGGCACTGGTCAGCGCCAGCGGGGAGAGGGCGGACCTCGCCGGGCTGCTGCCGCTGATGAGCTGAGGGGAACCGATCGCCGGGCCCTCCCGTCCCACCGCCATGGACAAGCAGCGACTGACCCTCGCAGCCCTGACCCTCCTTCCGCTCCTGGCCGCGTGCGGCACCGAGAAGCCGTCCGAGGACCCCGTCGGCGCGTCCGGCCCCGCCGTGACCGGTGTGCGCTGGGCCGTCACAGACGTCACCGCCGACGGCCGCACCCACCGCGCCCCGACAGCCGCCCACCTGCGCATATCCGCCGACGGCAAGGTCGAGGGCAGCCTCGGCTGCAACGGCTTCAGTGCCACCGCCGACGTCCGCGGCGACCGCGTCACCTTCGACGGGCTCGGCGCCACCGAGATGGCCTGCGACGGCGTCCCGGTCGCCTTCGAGGGGACCCTCGCCGACGTGCTCACGGACGGGGGTCTCACCGCCCGCCGCGAAGGCGCCGACCTGACCCTCACCACCGCGGGCGGCGACCGTGTCCGCCTCACCGAGCGGAAGCCGGCCCCGCTGTCCGGCACGCGCTGGAAGCTCACCGACCCGGCGGGCGACGGCCGTGGCCACCTCGTCTTCGACACCGCCGCGGGAACCGTCTCGGGAAGCGCGGGCTGCAATCGGGTGAACGCCTCGGCGACGGTACGCGACGGCAGTATCACGCTGGGCTCGGTCGCCACGACCCGAATGGTGTGCGAAGCCTCACTCATGAAAGCCGAGCGCGGCCTCCTGAAGGTGCTCGACGGCACCGTCGACTACCGCATCGATCACCAAACGCTCACGCTGACCAGCGAAAACGGTGAGACCGTGACCGCGGTCGCGGCCGAGTGATCCATTAGCGGCGCGTATCTCCAATTCGGACCAGTGGTCGATCTCGCCTACACTCGGAGCCGTGCCACGTGGTGACGGTCGACTCAATCACGATCTGCTCCCCGGCGAGAAAGGCCCCCAGGACGCTTGTGGCGTCTTCGGTGTCTGGGCTCCGGGCGAAGAGGTCGCAAAGCTCACGTACTTCGGGCTCTACGCCCTCCAGCATCGGGGCCAGGAATCCGCGGGAATCGCGGTCAGCAACGGCTCCCAGATCCTCGTCTTCAAGGACATGGGCCTCGTGTCCCAGGTCTTCGACGAGACCTCACTCGGTTCGCTCCAGGGTCACATCGCGGTCGGACACGCCCGCTACTCGACCACCGGCGCCTCCGTGTGGGAGAACGCCCAGCCGACGTTCCGTGCCACCGCGCACGGCTCCATCGCGCTCGGCCACAACGGCAACCTCGTCAACACGGCGCAGCTGGCCGAGATGGTCGCCGCCCTGCCGAACGACAACAACAGCCGCTCCGCCCGCGTGGCTGCCACCAACGACACCGACCTGCTGACCGCGCTCCTCGCGGCCCAGGTCGACGAGGACGGCAAGCCGCTCACCATCGAGGAGGCCGCGCACCAGGTCCTCCCGAAGGTGCGGGGCGCGTTCTCCCTCGTCTTCATGGACGAGCACACCCTCTACGCCGGCCGCGACCCGCAGGGCATCCGCCCGCTGGTCCTCGGCCGCCTGGAGCGCGGCTGGGTCGTCGCCTCCGAGAGCGCCGCCCTGGACATCTGCGGCGCGAGCTTCGTGCGCGAGATCGAGCCGGGCGAGTTCATCGCCATCGACGAGAACGGCCTGCGCACCTCCCGCTTCGCGGAAGCGAAGCCCAAGGGCTGTGTCTTCGAGTACGTGTACCTGGCCCGCCCCGACACCGACATCGCCGGCCGGAACGTGTACCTCTCCCGCGTGGAGATGGGCCGCCGCCTGGCGAAGGAGGCGCCCGTCGAGGCCGACCTGGTCATAGCGACCCCGGAGTCGGGCACCCCGGCCGCCATCGGCTACGCGGAGGCCTCCGGCATCCCGTTCGGCGCCGGCCTGGTCAAGAACGCCTATGTCGGGCGTACGTTCATCCAGCCCTCCCAGACGATCCGCCAGCTCGGTATCCGGCTGAAGCTGAACCCGCTGAAGGAAGTCATCAAGGGCAAGCGCCTGGTCGTCGTCGACGACTCCATCGTGCGCGGCAACACCCAGCGGGCCCTGGTCCGCATGCTGCGCGAGGCGGGCGCCGCCGAGGTCCACATCCGGATCTCCTCCCCGCCCGTGAAGTGGCCCTGCTTCTTCGGCATCGACTTCGCCACCCGCGCCGAGCTCATCGCCAACGGCATGACGATCGAGGAGATCGGCACGTCCCTCGGCGCCGACTCCCTGTCCTACATCTCCATCGACGGCATGATCGAGGCGACCACGATCGCCAAGCCGAACCTGTGCCGCGCCTGCTTCGACGGCGAGTACCCGATGGAGCTGCCGGACCCCGAGCTGCTCGGCAAGCAGCTGCTGGAGACCGAGCTGGCCGCGGGCCCGGCCGCGACGGCCGCGGCCGACGCGATCCGTCGCCCGTAAGCCCCGTATCTCTCAACCCGAAAGATCCCAGGCAATGTCTGAGACAACTACCGGTGCTTCCTACGCGGCGGCCGGAGTCGACATCGAGGCGGGCGACCGCGCGGTCGAGCTGATGAAGGAGTGGGTGAAGAAGGCTCAGCGCCCCGAGGTCCTCGGCGGCCTCGGCGGTTTCGCCGGCCTCTTCGACGCCTCCGCCCTCAAGCGCTACGAGCGTCCGCTGCTCGCCTCCGCCACCGACGGTGTGGGCACCAAGGTCGACGTCGCGCGCCAGATGGGTGTCTTCGACACCATCGGCCACGACCTGGTCGCCATGGTCATGGACGACATCGTGGTGTGCGGCGCCGAGCCGCTGTTCATGACCGACTACATCTGTGTCGGCAAGGTCCACCCCGAGCGGGTCGCCGCGATCGTCAAGGGCATCGCCGAGGGCTGTGTGCTGGCCGGCTGCGCCCTGGTGGGCGGCGAGACGGCCGAGCACCCGGGCCTGCTGGGCGAGGACGACTTCGACGTCGCCGGCGCCGGTACGGGCGTCGTGGAGGCCGACCGGCTGCTCGGCGCGGATCGTATCCGTACGGGTGACGCGGTGGTCGCCATGGCGTCCTCGGGCCTTCACTCCAACGGGTACTCCCTGGTCCGGCACGTCCTGCTGAAGCAGGCGGGTCTCGCCCTGGACGCCCGGATCGAGGAGCTCGGCCGCACCCTCGGCGAGGAGCTGCTGGAGCCCACCAAGATCTACTCCCTGGACTGTCTGGCCCTCACCCGCACCACCGAGGTCCACGCCTTCAGCCATGTCACCGGCGGCGGACTGGCGGCCAACCTGGCCCGGGTCGTCCCGGACGGGCTGCACGCCACGGTCGACCGCTCCACCTGGACCCCGGGCGCGATCTTCGAGCTGGTCGGCAGGACCGGTCGGGTCGAGCGCCTGGAGCTGGAGAAGACCCTGAACATGGGCGTCGGCATGATCGCGATCGTCCCGCAGGAGTCGGTGGACGTGGCCCTGACGACACTGGCCGACCGTGGGGTCGACGCCTGGGTCGCGGGCGAGATCACGGACCGCGGGGACCACGGGACAGGCGCCGCCCTGGTCGGCGACTACGCGGGCTGAATCCCTGAAGACAGCACAGAACCCGGTCGGTGACCGAAGTCACCGACCGGGTGGGTGCTCACTGCGAGGTCAAGCGCCGCGACGGTGTTGTGAAGAAGAAGGACCGTCGTCTTCATCCTCGTCGTCGTCCTCGTAGAGGTCGGCGTACCGAGAGTAAAGATCGTCCTCGTCATCCTCATCCTCCTCGAACGGCTCGCCGTTCGGCGGCTGGTTCGAAGACGATGCGCCCAGTTCATTGGCCAGACGCGAGAGGTCAGTCCCACCGCTGTTGTACTTCAGCTGGCGGGCGACCTTCGTCTGCTTGGCCTTGGCCCGGCCGCGCCCCATGGCTCGACCCCCTTGGTGACGGGGCTCGACGGCCCCAGAGTCTGACACGCGTTCATGATCCGGAACGGACTCTCCGTGGAGAGGCCGGTCCGTAGGGCTTCCACGGTACCTGAGCCCGCGCCCATACGGTACGTCGCCCGCAGCACGCGCGTGTGCACAGGACCTTCGAGGCGCCCTGTCCTCGCTGGTCAGTGGCGATTTTAACCACTTATCGGCGGACGACCCGCCGGTTGGAGTGAGAGTTCTCTCTAACCGTGCCCCGGCGGGTACCGCGCGAACCGTTGGCCTGCGCTCCGCGGAACGTCAGCGTCCGGAGCGTCCGGCGACCGCCTCGTGCATCCGCTGCTCGGCGATCCGGTCGGCCGCGGCGGCCGGC
Source organism: Streptomyces sp. NPDC005017 (assembly GCF_042873115.1). Lineage (NCBI taxonomy): Bacteria > Bacillati > Actinomycetota > Actinomycetes > Kitasatosporales > Streptomycetaceae > Streptomyces > Streptomyces sp. NPDC005017. Next base: position 34,504 of record NZ_JBIALD010000005.1, on the reverse strand, counting down.
GGAATCCCATCCGCCTTCGCACGCGCGAAGATCGCGAGCGTGGTGTCGTAGATCCCCGTCGCCTTCGCCTTGCACCGGTCGAAGTCGAAGCCGTGCAGCTCGTCGGCGACCTGGATGACACCACCCGCGTTCACCACGTAGTCCGGGGCGTAGAGGATCCCGCGGTCGGCGAGGTCCTTCTCCACGCCCGGGTGGGCGAGCTGGTTGTTGGCCGCGCCGCAGACGACCTTGGCGGTCAGCACCGGCACGGACTCGTCGTTGAGGGCGCCGCCCAGCGCGCAGGGGGCGTAGACGTCCAGGCCCTCGACGCGGATCAGCGCCTCGGTGTCGGCGACGGCCACGACGCTCGCGTGCCGCTCGGTGATCCGGCGTACGGCGTCCTCGCGCACGTCCGTCACGAAGACCTCGGCGCCCTCCGCGACCAGGTGCTCGACCAGGTGGTGGCCGACCTTGCCGACGCCCGCGATGCCGACCCGCCTGCCTCGCAGCGACGGGTCCCCCCACAGGTACTGGGCCGAGGCCCGCATGCCCTGGTAGACGCCGAACGCGGTCAGCACCGAGGAGTCGCCGGCGCCGCCGTTCTCCGGGGAGCGGCCGGTCGTCCACCGGCACTCGCGCGCGACGACGTCCATGTCGGCGACATAGGTGCCGACGTCGCAGGCGGTGACGTACCGGCCGCCGAGGGAGGCCACCATGCGGCCGTAGGCCAGCAGCAGCTCCTCGGTCTTGATCCGGTCCGGGTCCCCGATGATCACGGCCTTGCCGCCGCCGTGGTCGAGCCCGGCCATGGCGTTCTTGTAGGACATCCCGCGCGAGAGGTTCAGCGCGTCGGCGACGGCCTCCTCCTCGCTCGCGTACGGGTAGAAGCGCGTACCGCCGAGGGCGGGGCCGAGGGCGGTGGAGTGGATGGCGATGACGGCCTTGAGGCCGCTGGCGCGGTCCTGGCAGAGCACGACCTGCTCGTGGCCACCCTGGTCCGACTGGAACAGGGTGTGCAGTACCTCAGCAGGTGCGCCGGTTACGTCGGTCACTGTGGTGACTCCTGGGTAATAAGCGGCGGTCGGGAAGGGGTCCCGTGCGGGTGGCGGGGCCCCGTTGGGCTGAAGAGTAGACCCGTCCGGGGCGGGCCACCTCGCCGTGCTCAGGATCACCTCCTCACGGGGTACGTCCGTGCGACGATTCGCATAGATTTCCCGCACTTTTGTCGGCGGGTTCCGCAGTTTTCCCCGGCTGGTGGCGGGGGAGGGAGCAGGCGTGCCCAAGGTGTCCTCGGTGATCGTCCCGTACGCGTCCTACTTGCGTGTGTACGAGCCGCTGGCAGCCTTCCCCGAGCCCGAGCGGGACCACTGGGCGCGCTACGCCCGCCGCCCCGAGCACCCCACCTACCAGGACGAACTGCGCCGCTCCCTGGCCGACTTGCTGCCCGTCCCGCCCGTGGTGGTGCCGGTGCACGAGAGCGGCGACGCCTTCGTCCTGGAGGCCGACGGGGTGGTCCACGTCTGCCCCTGGCGCACCCGGCTGCGCGGCTGGCAGGCCCTCGGCGAGCTCGCGGACGAGCTGCCCGTGCCCGTCCTGGACGCCGTCCTGCCGCCGCTGGTGCGCCACCAGGCCGCCCAGGACTACGAGCGCTGGCTCGCCCGCAACCCCGACGCCCGCCCCTGGATCCGCACGGCGACCTGGCAGGTGCCGCTGAACTGGTTCGTACTCGTCTCCGACGAGGAGCGGGAGTACGCCAAGGGGTCCGCCGACGCCGCGCCCCGGCTGCGGTACCGCACCCCGATGGTCCAGGCCCGTCGGCGGGTCGCGCGGGGGCTGCGGGCCCTGCGGGAGGCCATCGACGAGGGGCCGCTCATCGACGGCCTGGTGGACGTCGGACGCTGGCTGGAGGAGTTCCACCCGCGCTCGCTGGTCGAGCTCGACTACGGCGGGCTCGTGCACGCCCTCTCCGACGACGAGTTGGCGGACGACCACTCGGCCGCGGACGTCGCCCGGGGGATCGAGGCGCTGCGCCGGGGGGACGGCCGGGCCGCGGGCGAGGCGTACGCGGAACTGGTGGAGCGCTGGCGCGCGGTGCGTGACCTGCGGTCAGCGAACTGACGGGACAACAGAAGTGACACACGTCACGGCCTGAACGCGACGTCTGCGCGTACGGTCTACCGCACTTCAAGAAGTTGACGGGATGTTGGTCCCTATCCGGGCGTATGCCTCAAGCGTGACAGAGCGCACGTACGCGGCCCTTGCGCCGCTTACCCCTCCTCGTGCCAAAATAGGACAAGGAGCCCGGGGAGGGCTCTGTCTCAGCATTACCTGCTTTGGGGGGTCTGGTGCCTCCTGATCGCCCTGTGACTGATCGTCACAGTGGCGTGACTGTCCGCTATGGCATGGTCCATCGGCTTCCGTCGCTGATGAACACCTGGGAGGGCAATTCCATCGGTTTGGCCGACGCGGCTGGACAGATGGTGTAGTTGTAGTGCCGAGGACAAGCCGTTCGTCCTATAACCGACTCGACCCGCGTCCGCCATTTCGGGCAACGCGGGTCAAGGTGCAGAATTTAGAGGAAAGAACCGAGAAGGTTCGGTTCTCCCGAGGAGGCCGCTCATGACCGCTCGCACCCCTGATGCCGAGCCGCTGCTGACCCCGGCTGAGGTCGCCACGATGTTCCGCGTCGACCCCAAGACGGTCACGCGGTGGGCGAAGGCCGGCAAGCTCACGTCGATCCGCACGCTCGGCGGGCATCGACGCTACCGCGAGGCTGAGGTCCGCGCACTGCTCGCGGGCATCCCGCAGCAGCGCAGCGAGGCCTGAACAACTTCATAACCGGGCAGAACGGCTGGACCCCCAACCCCGCCGAGCCGCCCGGAACCCCTAGCTCCAACCGACGCGGGACCTGCCCCAACAGGGCCCACGCCCGAGCCACTCAGAACTTCACAGGCACGAAACAGGGTGCGTCGTAGATCGCGCTGGACTCCGCCGGGTCCAGCGCGATCTTTTTTGTGCGCCCTCGTTGTGTACGCACCGTGTTCCTCTCGCGCCCTTGCGTGGGAGCGGGACCACCGGGCGGATGGCCGTCGGCTCGCCTTCCGGTGGCCGGGCGTTGTCCCGTGGGTGGGCTGTGAGGGTGCTGGGCAGGAGCCCCGGAGACGCCGGTGGGCTCTCTGGAGACTGGTGCAATTGCACATATTAAATTGACCAGTTGTAGGAGTGGGGTAAGAAGCAGGGTTTCGGAAACTGATCCGGTGACTCCCGTCACATGCCAGAGTACTTGTTGCCTCCGGCTTATCTGCGCTAGTGGAGGCGAGTGTTCCAGCGTCCCACCTCTGTAGGGGTGTTGGGCACGGACGGACGTCAGCCGCCCGAGGGCCGCTCGGCCCCCTCGCCCTGCTCCACGCCCTCGTCGGGTGTGGTGTCGGTCTCCTCGGGCGTCGAGGCCGTCGAGTCCATCGCCAGCCGCAGCAGCCGGTGACAGACGGGGCAGTGCCGCGTCAGATGCCGGTACGACGACGCCGCGGCCAGATGCGCCCGCAGCAACGCCCGCGTCTCGTGCCTGACCGCAGCACCCATACGCCCTCCCGCGCCCTCCGCAGCCACGCCCCGCCCTTTCCGGGGTACCGACCGAATGTGACGCCGTCAAGGGCGCCGGAGGGCCGCGGAGGGGCACGGGGAGGACGGTGTGCCCGCCGGGGCGTGAGGGGTCGCGGGACTCCCTCCGAGGGGGCGGACGCCGTCTTGACGGAGTGGCGGGCGAGAGAGGCCGTTCCGCCCCGACGGAAGACGCGCCGAGGCCCGCGGCCCATCACGGAGCGTGGACCTCGGAGTGGTGCGGTCCTGACGGGAATTGCTGAGTTCTGATGACGACGGCAGCTGTGCGGTGGAAGGCCCCTCGCGCAGGGGCCGGGGTCTCCCTGGGGGCGAGCGGGCACGGAAGAAGGCCCGCGTCCCGTACGGCGCGGGCCTTCTCTTCGATGCGGTCCTGACGGGATTTGCCGTGTCTGATGGCGGCTTCGCCGCGGGCGCGGCCTCCGCTTCGGCAGGGCGGTGGGGTCGGGCGTGAGAGGTGGCCTGGGGTTCGTCTGGCGGCGCGGTTCGGGGGGCGGTCCTGACGGGATTTGCCGTGTCTGTTCGCGGCTTCGCCGCGGGCGCGGCCTCCGCTTCGGCAGGGCGGCGAGGGCGGGGGCGGGGCGGGCATGCGAGAAGGCCCGCGTCCCTTGCGGGGGCGGGCCTTCTCTTCGATGCGGTCCTGACGGGATTTGAACCCGCGGCCTCCACCTTGACAGGGTGGCGAGCACTCCAAACTGCTCCACAGGACCAGGTTTCGCGGCGCTTGCTGTTCTGCGTTGCGCTGCGAGAAGGACTGTACAGGAGGGTGAGCCTGCTGGTCGAACTCACCCTCCGTAGACGGCCGGCTACGGCGCGGCGGCGTCGATCGCCTTCACGATCCGCTTGTCGGAGACGGGGTACGCCGTGCCGAGGGCATGGGCGAAGTAGCTCACCCGGAGCTCCTCGATCATCCAGCGGATCTCCTTGACCGAGGCGGGCACGGGCCGGCCCTTCGGCAGCTGCTCCAGGAGCCAGGCGTACTCGTCCTGCATGTCGTGGACCTTCTCCATGCGGGTGGTGTCCCGCTGGACACCGGTCGGCATCTGCTGCAGACGCCGGTCGGCGGCGACCAGGTAACGCATCAGATGCGGCAGCCGCGCGATACCCGACTCCGTCACGAACCCCGGTTTCACCAGCGCGTCCAGCTGCGCCCGTACGTCCGTCAGGTTCGCCAGCAGCGCGGGACTGCGGACGGCCTTGAAACGCCGCTCACAGGCCTGCCAGGCGGCCAGCACCTGCTGCACCTGCCCGACCGCGCGGACCGTCGTGTCGACGATCTCCGCGCGGACCTTGTCGAACAGCTTGCGGTACGACTCCTCGTCCCAGGCCGGTCCCCCGAAGTCGGCGATCAGCCTGTCCGCCGCCGCCATCGCGCAGTCGTCGAACAGCGCCTGCGTCGACCCGTGCGGGTTCGCCGAGAGCGCGAGCTTCTGCGCGTTCGTCAGGCGGTCGCTCGCGAACTTCGCCGCGTTGACCGGGATGTTGCGCAGGATCAGCCGCCGCGTGCCCTTCCACATCGCCTCGACCTGCTCCGCCTCCGTGTCGAAGAGGCGGACCGAGACGGTGTCGCCGTCGTCGACCAGCGCCGGGTACGCCTTCACCGGATGGCCGGCCCGCCGCGTCTCGAAGACCCGGCTGAGCGAGCCGATCGACCAGTCCGTCAGACCCCGCCGCTCCAGCGACTCCCCGCCCTCGCGGGACGCGGTCGCCGCCGCGGCCTGGGACAGCGCCTGGCGCGCCTTCGGCTTCAGCCGCAGCCGCAGCGCCTCCAGGTCCTTGTCCTCGGCCAGCTTGCGCCGCCGCTCGTCCACGATCCGGAAGGTGACGCGCAGATGGTCCGGCACCCTCGCCCGGTCGAAGTCGTCCGCCTCGAACGGCACCCCGACCATCCGCTTCAGCTCACGCGCCATCGTCACCGTCAGCGGCTCCTGCAACGGCACGGCCGTGTCCAGGAACCGCTTGGCGAAGTTCGGCGCCGGCACGTAATGGCGGCGGATCGGCTTCGGCAGCGAGCGGATCAGCTCGGTGACCAGCTCCTCCCGCAGACCCGGGATCTGCCAGTCGAAGCCCTCGTCCGTCACCTGGTTCAGCACCTGGAGCGGGATGTGCACCGTCACACCGTCCGCGTCGGCGCCCGGCTCGAACTGGTACGTCACCCGGAACTTCAGCTGCCCCTGCCGCCACGAGTCCGGATAGTCGTCCTTGGTGACCGCCTCCGCCGACTCACGGATCAGCATCGCCCGCTCGAAGTCCAGGAACTCCGGCTGCTCCTGCCGCTTGCGCTTCCACCAGGAGTCGAAGTGCGCCCCGGACACCACGTGTTCGGGCACCCGCTGCTCGTAGAAGTCGAACAGCGTCTCGTCGTCGACGACGATGTCCCGGCGCCGCGCCCGGTGCTCCAACTCCTCTACCTCGCTGAGGAGTCTGCGGTTGTCGGCGAAGAACTTGTGGTGCGTGCGCCAGTCGCCCTCGACCAGCGCGTTGCGGATGAACAGCTCGCGCGAGACCTCGGCGTCGATCCGGCCGTAGTTCACCTTGCGCTGGACCACGATCGGGACGCCGTACAGCGTGACCTTCTCGTACGCCATCACGGCCGCCTGGTCCTTCTCCCAGTGCGGTTCGCTGTACGTGCGCTTGAGCAGATGGCCGGCCAGCGGCTCGACCCACTCCGGCTCGATCTTCGCGTTGACGCGCGCCCAGAGACGGGAGGTCTCCACCAGCTCCGCCGACATCACGAACCGTGGCTGCTTGCGGAACAGCGCCGAGCCGGGGAAGACCGCGAACTTGGCGCTGCGGGCGCCCAGATACTCGTTCTTGTTGCCGTCCTTCACGTCCTTCATGCCGATGTGGGACAGCAGGCCGGCGAGAAGGGAGACATGGATGCGGTCGCCCGGCGCGTCCTCCTCGTTGAGGTGGATGCCCATCTGCTTGGCGACCGTGCGCAGCTGGCTGTAGATGTCCTGCCATTCGCGGATGCGCAGGAAGTTCAGGTACTCCTGCTTGCACATCCGGCGGAACGCGCTGGAGCCCCTCTCCTTCTGCTGCTCGCGCACGTACCGCCACAGGTTCAGGTACGCCAGGAAGTCGCTGGTCTCGTCCTTGAAGCGGGCGTGCTGCTGGTCCGCCTGGGCCTGTTTCTCCGCGGGCCGCTCGCGCGGGTCCTGGATGGACAGGGCGGCGGCTATGACCACGACCTCGCGGACACAGCCGTTGCGGTCGGCCTCCAGCACCATGCGGGCGAGCCGCGGGTCGACCGGCAGCTGGGCGAGCTTGCGGCCCGTCTGGGTGAGCCGCTTGCGCGGGTCCTTCTCCGCCGGGTCCAGCGCGCCCAGCTCCTGGAGCAGCTGCACACCGTCGCGGATGTTGCGGTGGTCCGGCGGGTCGATGAAGGGGAACTTCTCGATGTCGCCGAGGCCGGCCGCGGTCATCTGGAGGATGACGGACGCCAGGTTCGTCCGCAGGATCTCCGCGTCCGTGAACTCCGGCCGGGCGAGGAAGTCGTCCTCGGAGTACAGCCGGATGCACACACCGTCGGACGTACGCCCGCAGCGGCCCTTGCGCTGGTTGGCGCTGGCCTGCGAGACCGCCTCGATCGGCAGCCGCTGCACCTTGGTGCGGTGGCTGTAGCGGGAGATCCTCGCGAAGCCGGGGTCGATGACGTACTTGATGCCCGGGACGGTCAGCGAGGTCTCGGCGACGTTGGTCGCCAGAACGATCCTGCGGCCCGTGTGCGGCTGGAAGACGCGATGCTGCTCGGCGTGCGACAGCCGCGCGTACAGCGGGAGCACCTCGGTGAAGCGGTACTGCTTCTTCGTGAGCGCGTCCGCCGTGTCGCGGATCTCCCGCTCACCGGAGAGGAAGACGAGGATGTCGCCCTTCCCCTCGCCCATCAGCTCCTCGACGGCGTCGGTGATCGCGGTGATCTGGTCGCGGTCGGCGTCCTCGGAATCCTCCTCCAGGAGCGGCCTGTAGCGCACCTCCACGGGGTACGTACGGCCGCTGACCTCGACGATCGGCGCGTCCGAGAAGTGCCGGGAGAAGCGCTCCGGGTCGATGGTCGCCGAGGTGATGACGACCTTCAGGTCGGGCCGCTTCGGCAGCAGCTGTGCCAGATAGCCGAGCAGGAAGTCGATGTTGAGGGACCGCTCGTGGGCCTCGTCGATGATGATCGTGTCGTAGGCGCGCAGCTCGCGGTCCGTCTGGATCTCCGCGAGCAGGATGCCGTCCGTCATCAGCTTCACGAAGGTGGCGTCCGGGTTCACCTGGTCGGTGAACCGCACCTTCCAGCCGACCGCCTCGCCGAGCGGTGTCCGCAGCTCCTCGGCGACCCGCTCGGCGACCGTGCGCGCCGCGATCCGCCGGGGCTGGGTGTGCCCGATCATGCCGCGCACGCCCCGGCCCAGCTCCATACAGATCTTCGGGATCTGCGTGGTCTTTCCGGACCCGGTCTCACCGGCCACGATCACGACCTGGTGGTCGCGGATGGCCGCGGCGATCTCGTCCTTCTTCTGGCTGACGGGCAGCTGCTCGGGGTAGGTCACCCCGGGCAGGCGGGCGCGTCGTCGGGCCATCCGTTCCTCGGCCGTCGCGACCTCGGTCTCGATCTCCGCGAGAACGGCGGTCCGGGCCTCCGGCTTACGGATCTTTCGCGCACCCTCCAGCCTCCGGCCGAGCCGGTGCGCGTCGCGCAGGGACAGCTCGGTCAGTCGGGAGGCGAGGGAGCCGAGGGCGGGGGCAGGCTGCGTAGACATACGCGATCCAGGATCTCATCCCCGCCAAATCCGTGGCGAACGCTTTTGCCTCCGCCCCTTCGGCGCAGGTCAGCCGCCCGAGACCTCGCCGGTGCGCGGCGCGGGCGGTGCGGCGGCGGGCGCGGGTTCCGGCGCCGGCCTGGGGACGCCGGCCAGTGCCATGTTCTGTGCGGTGTTCGACACCGCCTTGATGCCGAGATACGCGGTGGTCACTCCGCTGATCGCGGTGAACGCGGTGGTCAGCACCCCCACGACGACCGCCGGCTCCCCGTCGATCCGCCACACCCCGAACAGCGCCACGGCGACGATCGCCAGATTGCTCCCCAGGACGGCCTGCAACCCGTACCGGGCCCGCGACCGCTCGACCTCGCCCGCCCTGCCCTCACTCCGGCCCACAACGTCCCCCGTCGTCTCGGAACGAAAGAGCCCCGATCCGGGGATCGGGGCTCTCGTTGTGGCTGGGGCCGGGGTCGAACCGGCGACCTATCGCTTTTCAGGCGATCGCTCGTACCAACTGAGCTACCCAGCCACGAGGTTTCCGGGGAAACCTCAGCGGTCCTGACGGGATTTGAACCCGCGGCCTCCACCTTGACAGGGTGGCGAGCACTCCAAACTGCTCCACAGGACCAAGTCGGCGTACGACAGTGTCGCACACGTTCTTGCGTGCCCCCAACGGGATTCGAACCCGTGCTACCGCCTTGAAAGGGCGGCGTCCTAGGCCGCTAGACGATGAGGGCTATCGGCCCGCCTGGGCGCTTCGCAGCGCCTCGGGGACGTGAGAAGCATATGGGATGCGGGGAGGTATCGCCAAAACGGTTTACGGGCGGGTGGACGGGGAGGGTGTCGCGCCGGGGCTGTTCTCCTCCGGGAGGTGCCGGCTGACCTCCGCTGTGGTGAGGCCGAGACCGCCCAGACGGATCGCGTCCCAGGCCTGGAGACGGCGGGTGTCGCGGTCGAAGTACAGGATCGAGGCCTCGATCGGGTCGGGGTGCTCGCCCTCGATCGCGCGCAGGCCGCTGCCGCCCGTGGAGCCCTCCACGCGCAGCCGGGTGCCGAGGCGCAGCACCTCCGTGTCCTGGCGGTGCAGATGACCGGACAGGACGAGGGGGACCTCGCCGTCCGTCCCGCGGGCCGCCGAGGGCTCGTGGACGAGCGCCACGTCGACCGGTGTGCCCGCCGCGCGCTGGTCGCGCAGGGCCGAGGCGAGGCGGGCGCCCGCCAGTTCCTGCGTCGCGTCCGCGCCGGGCTTCGCCGAGCGGTCCGGGGTGTACTGCGGGTCGCCGATGCCCGCGAAGCGCAGCCCCGCGACCGTCCTCGCCCGGCCGTCGTCGAGGACGTACGCGTTCCTCAGGCCCTCCAGATAGCGCTGGGTGCCCCTGGAGTCGTGGTTGCCGCGGACCCAGACGTAGGGCGCCGCGAGGTCCTCGACCGGGTCCAGGAAGCCGTTCTCGGCGGCCGTGCCGTGGTCCATGGTGTCGCCGGTGTCGACGATGACGTTCACGTCGTACTGCTCCACCAGCGAGGCGATGATCTTCCAGCTCGCGGGGTTGAGGTGGATGTCCGAGACGTGCAGGACCCGGATCGTGGAGGGGTCGGGCGCGTAGACCGGGAGCGTGGAGGTGGCGTCGTAGAGCTTGGTGACGTTGGTGACCAGGCGGGCGAGTTCCTTCTGGTAGACGTCGAACTCGGTGACGATGCTGCGCGCGTTGCCGACCAGTGAGGGCGCCGAGGTGAGCAGGCCGGAGAAACGCGGTTCCAGGACGGACTTGGGGTTCCAGGTGGCGTACGCCGTGCCGCCCGAGGCCGCGAGCAGCGCCAGGGCCAGGCCGCCGGCGGCGAGGGCGCGGCGGGGGCGGCGGTAGACGGCCAGGCCGAGGGCGGTGGCGCCGGTGACGACGGCGACGCCGGAGCGTACGGCGAGGTCGAGGGTGCCGGTGCCGACGTCGTCGGCGACCTCGTCCTGGAGTCCGGAGAGCCGCTCGGGGTGGTCGACCAGGGCCTGGGCGCGCACGGGGTCGAGCTGGTCGACGTTGACGTCGAGGCGCACGGGCGCGGTGTGGCTGTCGAGTTCGAGGGCGCCCAGCGGGGAGACGTTGATCTTCGTGCCGCCGGTGAGGGAGGGGCGCAGCGTCATGGTCGTGTCCATCGGGCCGACCGGGACGCGGACGCTGCCGACGACCAGCAGGCCGAGCCAGGCGCCGACGAGGACCACGGCGCACAGCCCGAGGCCGCGCAGCCAGGGGCCTGGCCGGTCGTGGGGTTCGAGGAGGGGCGGGGCGTCGGTGCGGCGGGCCATTGGGCGCGTATGCCCGGGGGTGCGCCGCCGTATGCGCCGCGCGCCGGTGCCGGACGGGTGGCGTACGGGTCGCCCGGGGGAGTCCCGTACGGGGGTGTCGTACCGGACAATGGCCGTGTGCTGGAGATGACACGCGAGGAGTTCGAGGAACTGGTCGCCCAGGCGCTGGACCGGATTCCGCCGGAGCTGACGCGGCTGATGGACAACGTCGCCGTGTTCGTCGAGGACGAGCCGCCGACGGACGATCCGGAGCTGCTCGGGCTGTACGAGGGGACTCCGCTGACCGAGCGTGGCGAGTGGTACGCGGGGGTGCTGCCGGACCGGATCACGATCTACCGGGGGCCGACGCTGCGGATGTGCGAGTCGCGCGACGACGTCGTCACGGAGACCGAGATCACCGTGGTGCACGAGATCGCACACCACTTCGGGATCGACGACGCCCGGCTGCACGCGCTGGGTTACGGCTGAGCCTGGCGTGTCCTCGCGCGGGCGGCGGGAGTTGGGCAGCGTGACGTCGTTCCGTGTCCTCGGAGGTGGCTGCCCGTGCGCCCCTTGTACGTTCCTGTCCGCCTGGCCGCCACGGTCGTGGCCGTCGCGGCCGCCGCCGGTTGTATGAGCGTGGGGGAGGACGACGGCGGGCGCCCGCACCCCGGACATTCCGCAGGTGAGCCCGGTGCCGGGGTTCCCGGAGACGGCGTGGTGGCGCCGGGCGGGGCGGGCGCCGGGTACGGCGGTGCGGCGGGGGGCGCGGAGGATCCGCGGCCCAGGGGCGGGGGCAGGGGCGGGCCGAGGGGGTCGGCGTCGCCCTCGGTGTCGCCGTCCGGGAGCGCGTCGGCGTCCGCGTCGGCGCCCGCGCGGCCGGGGCGTCCCGACCGGCCTGGTGTGCCGGAGCCCGGGGGCCCGCCGGAGCCGGGCGTGCCGTCTCCGTCGGTGGTGCTGCCCTCGCCCGAGCCGCCGCCCGTGTCGCCCGAACCGCCCGCCTCTCCGACGCCGACGGAGGCCGAGCCCTCGTCGTCGGCGCATCCGGAGCCGGGGCCGCAGCTGGAGTCGAGGGAGCCCGCACCGGCGGCGGGGTCACCCGCGTAGAAGGGGCGCCAGGGCGCTGACCTGCGAGGGAAGGGGTCGGTTTGCCTTGAGGGGTGGTGGGTGCGTATGGTGGTAGATCGTTTGATCCCATTTGCCCGGCGCCACAGCAGAGCGCGCCGTGTGGCGCGTACTCTCTCTTGTCGTGGCGGACCGCATTGAGGCGGTCGTATGCGAATCACGGAGTTGACGGGCGCGTGCCGATGAGACTCCGGAAGGTTTCGCATACGCATGTCCATTTCCAGTTCTGATCACGCCGTCCTGCCCGAGAACCTCGAAGAGGTCGTCGTCGAGGCCGAGGTCTCCGAGACCGCCGAGACTCCCGAGGCTCCCGAGACGACCTTCGCGGACCTCGGTCTGCCCGAGGGCGTCGTGCGCAAGCTCGCACAGAACGGCGTGACCACCCCCTTCCCGATCCAGGCCGCGACCATCCCGGACGCCCTGGCCGGCAAGGACATCCTCGGCCGTGGCCGCACCGGCTCCGGCAAGACCCTCTCCTTCGGCCTGCCGACCCTGGCCCTGCTGGCCGGCGGCCGCACCGAGAAGAAGCGCCCCCGCGCCGTCATCCTCACGCCGACGCGTGAGCTGGCCATGCAGGTGGCGGACGCCCTCCAGCCCTACGGCGACGTCGTCGGCCTGAAGATGAAGGTCGTCTGCGGCGGCACCTCGATGGGCAACCAGATCTACGCCCTGGAGCGCGGCGTCGACATCCTCGTCGCCACCCCGGGCCGTCTGCGCGACATCATCAACCGCGGCGCCTGCTCCCTGGAGGACGTGCAGATCGCCGTTCTCGACGAGGCCGACCAGATGTCCGACCTGGGCTTCCTGCCCGAGGTCACCGAGCTGCTGGACCAGGTTCCGGCGGGCGGCCAGCGGATGCTGTTCTCCGCGACCATGGAGAACGAGATCCAGACCCTCGTCGACCGCTACCTGAACGAGCCCGTCTCGCACGAGGTGGACGCGGCGCAGGGCGCGGTGACGACGATGTCCCACCACATCCTCGTCGTGAAGCCCAAGGACAAGGCGCCGGTCACCGCCGCGATCGCCTCCCGCAAGGGCCGCACGATCATCTTCGTCCGCACCCAGCTGGGCGCCGACCGCGTCGCCGAGCAGCTCCGCGAGGCGGGCGCGAAGGCCGACGCGCTGCACGGCGGTATGACCCAGGGCGCGCGCACCCGCACGCTGGCCGACTTCAAGGACGGTTACGTCAACGTCCTGGTCGCCACGGACGTCGCCGCGCGCGGTATCCACGTCGACGGCATCGACCTGGTGCTGAACGTGGACCCGGCCGGTGACCACAAGGACTACCTGCACCGCGCCGGCCGTACGGCCCGCGCCGGCCGCACCGGCACGGTCGTCTCGCTGGCCCTGCCGCACCAGCGCCGCCAGATCTTCCGCCTGATGGAGGACGCGGGCGTCGACGCCTCGCGCCACATCATCCAGGGCGCCGGTGTCTTCGACCCGGAGGTCGCCGAGATCACCGGTGCCCGGTCGATGACCGAGGTCCAGGCCGAGTCGGCGGGCAACGCCGCCTCGCAGGCCGAGCGTGACGTCTCCCACCTGACCAAGCAGCTGGAGCGCGCCCAGCGCCGTGCGACCGAGCTGCGCGAGGAGGCCGACCGTCTCGTGGCCCGTGCCGCCCGTGAGCGCGGCGAGGACCCGGAGGCCGCGGTCGCCGCTGCCGCCGAGGCGGCCGTGGCCGTCGCCGAGGTCTCCGTGCCGGAGCAGCCGACCGCGCGGGACGCCGCCGAGGCGGCCCCGGCGGAGCGCACCGAGCGTGAGGAGCGCCGTCCGTCCAACCGTGACCGCGACGACCGGGGTGGCCGTTCCTTCAACCGCGACGACCGTGGCGGTCGTTCCTTCGAGCGCCGTGACGACCGCGGTGGCCGTTCGTTCGAGCGTCGTGACGACCGGGGTGGCCGTTCCTTCAACCGCGACGACCGTGGCGGCCGTTCGTTCGAGCGCCGTGACGACCGTGCCGGCTTCAACCGTGACCGTGACGACCGTGGCGGCTTCAACCGCGACCGTGGTGAGCGTGGCTTCGAGCGTCGTGACGACCGCGGTGGCCGTTCCTTCAACCGTGACGACCGTGGCGGTCGCTCCTTCGAGCGTCGTGACGACCGGGGTGGCCGTTCCTTCGAGCGTCGCGACGACCGCGGCGGCTTCAACCGCGACGACCGCGGCGGCCGTTCCTTCGAGCGCCGTGACGACCGGGGCGGCTTCAACCGCGACCGTGACGACCGTGGCGGCTTCCGCCGTGACGACCGCGGCGGTCACCGCGGCAGCGACCGTCCCTTCAACCGCGACCGCCAGGGCGACCGCCCCGGCTTCCGCTCCGGCGGCCACGAGCGTCCCTACGGCCGCCGCGACGACCACCGCGGCACCGGCGGCTCCTCCTCCTTCGGCCGCCGCGAGGACAAGCCGCGCTGGAAGCGCAACGGCTGACGCCGACTGATTGAGGCTCGCCTCCCGAGGGCCCGTACGACTCCGGTCGTACGGGCCCTCGGCCATTCCCTGCGTCTTTCGTGGGGCGGTTGTTAACATCCTTTGGTTCGCATGGAGTTGCGGGGCCTGAGGGGCAGAAGAAGCAACGCGGCCGCGCGACGAATCGGTCGGGCGCGAAGCCGTCTTCGACCACCATGCCTTTCTCACTTCCCCGGGGAGGGACCCGTGACCTCGCGTGCACGCACGCGCACTTCGGCGGTCCGGCGTGGCCGGATCGCGTTCACTCTGGTGGGCCTGGCCGCACTCGGTGCCGGTTCGCTGACCACCGCGGGCCCGGCGGCCGCGGAGCCCACGCTCACACCGATCCAGACGGACGGGGTGTGGGGGATCGACTACGCCGGGGGCTTTCTGAGCACGGTGGAGAACACACCCAGCGGGTACCAGTGGGTGGTCGGCCGCAGGCTGTCCGCCGACGGCACGACGGTGCTGGAGAAGACCTACCGCGGTTACGCCGACGAGCTGGCCGGAGGCTTTCATCTGCAGCGGGTGCCCTGCGAGTCCGGGCCGAGGGACTGCGTGCCGCTGCGCACCTTCGGCAACGGCTGGGTCGGGGCGTTCATGCAGCAGCCCGACGGCAAGCAGGTGGCGCAGATCCACCTGAGCGAGAACACCCTCAGCAGTACGGACGAGCCGGTCGTCACCGGAGGCCGGTTCGTGGACGCGACGGGCCGCTACTACGTCTACAACGCCGCCTCCACCGGCAAGCAGTACGTCGACGACGTGGACCACTACTACTGGACGGACGTGCGTCGGACGCGTTCGATCACCGCCGCCTCGGTGTGGGGTTCGGCGCTGTGGGCGCCCGGCACGGGCAACGGCACCGTCACGGCGTACGACCTGGTCACCCGGAGGACCGTGCGGACGGTCTCCACGGGTGCGCCTTGCACGGTCAAGGAGCTCCAGGTCGTCGGCCGCTGGATCTACTGGAACTGCGGAGTCTCCGGTGCCGCGGGCGTGTACGACCGGACGGCCGGGAAGAACGTCGAGGTGCCCTCCGGCAGGGCGATGATCGGCGACGGCTACCTCGTCCAGCACGACCGGACGGCGGGCAAGCTGATGCTGACGGATTACCACACGGGCACCGCGGCGCCCGCGCGCGCGATCGCCGAGGTTCCCGCGGGGACCACCGCGGACCAGCGGCGGCTGACCTGGGCGGTGGACAAGTTCGGCGGCGACATCGCCTACGTTGGGCCGGACAGCACGATCCGGATCGTGCAGAGCGGAGTGCCGTCGCAGTCCCTGGCCAGGATCGATTCGGTACTGGGCGGTGACAGCGTGGACGCGAGCGGCCGCGATGGCGTGAGCGTCTGGGACAGCTACTGGCAGCTCAGCAAGCCCGCCGCCTGGACCTTCACTGTCAAGGACGCCCAGGGGAGGGTGGAGCGCACGATCAAGGGCAGCGGCGCGGCCGTCGATCTGAGCTGGGACCTGAAGTCGGACGCGGGCACGTACCTGTACAACGGGCGGAAGACCTGGAGCCTGAAGGCCGTCGCCGCCGAGGGCGCGGGCACGTACACCACGGGCGGGTCGATCGGCTACGGCGGCGGGCTCCAGGGTCATCACGACCAGGGCGGATACAGCTTCGGTGAACTGGCCACCCTCAACTCCGCTGGAGCCCTGAGCCTGCACTACACCCACGGCAAGGGCACCTTCGACTGGAGGTACAGCGCTTCCGGCTGGCCCGCCGGAACCGTCGCCGTCCCCTTCGGCGACATGGGCAAGGACCGCTGTGCGGAGATGCTGATGCGCATGCCGAACGGCGAACTGCGCCGGTACACGGGCAGGTGCGGCTCCTCCTACGGCCCGTCGAACAGCCACGCCTCGCTCGGCACCGGCTGGAGGGCCTACGACGTCCTCACCGCCCCGGGGGATCTCACCGGTGACGGCCGCACCGACCTGCTCGTGCGCAAGGCGTCGACGGGTGACATGTACGTGTTCGCCAACGACGGCGCCGGGAAGCTCAAGGCGGGTGTCAGGCTCGCGTCCGGCTGGAACATCTACACGAAGGTCGTCGGCGCGGGTGACCTCACCGGCGACGGCATCGGTGACGTACTGGCCCGCGACAGGGCCGGGAACCTGTGGCGCTACGACGGCACCGGACGGGGGACGCTGAAGGCCCGGGTGAAGGTGTTCTCGAACTGGGGCGTGTCGTACAACGCGGTCGTCGGCGTCGGTGACATCACCGGCGACGGGAGGAACGACCTGGTCGCGCGGGACACCGCGGGCAGTCTGTACCGCCAGGCCGGTACCGGCGCGGGGTCCTTCACCGCGCGCGTGAGGATCGGGACCGGCTGGCAGGGCTACAAGGGCCTCTTTTAGCCAACTGTGACGCATGTCACGCCCCCGGTGAGGGAATTGCTGGGGGCATGACAGATGACGCCAGAGAGAGCGGGCCGTCGGACGAGGAACGGCTGGCCCAGCTCGGCTACACGCAGGTGCTCGCGCGCCGGATGTCGGCGTTCTCCAACTACGCGGTGTCGTTCACGATCATCTCGGTGCTGTCGGGGTGTCTGACGCTGTACCTGTTCGGGATGAACACCGGCGGGCCGGCCGTGATCACCTGGGGGTGGGTCGCCGTCGGCCTGATGACCCTGTTCGTCGGGCTGGCCATGGCCGAGATCTGCTCGGCCTACCCCACCTCGGCGGGCCTGTACTTCTGGGCGCACCGGCTCGCGCCACCGCGCTCGGCCGCCGCCTGGGCGTGGTTCACGGGCTGGTTCAACGTCCTGGGCCAGGTGGCCGTCACCGCGGGCATCGACTTCGGGGCCGCGTCCTTCCTCGGGGCGTACCTGAACCTCCAGTTCGGCCTCGAGGTGACCCCCGGGCGGACGATCCTGCTCTTCGCCGCGATCCTGGTGCTGCACGGCCTGCTGAACACCTTCGGCGTACGGATCGTCGCGCTGCTGAACAACATCAGCGTGTGGTGGCACGTCGTGGGTGTCGTGGTGATTGTTGGCGCGCTGACTTTTGTACCCGACGAGCACCGGTCCGCGTCCTTCGTCTTCGGCGAGTTCGTGAACAACACCGGCTGGAGCAGCGGGACATACGTGGTGCTGCTCGGGCTGCTCATGGCCCAGTACACCTTCACCGGCTACGACGCCTCCGCCCATATGACCGAGGAGACGCACGACGCCTCCACGGCGGGCCCGAAGGGCATCGTGCGGTCCATCTGGACGTCGTGGATCGCCGGGTTCGTGCTCCTGCTCGGCTTCACCTTCGCCATCCAGTCCTACGACGGGGCCCGCACCTCCCCGACCGGCGCGCCGCCCGCGCAGATCCTGCTCGACGGCCTCGGCGCGACCGCGGGCAAGCTGCTGCTGCTCGTGGTGATCGGCGCGCAGCTGTTCTGCGGCATGGCCTCGGTGACGGCCAACAGCCGGATGATCTACGCCTTTTCGCGGGACGGCGCGCTGCCGTACTCGCACGTCTGGCACACCGTGAGCCCGCGTACGCGCACCCCCGTGGCGGCGGTCTGGCTGGCCGCGCTCTCCGCCCTCGCGCTGGGACTGCCGTATCTGATCAATGTGACGGCCTACGCGGCGGTGACCTCGATCGCCGTGATCGGCCTCTACATCGCCTACGTCATCCCGACCCTGCTGCGGGTCCGCAAGGGCGACGCGTTCGAGCGGGGGCCGTGGCATCTGGGCCGCTGGTCGGGCGTGGTCGGCGTGGTGGCGGTGGTCTGGGTCGGCGTGATCACCGTGCTGTTCATGCTGCCGCAGGTCTCCCCGGTCACCTGGGAGACGTTCAACTACGCCCCGGTCGCCGTCCTGGTCGTCCTCGGCTTCGCCGCCACCTGGTGGCTGGCCTCCGCCCGGCACTGGTTCCTCAACCCGGACCACGAACGGACCATCGCCTGGACGGCCGCCCGAGCGGGCCGCCCCGAACCGGTCGATCCCTGACCTTTCCCGACCGCGACGTGGCCGGGTCACCGATACCCGATCGGAGACTCGGCCACGTCCGGCTATGCTCGGAGAGGCAACATCGCCAGGGCCCTTAGCTCAATTGGCAGAGCAGTGGACTTTTAATCCATTGGTTGTGGGTTCGAGTCCCACAGGGCCTACGGAAACGGGGACGGGGTCACCCCCTCTGACCTGCGCCGCGGCGCCCGGTACGACTTCGGTCGGGCCGGGCGCCGCGGTGTTTCCGGGGTTCCGCACGAGCGGTGCGGCGGCTACGCGGGGGCTTGCGGCCGGGCATGCCAGGAGCGTGGTCCTGCCTGCGTCGAGGGCCGGGGGCGCGCCGCCGCTCAGGAGCGGGGCATTCCGGGATCAGGAACCCGCCGCGGGGGAACGTCCCGTACGCACCGGGACTCCTGACAGGAGGCCGGCCTCGACCGGGCGGCCCCCGTCCCGGGAGCGTGCGCGTGTCGCGGGGTGCGTCCATCGCGCCTGGCCGACCGGTCAGTTCGCCCACCGGAGGACCGTGAGGAGTGTGCTGTGGAACGTCGACGTCTCCTGGCCCTGTCGGCCGTCGCTGCCGCTCCCCTCGCCGCCGGGTGCTCGTCCCGGGACGGCGAGGCCGGCCCGCCGTCCTCCGCCGGAGCCCGGCAGGCCGTCGAGGCGTACGTCGAGGCACTCAACTCCCGTGACGCCACCGCGCTGATCGCGGTCGGCGGTGTCGAGGACGAGACCTGGTCGCGGCGCGAGGCCGCCCGGATCCTCGCCGAGCGAGGCGGACGGCGGTGGAGGATCAGGGAAGTGGAGATCGGCGACCACATGGGCCCGGACGTCGGCTCGGCCCGGCTCGTCGCCGGGAACGCGAGGGGCGAGTTCGTGCGGGACACGTTCACCGTGATGCGGGAGGGCGGCTCCTGGCATCTCGCGGTCTTCACCCGGCAGCCGGCCCCGCCCGGCAAGGAGTCGTCGTCGACGGACGGGCCGACGGCCTGACGTACCCGTGTCAGGGGGCCGGCGGGCGCTGGGCCAGCAGATACGTCCGTCGGCTGGGGTGTTCCGTGCCGGGGTGCGGGGCGCGGTCCAGACGGGCGGTCACGGTCAGGCCCGCCTCGGCCAGGGCCCGGGTCTCCGCGTCGGGGTCCAGGAAGTGGAAGGTGAGGTCGACCTCGTGGTCCCACCAGTCGGTGATCCTGCGGGAGCCGCCCGGCGCGGTGTCGGCGTCGCCGGTGTGGAAGGCGAGCAGGGCGTGCCCGCCGGGGCGCAGCACACGGGCGAACTCCCGGTACGCCGCCGCGCGCTGCGGTCCGGTCAGATGGATGAGGGCGTAGCAGCACAGCAGTGCGGCCAGCGAGCCGGAGCGGACGGGCAGGGCGGTCATGTCGGCGGCGGCGAAGGGCAGGCCGGTCGAGCGGCGGGCCACCGAGCACATCCCCGGTGACAGGTCGAGGCCGCTGACGCGGGTGCCCCCGTCGGCCAGGTAGGCCGTGACATGGCCGGGTCCGCAGCCGACGTCGAGGACCGGGCCGTCGCCGGCCAGCTCCGCCAGGGTGTTCAGCAGGGCGCGGTCGAGGGGCTTGGCGTCCAGCTCCCCGGCGATCTCGGTGGCGTAGCGGTCGGCTACGGCGTCGTAGCTGTGGCGGGTCGAGCGGGAGGGCGGCACGGGACCTCGCTGTCCGGGCAGGGGCGTTGGCGTTCCTCTGGCCCGTCCAGTATCGGCGGCCGCCGGGCACCGGGCAGGTGGTTTTCCGCGGCCCAGGGGCGTCGCGCTGCGGTCAAGGGGGCGTCGCGCCGCGTTCAGCGCCGCGGCCAAAGGGGGTGTCGTGCCGCGCTCAGCATCGGGTCAAGGGGGAGGCGTCGCGCCCCGCTCAGCGCCGCGCTCAAGCGGGCGTCGCGCCGGGCTCAGCGCCGGGGTCAAGGGGGCGTCGCGCAGCACTCAGCCCGCAGTCACCTTCGCCAGTTCCGCCAGCGGCAGGGTGTGCTGGGTCTGGAGGACCTTGGCACGCAGGTAGCGGACGTTGTGGGCGGTGGTGAAGACGCCGGTGGGCACCCGGTCGTGGACCGTGATGCCGAGGTCGCGCAACTGGTCCGCCTTGTCGGGGTTGTTGGAGAGCAGGTCCAGCCCGGTGACGCCCAGGGCGCGCAGCATCTGGGCGGCGGCGGTGTAGTCGCGGTCGTCCTCCGGGAGGCCGAGGGCGGCGTTCGCCTCGTAGGTGTCGAGGCCCTGGTCCTGGAGGGCGTAGGCGTCGAGCTTGTTGTAGAGGCCGATGCCGCGGCCCTCCTGGCGGAGGTAGAGCAGGACTCCGCCCCGGGCCGCTATCCGCTCCACCGCCTCGCGCAGCTGCGGGCCGCAGTCGCAGCGGGCCGAGCCGAAGACGTCCCCGGTGAGGCACTCGGAGTGCAGGCGGACCAGCGGGGCGCTGTCGGGCGCCGGGTCGCCGAGGACGACGGCCACGTGCTCGGCGCCGTCGGCCAGACCGTGGAAGGTGACGAGTTCGGCGTCCACGCGGTAGCCGTCGGGGAAGCTCAGCGGGACGCGGACGCGGGCGCGCTGGGTGGCGGCGGGGGTGTCGGGCATCTGGGTCTCCGTCCGGCGGCGGCGAGGACCTGCTCGGTGGGACGGTCCAGCCGTGTGTTTCAGATTTGAAGCACAGGTTCTGGCGGGGACGCTACCCCTGCTTGAAAGTTGAAGCAACCAGGGTGTGGCGCGCCTCACGCGTCCGGTGTGCCTCGCGACTTCCGCACGCCTCGCCGGCCGGGCGCGTCCGGGGGCCACTCCGCGCCCCTTACCGCTCGCCCCGCGCCCCCTACTGCTCCTCCCGCGCCCCGCACGACCGCCGCAGCCACGGCACCTCCTCGGTGGGCGCCTGCTCGAGGCCGCCCTTGATCCGGGTGCAGATCTCCTCCAGATGGCGTACCTGGTCGGTCGTGAGCAGGTCGAAGAGATGGGTGCGGACGGTCTCCACGTGGCCGGGTGCCGTGCGCTCCAGGACGGCCATGCCCTCCCCCGTCAGGACGGCGATGCTGCCGCGCCGGTCGGACGGGCAGCCCTCCCGTACGACCAGGCCGTCCTTCTCCAGGCGGGTGACGGCGTACGTCAGCCGACTGCGGGTGATCTTCAGGGCCTCGGCCAGGTCGGTCATGCGCAGCCGGCGGTCCGGGGCCTCGGAGAGAGTCGCCAGGATGGAGTAGTACAGATGTGGCATGCCGGCGTCCTGCTGGAGCTGCCGGTCCAGCGCGTCCTCCAGGAGGTGCGTCGCGGCGACGTACGCGCGCCAGGCGCGCTGCTCGTCGGGGGTGAGCCAGCGGGTCGTCATGCCGCCAGTGTAAGTTTGCTTCAAACTTGAACCAAGTTGTCTGCCGAGAGAGACCGCGCCGATGCCGTTCCCGTACGTCCTGCTCTCCGCCGCCGTCTCCCTCGACGGTTACCTCGACGACACCGGCCCGGACCGACTGCTGCTCTCCTCGCCGGCCGACTTCGACCGCGTCGACGAGGTACGCGCCTCCTGCGACGCGATCCTGATCGGCGCAGGCACCCTGCGCGCCGACAACCCCCGGCTGCTGGTCAACTCCGCCGAACGGCGGGCCGCGCGCCTCGCCGCCGGACAGCCTGAGTTCCCCCTCAAGGTCTGCGTCAGCGCCACCGGCGACCTCGACCCCGACGCCCGCTTCTGGCACACCGGCGGCGAGAAGGTCCTGTACACGACCGGCGAGGGCGCCGAGCGTGCCACCCGGGCCGGCGTCCCCGCCGACATCGTCGGGCTCGGCGACCGGCTCGACTGGCGGGACGTACTGGAGCATCTGCACGACGTACGGGAGGTGCGGCGGCTCATGGTCGAGGGCGGCGGCACCGTGCACACCCAGATGCTCCAGCAGCAGCTCGCCGACGAGCTCCAGCTCGTCCTCGCGCCCCTGTTCGTCGGCGACCCCGGGGCGCCCCGGCTGTTCGGGCCCGGCGGGTACCAGGACGGGCGGCTGCGGCTGGCGGAGAGCCGGCGGATCGAGGACGTGGTCCTGATGCGCTACGAGCCCACGCAGCCCGGCGGCGCGGGCCTCGCCGTTCCCGCCGACCGGCACTGGCTGGCCCTGGCCTGCGAGCTGGCGGCGCTGTGCCCGCCCTCGGAGACCGCGTTCAGCGTCGGTGCCGTCGTGGTCGCCGCCGACGGCACCGAGCTGGCCCGCGGCCACTCCCGCGAGGGTGGCGACCCCGTCGCGCACGCCGAGGAGGCCGCGCTCGCCAAGATCGACCCGGCCGACCCGCGGCTGCCCGGCGCCACCGTCTACTCCAGCCTGGAGCCCTGCGCCCACCGCGCCTCCCGCCCGGCTCCCTGCGCCCGGCTCATCCTCGACGCGGGTGTACGCCGGGTCGTCACCGCCTGGCGCGAGCCCGACACCTTCGTCACCGCCGCCGACGGCAGCGGACTGCTCGCGGCCCACGGCGTCGACGTCGTCGTGCTCCCCGCGTACGAGGAGTCGGCCAAGGCGCCCAATCTGCATCTGCCGGGCTGAAGTCCTGAAGGGCCGTGGCCCTGCGGCGGCAGGGCCACGGCCCGCTCCTCCGAAGGGCGGAAAGGCCGCTCGGCGGGGGCGGGGGAAACCGCTGTGCGTCCGGTCCCGCGGATGGCGTACACTGGTTTCATCGACGCGGGGTGGAGCAGCTCGGTAGCTCGCTGGGCTCATAACCCAGAGGTCGCAGGTTCAAATCCTGTCCCCGCTACTGAAGACTCAGGGCCGGTGTCCATGCGAATGGGCACCGGCCCTGAGTCGTCTCCCTTCGGTCCCTTCGCTTCCCACTCCTCTTCTCCCCCGGTCGGACCGCCCCCGCTCGCCGCCCACGCCCGGGGCCGTGACCCTGGACGGACGCGGCCGAGCGGCGGCCCGCGACCAAGGCTGCGGGAGACAGGGTGGCGCCGGGTGAGGAGAGGGGCGCCGGTGCGCGCGGCCGGCGCGTCGGCCCGCCGCCCGCCGAACGACGGCGGGCCTCCTGGACCCGGACCTTCGTCCGCGCCCTGCCCGCCCTGCTGATCGGCGTCGGGGCCGTCTACGACCTGCTCACCCCCTCCGTGCACACGGCCGCCCCCTTCTTCACCGCCGCACCCCTGGTCGCCGCCCCGCTCTACTCCCGGCGCGGCACGCTGCTCACCGGTCTGGTCGCGCTCGTGGTCGTGGTGGTGGTGCACGTCTTCCTCGGTATCGCGCTGGAGGCCGAGTCGGTCACCGAGGAGATCACCGTGGGGACGGTGGCCTTCCTGGCCGTCGTCATCAACAACCTGGTGCGCCGCAGCAGCGAGCGGCTCGCCTCGGTGCGGGAGATCGCCGAGGCCGCCCAGCGTGCGGTGCTGCCCCAACCCCCCGGACGGATCGGCGGCTTCGAGATCGCCGCCCGCTACGAGGCCGCACAGCGGGGCGCCTTCATCGGCGGCGACCTGTACGCCGTGCAGGACACCCCGCACGGCGTACGGCTCGTGGTCGGGGACGTCCGCGGCAAGGGCATGGGCGCGGTGTCCGCGGTCGCCGTCGTCATCGGGGCGTTCCGGGAGGCGGCCGAGCAGGAGGCCGCACTGGAGACGATCGCCCAGCGCCTGGAGCGGGCCCTGGAGCGCGATGTGGGGCGGCGGCTCGGGCCGGAGGCCGAGGAGGGGTTCACGACCGCCGTGCTCGCCGAACTCCCGCACGGCGACGGGATCGTACGCCTGCTCCACCGCGGGCACCCGCCCCCGTTCGTGCTGCACGCCGACGGCACCCTGCACACCCTGGAGCCACGCGTCGCGGCGCTGCCGCTGGGCCTGGGAGACCTGGAGCCCCTCCCGGTACAGGCCGAGGAACGGCCCTTCCCCGCCGGGGCCACGCTCCTCCTCCACACCGACGGGCTGTCCGAGGCGCGCGACGCCGACGGGGTGTTCTACGACCCCGGGGCCCGGCTCGCCGGCCGGGTCTTCCGCGGGCCTGAGCAACTGCTCCAGACCCTCGTGGGGGAGGTGCGTCGGCACACCGGGGGCGCGCTCGGTGACGACATGGCGCTGCTCGCCGTACGGCGGCCGGGAGCGGCGGCGCGGGAGCGGGCCTGAGAGGGGCCGATGTCACCCCAGGTGATCGGACGACTGCCCTCCGCATAACATCTGAGTCACCGTCAGAAACTGGGGCGGTACCGAGTCGCGGTCAAGTCGCCCGTTTTTGGCCGTTCATGGTCCGAAAGTCCTGGCCGGAAACTGTAATGATCAAGCTGAACGGCTTGGAATTAGGCACCCGGTTCTATTAACGTCCGATAACGCAGCGCGGTCGTCCCAGCCGTCACAAGAGGCGGCTCCGTGCGCACGCGCCGAATCCCGCAAGGGAACCGGGGAACCACCAACTTGGGGTGAATCGGGCGTAATCCGCCGCGAAATCGGCAGATATACGCGCGTAGGAGACCTTCCTGCTCCGAACCCGTCAGCTAACCCGGTAGGCGAGAAGGAAGGAAAGGAGCACGCCCACGTGGCGTCCAACCCGCCTGTCCCGCAAGCCCCGTTCGTGCCGGGCCAGCGCACCGCCGACACCGAGACCTTCGTCTACGGCGGTCCCCGCACCGACGACGGCCCGTGGGAGGAGTGGAACCCCACCGCGGACTCCGTCCGTCCCGTGCGCGGCAAGCACCGGGTCTCCAAGCAGCGCGGCGGCGGTCTCGCCCGCAGCTCCACCGTCCTCGGCGTCGGCGTCATAGCCGCCGTGGGTGCCGGCGGTATGGCCAGCGCCCAGTCCGGCAAGCCGCCGGTCGCCATCTCCATGCCCGACCTGCCCTCCGTCAGCTCCTTCCTGCCGGGTGAGGAGCCCGTCGAGGAGACGCCGCAGGCCGCGTCCCCGCTCAGCTCCATCGGCACCACCACGGCCGACACCACCGAGGGCACCACCGACGCCGGTGAGGCCCTGCGCGCCCGCATCATGGCGCAGGCCGAGCAGCAGCAGGACCAGGCCGAGGCCAGGGCCGTCGAGGCCGCGCAGGCCGCCGCTGAGAAGCAGGCCGCCGAAGCCGCCGCCAAGGCCGAGAAGGAGGCGGAGGCCAAGGCCGCCGCCGAGAAGGCCGCCGCGGAGGAGGAGGCCCGCAAGAAGGCCGAGGCCGAGCGCCTCGCCGAGCTGGCCCGCCAGTACACGCTGCCGACCTCCTCGTACACGCTCACCTCCGTCTTCGGACAGGCCGGCTCCATGTGGTCCTCCGGCTACCACACGGGTCTGGACTTCGCCGCTCCCACCGGTACCCCGCTGAAGGCGGTCCACACCGGAACGGTCACCGAGGCCGGCTGGAGCGGTTCCTACGGCTACCGCACCGTCCTCACCCTCGAGGACGGCACCGAGGTCTGGTACGCCCACCAGTCCTCGATCAACGTCAGCGTCGGCCAGCAGGTCAACACCGGTGACGTGATCGGACGCGTGGGTGCCACCGGCAACGTCACCGGTCCGCACCTGCACCTCGAGGTGCACACCGGCGGCGGCGACGTGGACCCGATGGCCTGGCTCCAGAGCAAGGGCCTCAACCCCTGACGACCCGGGAGGTCCCCGGCCGTGCGCCCCGGCGCGCACACCGCTCGAGGACTTCCCCGATCCCCGGCGGTCCTGACGGCAACCCCCCGACGTCAGGGCTGCCGGTTCCTCATGTGCGGTACGGGTTGTGGACGGGACGGCCGCCGGGAAGTCCCTGGACGCCGTACCCGTGGTGTCCGTAGGACCCGTAGGGCCCGTAGTACTGCGGCGCGGGAGCAGTCGTCCTCACCGCGTACCGGAGTGCCGGGCGGGCCGCCTCGCGCCGGGCCCAGAGCTCGTGCAGCAGCTCGCGCTCCCGTACGACGAAGTCCGCGCCGGCGCGGCCCCTGCGCCCCCGGTGCCGCAGGAACGCCAGCGAGGTCGCGTACGCCTCGTACTGCGCCACCTGCCGTCTGCCCGGTGAGCCGAGGTGGTGCCGGGCGTACTGACGGGCCGTCCGGCGGGCCCGCATCGAGCCGAGCGCGTACGGCTCCCCGGGCGTCAGCCAGCCCGCCGCCACATAAGCGGGCAGTTCCTCGCGCACCGTGCGCAGTTCGCGCTGCCGGGTCCAGATCACCAGCCAGGTCAGCAGGCCGAACGCGGGGACCATGAACGCCCCGTACACCGCGAAGAAGCCGTACGGGCCGAAGGTCGCCGAGCCGTTCCACAGCGCGTGCACGCCCATCGCCGTCAGCAGGCCCGCCAGCGGCAGCAGCACGCGGCGCAGACGCTGGCGTTCGCCGGACAGCGCGGCGACGCCGAAGCCGATGCCGGTCAGCACGGTGAAGAGCGGATGCGCGAACGGGGACATGATCACGCGGACGAAGAAGGTCGCGGCCGTCACCGAGGCGATGCCCGAGTCGCCGGCGAGCTGGTCGGTGCCGAAGGCGTTGCCCAGATAGAGGATGTTCTCGGTGAACGCGAACCCGGTCGCGGTGACACCGGCGACGACGACCCCGTCGACGATCCCGGTGAAGTCGCCTCTGCGGAACAGGAAGACCAGCAACAGCGCGGCGGCCTTCGCGGACTCCTCGACGACCGGCGCCACCAGCGTGGCGCCGAGGGTGTCCGCGCTGGTCGGGTCGGCCGTCGCGGTGGCTATCCATCTCGTGGCGAAGCTGTTGGCGACGATGGCTATCAGCGCCGCCGCGCAGGCCCCCCAGGCGAAGCAGAAGACCAGGTTCCGCCAGGGGCCCGGCGCCACCCGGTCCAGCCAGCGGAACGCGGCTATGAGCAGCGGCACGGGCAGCACCGCGAGGCCCAGGCCCACCAGGAAGCCGTCCGTACCGGTCTGTTCGCGCACCAGGGCCAGGATCACGAGGCCGGAGAGCGCGAGAAGGACCGTCAGCGCCGCGTAGCGCACCCAGACGCGCTGCCACCAGTGCGGGTGCCGCCGCGAGCCGCGGCCGAGCGGGTCCTGTGCGGGGGGTGTCGGGTACGGGGGAAAGATGGCCACGACATCGACCCTAACGAGACAGGGGCGCGCCCCGCAGTTGCGTAAGGGGCTCAGGCGCCGGGAGGTTCGTGGGGGGTGGGGGCTCCGTAAGCGGTGGACTGATCGGTCTCCGCGGTCTCTGTGGCCCCGACAGGCTTCACGCGGCGGAACAGCAGATCGTTCACGACGTGGCCCTTGTCCAGCCCCTGGCCCTCGAAACGGGTCAGCGGCCGGTGGGCGGGGCGTGGTGCGAAGCCGCCGTCGTCCTGGGTGTTCTCGAAGTCGGGGTGGGCCGTCAGGACTTCCAGCATCTGCTCGGCGTAGGGCTCCCAGTCCGTGGCGCAGTGCACCAGGGCCCCCGGTCTGAGGCGGGTGGCCGCGAGGGTGAGGAACTCCGGCTGGATGAGGCGGCGCTTGTGGTGCCGCTTCTTCGGCCAGGGGTCGGGGAAGTACACGCGCAGCCCGTCGAGGGAGTCGGGGAGGAGCATCTCGCGGAGCAGGATGATCGCGTCGCCGTTGCCGACACGGACGTTGGACAGGCTGGTGCGGTCGGCGAGGCCGAGGAGATTGCCCTGGCCCGGCGTGTGGACGTCCACGGCCAGGATGTTGGTGTGCGGGTCGGCGGCGGCCATCTGCGCCGTGGCCTCGCCCATGCCGAAGCCGATCTCCAGGACGACGGGGCGGTCGTTGCCGAACAGCTCGCCGAGGTCGGGGATCTTGTGGCCGTCGATGTCCAGGCCCCACCTGGACCACAGGCGCTGGAGCGCGTCGGCCTGACCGGCGGTGACACGGCTGCGGCGCGGCTGGAAGCTCCGGATCCGCCGCTCGAAGTGCGACCCGGCGGGGTCGGCCTTCGGGCCGTCGGGGAAACGGGGCTCTCCCTTGGCGCGGGGAAGCGGGGCTGCGGGGGTGTGGGGCGACTCAGACACAGTGGGGTCGAGTCTACGGCGGCGGGATGCGCGGGGCGTCCGCGCGGCGGGCCGGGGGCGGTGCGCGGCCCGGCGGGGACGCGCACCGGGCGCCGGAGCCCCTGTGGGCACGTCCTTCTGCCGCCCGGCGGCACCGCGTCCCGGAGCCCCCGTGGGCACGCCCTTCGGCCGGTCGGCGGCACCGGGTCCTGGAGCCTCCGCGCGCACGTCCTTCTGCCGCCCGGCGGCACCGCGTCCCGGAGCCCCAGCACGCATGGCCTTCGGCCGCCCGGCCATGGAGGAGGTCACCTCAGCCGACCTCCCGCCCCCGGACGGCAGCACCTGACCCCGCCGCCCAGGACGCAAGCGAAGGATTCCCCGCGACCCGTCCGATGCCCTCGCCACCGGCCACCGGCCACCGGCCACCGGCCACTCGCCAACGACCCCACACCCCGCCACCGGCCACCCGCCTCACGGTCGGTCCCGCCCGTCTCAGACCCGGGCCAGGGCCGTCAGCGCCAGGCGGGCCACCTCCCGGCCGATCGGCAGGGAGGCGGTAGCGGCGGGGGAGGGGGCGTTGAGGACGTGGACGGCCCGGTCCCCCTCCTTGATCAGGAAGTCGTCGACGAGGGTGCCGTCGCGCAGTACGGCCTGGGCCCGGACCCCGGCCGGGGCGGGCACCAGGTCCCGAGCTGTCACGGCGGGCAGAAGCCAGCGCACCGCCGCGGTGAAGGCGGACCGGGACAGGGAGCGGTGCAGCTCGCCCGCACCGTAGAGCCAGTGGCGGCGGGCCATCTTCCAGGCCCCGGGCCAGGCGAGGGTGGTGGCCAGCTCGCGGGGGCGCACGGTGGACCAGCCGTAGCCCTCGCGGGCGAGCGCCGGCACCGCGTTGGGCCCGATGTGGACACCGCCGTCGAACCCGCGCGTGAGGTGGACGCCGAGGAAGGGGAAGGCGGGGTCGGGCACCGGGTAGACGAGGCCGCGCACCAGGTCGGGCCGGGCCAGCTCGTAGTACTCGCCCCGGAACGGGACGATCCGCATCTCGGGCTCGTCGCCGGTCATCCGGGCGATCTCGTCGCAGCGCAGCCCGGCGCAGTTCACCAGGACGCGGCCCCGGACGATGTCGCCCCGGGAGGTCCGCACGGCCACCCCGAGGTCGGGGCGGCGGTCCACCCGGGCGACCTGCGCGCCGTAGCGGATCTCGGCGCCGGACGCCTCGGCCAGCTGCCGGGCGACCCCGACGAAGTCGCACACGCCCGTGCTGCCGACGTGTATGGCCGCGAGGCCGCGCACCTCCGGCTCGTACTCGGCGATCTGCGCGGAACCCAGCTCCCGCACCGGAATGCCGTTCTCCCGGCCGCGCTGCACGAGTCCGTGCAGCCGGGGCAGCTCCGAGCGCTCGGTGGCGACGATCAGCTTGCCGGTGACGGCGTGGTCGATGCCGTACTCGGCGCAGAACTTGACCATCTCGGCGGCGCCCCGCACGGCGTAGCGCGCCTTGAGCGAGCCGGGACGGTAGTAGATGCCGCTGTGGATCACTCCGCTGTTGCGGCCGGTCTGGTGCCGGGCGGGACCCGGCTCCTTCTCCAGCACCGTCACACGGGTGCCGGGCGCGGCACGCGTGACCGCGTACGCGGTCGACAGCCCGACGATCCCACCGCCGATCACGAGCACATCGCAGTCGTACCCGATTGAACGCACCTGGCTCCACCTCCCGGGTTCGATAGTGCACTGCGCCACTGACAATCGTTTGAAACCCAGTGCCTTCGCGGTGTCCGTCCGGGAACGCGGGGGGTGCGGCGGCCCGGGGCGTCACCGCGGGCACGCGTACGGCCGGCGGCGGCCCTGTCACCGGTACGGACGGACGTCGGGGCTCCCCGCCGCTACGCCGGAGTCATCAGCAGGGGCCGGGCCCTCTCGCGCAGCTCCACCACGCGCGGCTCGTCCCCGTAGGGTTCGAGGCGGTGCAGGAGATCCTTCACGTACTCCGTGGTCCGGGCCGACGAGATGCGCCCGGCGACCTCCACCGCCCGCACGCCCTGCTCGCACGCCGCGTCGAGGTTGCCCGACTCCAGCTCGGCCACGGCGGAGACGACCAGCCGCAGGCCGTGGGAGCGCACGAACTCCTCCGTCGGCTTGGACAGGGCGTACTCCGTGAAGCGGCGGACCTGGCGGGGTGCCTTGAGGTCGCGGTAGCACTCGGCGGCGTCCGCGGCGAAGCGGTCGTAGGAGTAGAAGCCGAGCCAGCCGGGGTCGTTGTCGCCGTCGCGTGAGCGCTCCAGCCAGCCCTCGGCGGCCTTCAGGGCGGCGCCGGCGGCCTGGGCGTCACCGGCGCGCGCGTGGGCGCGTGCCTCGACGAGCCGGAAGAAGCTCATCGTGCGCGCGGTGGCCAGGCCGCGGTTGCGCTCCAGGGCGGCCTGGGCGAGGTCGACGCCCTCGTCGCCGAAGCCTCGGTAGGTGGCCTGGAGCGACATGGAGGCGAGGACGTAGCCCCCGAGGGGGACGTCCGCGGCGGCCCGGGCCAGGCGCAGGGCCTGGATGTAGTAGCGCTGGGCCGCTTCCTGCTGTCCCGTGTCGAAGGCCATCCAGCCCGCGAGACGGGTGAGTTCGGCACTCGCGCCGAACAGGGCCCGGCCGACGTCGTCGGAGTAGGAGCCCAGCAGCAGAGGGGCCGCCTCCACCCGCAGACACTCGGGGACCATCGACGAACGCCAGTCCCCGCCACCGTACTTGGAGTCCCAGCGCCGGGCGTCCTCGGCGGCCTCCCGCAGCTTGCGCACATCGCTGTGGCCGACTTTGAGCGGTGCGCCCGAGCCCTCCGTGTGGCCGGCCTCGCGCGCGACCGAACTGTCGGCCGGGGTTATCAGCCAACGGGACGCGGGCGTCGCGTACGCGGTCACGGCGAACGATCCGGCCAGCGACTGCCAGATGCCGCCGGAGCCGGCGCGGCGGCCGGCCAGGTCGAGACGGTAGAGCTCGGTGGCCGACCTGACCGCCTGGCCGACGTCTCTGGGGAAGGCCAGGCCGACCTCGGGCGCGGGGTCGGCGTCCGCCAGGCCGATCTCGTGCAACGGCACGGGACGGCCCAGCTTCTGGCCGATGGCGGCCGCGATCAGGTGCGGAGCGGCGCCCTGCGGCACCATGCCCTTCGACACCCAGCGCGCCACCGACGTCTTGTCGTAGCGAAGCGTCAACCCGCGTTGTGCGCCGAGGTCGTTGACGCGCCGCGCGAGGCCTGCGTTGCTGATTCCCGCGAGGGCGAGAACGGCGCCGAGTTTCTCGTTCGGCCCGCGTTGCTCCCTGGACATGCGCCACCCCTCGACACAGACGGCTGCCGCGCTGGCATAACCACGCGGCATTCGTAAACCCAGCGTAGTTCGCCGCATCCCAAGCGTTAAGGGGCATTGTTCCGGTTGGCGGGATTGTTGCCCGCACTCAAGTACGGGCCGGGCACGGTGTGTTGCGGCGTGCCCCCGACGTGTGGCCGTGCGCCTGTGCGTGCGCTCTACTCCGGCCATTCGGGGAGCGGTTCCATGGCTGATGCGTGGGTCGGCCCGCTGTACTGGATCCAGTGGGCTGGGGGACACCGCCGCCTCCATCCCCGCGGGCGGCGGACCGGTCCGGGGGGCGGGTTACGCCTCCCGGGCTGCGCGCGCAGGGCCGGGCGCAGAGCCTGTACGGAGCGTGTGCGGCGGAAGCCCAATACACGGTCCACAGCCCAGAATTGGCCGAAAATCGCCTCCAGGTCCGATGCGTGATCAGCCCCCCGACCATGGGAGTTGAGGGCGCGCACGGGGTTTCGGGGGCTCACTCGGGGGCGCATTCACGTCGCACGCGCCCCGCCCCACCGGGCGGTCGACCCGGTGACCACCGCCGCACTCCACGTGGCGCAAGCGGCTCCGCCAGCCCTCTGTGACGCGTTCTTCGTGGCAGCATGGTGAACCGTTCGTACGGTGCACTGATTGTCCACAGCTCGTGGAGGCGTCGATGCGGTGGTTGGTGGGATGGAGCAGCGCCGCCGCGGGGGCCGTCGCCCCCGGCTCCGCGGGCGCCACCGGGTACGAAGGCGAGACCCTCCATCCGGTCGGCTCCCAACTCCTGTGGGGCGACCCCGACCCGCTGTGGGCGGTCGGCGACTGGCGGCCCGACGAGGTGCGCGTCGTCAAGGCCGACGAGCACAACCGCCTCGCCGTCCTGGGTACCTGCGGCGCCAGCGACGAGGAACTGCGCCTCGGCCTGTTCACCGCGCGTGGCGGCGCCCTGCGCCATCTCACCGCCTGGGCCGGCAGCTACACGGCCGTGGTCCAGGTCGGCCGCCGCGTCACCGTGTGCGGTGATCTCGCGGGCGCCCGCCCGGTGTTCCACACCCCCTGGGCCGGCGGCACCGCCTACGCCACCGCCGCCCTGCCGCTCGCCGACCTGATCGAGGCCAACCTCGACTTCGGCCATCTCGCCGCGCTGCTCGCCGCTCCGGACGTTCCCGCCGCGCTCTACGACTCCACGCCCTACGACGGCGTGCGACGCGTTCCGCCGGGTCACGCGCTGATCCTGCGCGCCGGGGCGCGCGAGGTCGCCGGTTACGAGCCCGTCGCCTCCCTCGCGGTGGCCGCGCCCCCGGCCGACCCCGGCAGCGCCGTAGGCGCCGTGCGCGAGGCACTCGTCGACGCCGTCCGCGCCCGCCTGGCCGCGCCCCGGCACGTCCCGGGCACGGGCATCGACCCCGGCCCGGTACCGGGGATGGGCCCCGCCGAACGACGGGCCCAACGCGGGACACCGGTCCCCGGCATCGGCGCCGACCTCTCCGGCGGTCCCGCCTCCAGCACCCTGGCCCTCCTCGCGGCGGGCCTGCCCGGCATGCCCGGCACGGTCCTCGGCCACGGCACGGGCGCGGGCGAACGGCTCCTCGCCGTCACCTTCAACGACCTCGCCGTCGGCGGCACCGAGGCCGAACTGGAGCGCGCGGGTGAACTCGCGGCCAACCCGCGTCTGCACCACGTCGTGGTGACCGGCGGCGAGGACACCCTGCCGTACGCCGAGCTCGACGGCCCGCTCACCGACGAACCCAGCCCGTGCCTGGTGACGGCCGCCCGCCACCGCGCCCGGCTCGCCGCGGGCAGCGCCGACCACTTCACCGGCCACGGGGCCCGCCAGGTCCTGGACGCCCACCCCGCCCGGCTCGCCGACCTCCTGATGGACCGCAAGAGACGCCACCTGGTCCGCCCGGTCGCCGCCCTGGCCAGGGCGGACGGCTCCGTGATGGTCCCCGCGCGCGTGTACGCCGCCGCACGCAGGCTGGCCCGCACCTCCTACCGCACCGGCGTGGAGAACCTCGCCACCCGCCTCCTCGACCGCCGCTTCGACGACCCCGGCGGCGCGGCCGACGCCTCCCTCGCCGCCCTGGCCTGGGGCGGCCCGGGCCCGGCCGCCCGCTGGCTCACCGGAGAGGCACTGGCCGAAGTATCGATTCGCTTGCAGGCCGCCACCCATCGCTCCGGAGTGGGCCCCGGACAACGCCCCGGCGACTACCGCGCGCGTGCCGCCCTCGCCCGTACGGCCGCCGACATCCGCGTCCTCGAGCAGGCCGCGGAGATCCGCTTCCAGCGCCTGCACGCGCCGTTCCTGGACAACCAGGTCGTCCGCGCCTGCCGCGCGCTCCCCGAGGCCCTCCGCGTCCAGCCGGGCGCCCGGGCGTCCATCCTGAGCACCGTCCTGAAGGGCGCGGGCGTGCCCGACCTTCCGCCGGGCTGGGGCGCTCCCTCCCACGCCCCCACGGCAGCGGCCGCCCGGACGGGCCTGCGCGTGGCGGCCGACACCCTCATCGCCCTCTTCGACACGCCTCTGCTGGCGCAGGCCGGCCTGATCGAGGCCCGAGTGGTCCGCAAGGCCCTCCGCTCCGCGGCCGCGGGCGAGGTACTCCCTCTGGACGGCCTCGCCGAACTCGTCTCCCTCGAACTCTGGCTCACCCGCCTGCTGGCCCGCCGAGGCACGTGCTGGACGGGCACCCCCGCCCGGGCCCGCGCGGTCCCCGCGGGAATCCGCCCCCAACGAGGCGCTCTCGGCGCGGGCACAGCCGCGAAAAGAGCCTGACGACCAGGGCGCTGCGAAACTCGGCGTTCCGATATGCCCCCCTCGTGGGGACGTTTCGCGGCTCGGCGTCAGCGACGTACCGCCCGGCGGTTGCTGAGGACGGTGCGGCGCGCAACTCGGCGCGACGAGGTGCCTCCCCCAGAGGGGACCCCCAGCGCCCACCCCTGCCGCCCCTGGCGGCACGCATGCCCGCGGCGGCAGGCGGTCGCGGGCTGCACGGAGGGGGCACGGGCGGGGCGGAAGGCGCGTACGGCACGCGGCGGCTACGGACGAGGACGGAAGACACGTGCGACGCGCAGCAGCCACGGACAGGACGGGAGACGCGTGCGACGCGAAGCGCCCACGGGCGGGGGCGTCAGCCGCGTACGGCGGGGAGGGGACGGGGCGGGGGGTGTCCGCCCGCAGCGGCCGCCGTCGAACACCAGAACCCCCGTGAGTAACTGGTTCGGCGG